>DATLYA010000001.1:0-2378 GCA_035575235.1 Candidatus Methylomirabilota bacterium
ATCGGCCATTTCATCAATAATTTTTTGCGTCGGCTCCAAGATGGCGGGATGCAGCCCATAATCGATCACCGCTTTCCCCTGCGCTTTCTTTTGCCAGGCTTCGACACTGCCTTGAATAGACTGACCAGGTTCGGGTAAGGCGTAATCGATAATGGTCGTGACGCCGCCGCACGCGGCGGCTACCGTGCCGGAGTAAAAATCGTCAACCGATTTATTCCCCAGTAGTTCAAAATCCACATGGGTATGAGCATCGACGCCGCCTGGAAACAGATACTTCCCCGTGGCGTCAATTTCGCGGGCGGCAGGACCGAGTCCTTGGCCGATCTGCTTAATCTTGCCTCCTTCGATGCCAACATCCGCCTGCGTAATGTCTCCAGCCGTGACAATCGTGCCGTTGCGAATGATGAGATCCATAAGGCCTCCTTTTGTGCAAGCTGTCAGCTCTCAGCTATCAGCTTTCAGCCAAACAAGGAAGATGAAGAGAGCAGAGGTTAAGGACGTTGAGACGAACCCCTTGGGCAACAGAGGAGACGCCTGTCATTGCGAGGAGCGGGAAGCGACGAAGCAATCTCTGTTTCAGGCAAAGATTGCTTCGCGCAGTTTATCCTGAGCTTAGCAAAGGGCTCGCACTGACACTGTAACCGTATGCCATGCGGTGAAAGTTTTATCCCATAGTCCTGAGTTTCTTGCCGTCGTATTAAGTTTGTTTGGCTGACGGCTGAGTGCTAAGAGCTGATGGCTGCTCGAAATGCTTCCTCATCTCCGCAAAACTCCGCCGCTGGTGATACTGCAACTCGTCGAGCGGATAGCGGTGTGCACGGCCGTATATACAGTCAAACCGGGCGCGACAGTAGTCCATGCAGTCGTCCGTGACGTGAAGGCGATGCTGGACACAGGCTGGAATGTCCCAGCCTTTCGTTGGACTTATTGCACTTGCCGGACACGCCGTCATGCACGAGCGTTGAACGCAAGTTGGGCAAGGGTCAAATCCCTCAGCCGGCGGTGGGGCGAACAGTTCTTGATCGACCAGTACGGCTGCGCGCAGCGCTATCCACGGGCCGTAGTAAGGATGAATGACAACGCCAAGGACGCTTGGACCCGCGAGACCAGCCGCACGCGCCAGATGCATGAAAGACACTGGCTCGGCCCAGAAACGGAACGGGTAGACATAGCGGTACACGGCGCCGGCCTGCTGAAATTGTGGCGTGAGCGCCCTCTCTAGAATTTCTACCGTGTAGTCATCAAGCGGATGTTCGCGTTCATGGAAATAGCGAGGGTGTTGATCACAATAGGCGCGGAATCCGCGCCAAAACTCGCCGCCGCCATTGCCAATCACTACGATGGTTTTTGCTTGCGGCAACAGCGCCGCCACGTGATACTGCGGCGGAACGAGCGCTTCGTAGGCGGCGACGGAGGTTGTGCCGAGTAAATTAAGGCCGTGCTGAGCAAGGGATGCTCTCAAGCCATCTAGTAAATCCATGCCCTCTACTCCGATTCTCCGGTTTCCCGTTTCCCCCATTCAGCTTTGATTATGCCGCTGCCGCCGTCGCAAGACGAACCTGCATGTCGGCGACCAGGGTGCGCGACCCACGATAGTGGCAGAGCGCCGCGAGCAAATCCCCAACCAGAGCGATCAGCAAGGCGTACTGTAAAAACGCCGGATTGCCGCTGAGGTCTGTGAGCTTGCCGATTAAAATAGGCGAGACGCCCGCCGCAAGATTAATCACCAGGACGTATACGGCGACGGCGACGGAACGAATTTCCGGAGGGACCAGGTCGTGAACGATGGCCGAGCCCGGACCAAACCACACCGTACTCACGCAACTGCCCACAACAATAACAGTGATAAGCAGCCAGGGCGAAGAAAAAAAGAACATGCCAAGGAGGAAAGGAATCACCAGGAAACTACGGACGACGAGGATGAGCATTCGCGCGTTTCTCTGGTGAGCCATCCACCGGTCGGCCAGCACTCCCCCGAGAAACGTGCCAATAAGGCCGGCGACGACCGCGCTCAAGCCCGTGATCTCACCAGCAGTTTCTACACTAAAGCCGCGCAGGCGGACCAGAAACGTCGGTAACCACACAGCCGGACCATTCACGGAGAAGCCGATAAGCGCCATGGCGATGAAGTGCCACCGTAACGCCGGCTTGGCGCGAATCGTTTGCCATAGTTGACTGAGCGCGTGTGAGGAAACCTCGGTTGGCGCCGGTCGCGGGGAGTCCTCCATCTGTCCGCGCACTGGCTCTCTGAGTCTGGCGACCAGGAGAGCCAGCAGGATTCCTGGAATCCCCAGCAGATAAAATGTCCAGCGCCAGCCCCAGTGTTGTGCGATAATCCCGCCAAGATACAGCCCCAGCCCGTGGCCGATCGGCACGGC
>DATLYA010000002.1:0-5728 GCA_035575235.1 Candidatus Methylomirabilota bacterium
GGCGAGCCGCCGCCGGTCACGGCGTTTGCCCCGCCGCTTGTGTCGCGTCCCCCGCCTTGATGCATCGGTGAAAGAAGGCGTTCTGCAGGCCCGTCATTGTGAGGAGCCATAGGCGACGAAGCAATCTCCTCTTGTGAGGAGAGATGGCTTCGCTCCGCTCGCGGTGACAGTTTGCGCCTCCTGGGCGGGCGGCGTCTGGGGCGCTAAAACCGCGCCTTGGGAACTGGCAGCCCAGGAATGTCTGAACGGGTGCGGAACACCGTTCCTTTGAGTTCACGCTTGTCATTGTTCGCGGTAACGACGTACAGATCACGCATATCGGGCCCGCCAAACGCGACGCTGGTGACCGTTTTTGCCGGGACCTTCATACGCTTAGCGAGCGTCCCGTCCGGTTTGAAGCGCACGATCTCGCCTGGCCCGGCGACCACCGCCACCCATACGCCGCCTTCCACGTCCACGGTCATGCCGTCTGGCATCCCCTCCGGCAGGCGGGCAAAGAGTTGGCGAGGGCTGACCGTGCGATCGGCGCGCACCTCATAGGCCCACACTGCCCGTGTGGTTGAGTCACAATGATACAGCAGTTTGCGATCTGGACTAAAGCCAAGACCATTGGTTATTTCAACCCCTTCCCAGAGTTTGGTGATTGTGCCCGGCGGATCGATGCGAAAGAGCGCGCCTGGCGGCGGCGTGCTTTTGAAGTCGAACTGGTGAATATCGCAGCCGAACGTGCCGGCCCAGATGCTGCCTTGATCGTCGATGGTGAGGTCATTGAGGCCGAAGAGCGGCTTGCCCTCCCATTCCGCGAAAATATCGCGCAGCTGGCCGGTGTGCTCATCCCAACAGGCAAGCGTTTTCCCGGTGACAAGCAGACCGCCGCCTGTATTCAGCGCGATGCCGCCCACGAACTTGCGTTCAGGAATAAGGGTTTCAATCCGTCCGTCCGGATTGCGGCGAAAGACGCCGCCGCCGCGCACGTCGCTATAGTAAAGTCGATTCTGTTCATCGGTGCGTGGACCTTCGAGCAAGCCGTAGCCAGTCGCTAAAGTTTCAAATTCCACGGTGGTCCCTCCTTTGTTTTGTCATTGTGGCGGTCAGGAGTAATCCGAGCGTGTGATGATGCAACAGTGAGAATGGCAGTGTCAAGAGAAGCAGCGTGGTGTGGAGCGAAGCTCACTCAAAGCGCAGAGCGGTGATCGGATCCAGACGAGACGCCTTAATCGCAGGGTAGAGACCAAAGCTGACGCCGACGAACGCGCTAAATCCTACGGCAATGACCATAATTTCTGGACGAATCAAAGTCGGCCAGCCAAACTGCTGCGCCAACCGATATGCTCCGCTCACGCCAATCCCCACTCCGATGAGCCCGCCGACCAATGAAAGCGTCAGCGACTCGGCCAGAAATTGGGTCAGAATATCCAGTGACTTGGCCCCGACCGCCATGCGGAGGCCGATCTCGCGCGTGCGCTCGGTTACGCTCACTAACATAATGTTCATGATGCCGATTCCGCCCACGAGTAACGATACGGCTGCGATGCTTGCAAGCAGCGTCGTCAAGGTCTGCGTCCCTTCCTGCTGCATAGCGGCCATTTCGGTTAAATTGCGAATGGAAAAATCATCATCCATCCCGGGTTGAATATGATGACGATCGCGCAAAAGATCGGTGATCTGTGCTTGCGCGCGCGTCGTGGCGTCGGTAGACACCGCCCCGACAAAGATGACGCCGGCGATGTACTTTTGCAAACCGCCCTGAATTTTCGCTTGAAAGGTGCTTTGCGGCACGAAGACGGCGTCATCATAATCTTGTCCCATGGGAGACTGCCCTTTTTTGACCAGGACGCCAATCACTTGAAACGGCACATTTTTGATGCGAACCGTTTGCCCCACCGGATCGAAATGGGAGCCATAAAGTTTGTCTACAACCGTCTGCCCGAGCACGACCACTTTCGTGCCGCTGTCGACGTCTGACTGACGAAAAAGCATTCCCCGCTGCACCGGCCAGTTCCGCACCGCAAAATAGTCCGGCGTCGTCCCGGTTACGCTGGTCGTCCAATTTTGGTCTTCACTGAGAATCTGGGCGGTGGTTCGCAGCACTGGGGCCGCGGCGCGCACCGTCGACACTTCGGTTTGAATGGCTTTCAAATCATCCCAGGTGAGCGTCGGCAGGGTGCCGAATCCTCCCTGGGCGCCGCCGGCGGTGGTCGTGCCGGACATGATAATCAGCAGATTTGACCCCATCGAGGCAAAGGAGGCTTCGACCTGGGCTTTGGCGCCTTCCCCGATGGCGACCATAGCGATCACAGCCGCCACGCCAATAATCACGCCGAGCGTGGTCAGGAACGACCGCAACTTATTGCGCAACAGCGCCGTCAGGGCGGTCTGGAGGATATCAAACGCCGTCATAGGATCACTCCGGGTGATACATTTGCGTTCTGACTGTAAGTGCTGCGGGCCTCACGCGCAGTGTCAGATTGAATGGTTCCGTCTTTCATTACGATGACTCGCTCCGCATATTCTGCAATATCGGGCTCATGCGTCACCATGACAATGGTCAGACCGTTCCGCCAGAGCTCCTGCAACAGCGTCAGAATCTCCAGGCTGGTGCGTGAGTCTAAATTGCCCGTCGGTTCATCGGCCAGCATCACTCTCGGTTTGGTGACCAGCGCCCGCGCGATCGCCACCCGCTGCTGTTGTCCGCCGGACAGCTGATTGGGCAGATGGGAGAGCCGATTCCCCAGACCGACCAGGCGCAACACTTCTTCGGCTCGCCGCCATCGTTCGCGCTTCGGCGTCCCGGCGTACAATAAGGGGAGTGCAACGTTTTCCACCGCACTGGTGCGCGCCAGCAGGTTAAAATTCTGAAAGACGAAGCCGACGAGCCGGTTCCGCACCTCGGCAAGTTCATTGCGCGGCATCCGCGCCACATCCTGCCCGGCAAGAAAGTAGCGGCCAGCCGTCGGTCGATCGAGGCAGCCCAGAATGTTCATGAGCGTCGATTTGCCGGATCCGGAGGCGCCCATGATCGCCACAAACTCTCCCTCCTGAATCGTGAGGGATACATCACGCAGAGCTTCGACGTCCACGTCGCCCATACGGTAGATTTTCCGTACGTGTTGCACCTCGATGAGAACTGGATGTTTCTCGATCATCAGCATACGACGCAGGCTTAGAAAAGCCGCCGGAAACCGCCAGGGCCCATGGGGCGAGCGCCTTGAGGGCGTTCCTCGCCTCCTACAACGTCAGTGATCACGCGATCGCCAATGCGGAGCTCTCCTTCCAACACTTCCGTAACCGTGCCGTCAGAAATGCCGAGGCGAATAGGAACCGGACGAGGGGTATGATCTCGCAGCACCCACACCGTGCGTTGATCAAGCGCGGTATGATCATGATTCGTGTTCGTCTGAGCATTCTGTAGCGGCGTGAGCTTCGCTAACAGTTCGGGAGAAGGGCGAAAACGCAGCGCCGCATTCGGCACGCGCATGACATTGGCTCTTTCAGCATAGACAAAAGTGACATTCGCCGTCATACCGGGACGGAGCTTCAACTCGGCATTGTCGACATCGATAACCGCGTCATAGGTCACGACGTTTTGCACGGTCTGCGGCGCATTGCGGATTTGCCGGACACGACCAGTAAAGCGCTCGTTGGGGTAGGCGTCGATGGTAAAGCTGGCTGTCATCCCCGCCCACAACCTGCCGACATCGGCTTCCGCGACACTAGTGTCTACTTGCATTTTGGCCAAGTCTTCAGCGATGAGAAACAGGGTCGGCGCTTGCAGGGAGGCTGCGACCGTTTGTCCAACATCGACATTGCGTGAGATGACGACGCCATTGGTGGGGGAGATGATATTGGTGTACGCAAGGTTCACCTCGGCTTGATGTAACGCCGCCCGCGCCTGCTCCACACTGCCCTCGGCGACTTTTACCTGCGCCTGGGCGGCATTGGCGTTCGTTTGCGCGGTGTCGACCTCAGCCTGGGCGATGAGTTGCCGCTCAGCGAGGGCGCGCGCGCGCCGATATTGCCGCTCAGCATCCACAGCTTGCGCTTGTGCTTTGGCAAGATTGCCCCGGGCGGCAACGTAATTGGCGCGAGCTTGTTCTACTGCAGCCTCAAACAATTGCGGATCGATTTTCGCAATGAGTTGCCCTTTCTTCACAGGAGAATTGAAATCGACAAAAATTTGCTGAATGCGGCCGGAGACCTGACTGCCAACCTGTACGGTCACAAGCGCGGAGAGCGTGCCCGTCGCCGTCACTTTGGCCACCACCTGGCCTTGATCCACCGTCACCGTTTCATAACGGAGCGCCGGCTGATGGGTCTTGGCCCGCGCGCGCAGCAGCCACACCACGCTTCCGAGCACTACTACGACTATGACCAGCCACTGGACAATTCTCGCGGCGCTGCGCATTAGTCGAAACATCTTACCAGGATATGGAACGAGACCATAGAGTAGTGGAGCGTAAAGCAAGGCCAAGGCTCGGTTTCACTTCACGCTGAACGGCGGGCTGTACTTGCGAGAGTAGGCATTCCCTCTCTCCCATGCGTGAGGACTCTCTGGCGGTGTTCGTCTTTCTCTGGGAGCAGCGCCGCCTCCGTGCGAGCTCCAGGATGGAAGTGACGAAGGAATAAGGTTCTTAGTAGGAGAAGAATAAGGATTGCAACACTCATAACGCTGACCGCCAGAAAGACCCTGGCGCCGCTTCTGTTGGCCTTCTTCAATTGTTGTTGTGCGAGAGCCTGCTCTGCCGCCGCCATATCGCGGATAAGATGTTGCACCTCCTCAATTGTCTTGACGCTTTTGCCCGTTCCAAGTTCCTGGGTTGCGCCTTTAAGTCCCTGACGTTTCCATAGGTCCAGGGTCCACTGCCAGGACGCAAACGCTTCTTGCACCCGAAACTCGAGCGTGCTGAGCCGATGTTGTTGCGCCAGGGGCTCGCGCGTCAACATGCGGAGTTCTGCGAGGTCGTTCTGGATAACCTCCTGCGCTGCCGCAGAGGCGCTCAACGCTTGTGCGTTGCCGGTAAGCAGGTAGGTGTGCTGCGCGATTTCCGCCTGCGCCAGGTGAAGCGATACCGCATCCAGTTTGTCACAGACTGTGCGAGCGTGCGCCGCCTGATTGGCGGCTTGCATGAGAGTGGCGCGATGCCAATAGGCTGCCAAGCAGATGAGGCTCGCCATCAGGAGCCCTGCACTCCAACTGAGCATCGTCGGGCTTTTAATAAACCAGCGCCCTTGCTGCTCTTTTCTAGACATTGGCGAAGTGAACAGAGAAAGATTCATACGTCGCTACTGCGCCTCACGGCTAGCATGGCGTCCCACAATCCGCCATTTGAAGCCCATTCCGGTCTGAGGTCAACTGCCGGCGGTAGTGTGCGCTCGTCGCTCTCGCCCTCATCATCGTCATCATCGTCATCATCATCGTCGTCCCCATCGGCGTCGGGCGGAGCATCTTCTGCCTGGGTCGCGACCAGGCACTCCATAGTTGCTGGCATCGGGGGCGAGCCAAAGAGGGAAAGAGATTGTAAGGCGCTGAAACAAGCATTCCTCTGCCAGCCCTCTGCTCTTGGCGAAGGAGCAAGTGTGTCCGCCGAAGGAGGTTGCAACGAGCCCGAACCGGAGGTCAGCGCTATACTCGCCGCGAGTGAAGATTGAGCTGCGGCCAGAACGAGACCAGTCATCGCACACAGCATAAGCCGCCCGAGGCGCTCGCTTTTCCAGGCTCCTCGCCAGA
>DATLYA010000003.1:0-9105 GCA_035575235.1 Candidatus Methylomirabilota bacterium
CTCCTCACAAGAGGAGATTGCTTCGTCGCCTATGGCTCCTCACAATGACGGGCCTGCAGAACGCCTTCTTTCACCGATGCATCAAGGCGGGGGACGCGACACAAGCGGCGGGGCAAACGCCGTGACCGGCGGCGGCTCGCCGCTGTATTTTTCCACTTCGACCAGGGTCGTCTGCGCGCTTGGTCCCTGCGCCAGTCGTGACGTGCCTTTGTCTAGTGTTAAAACGTTGGGGTTGCCGTGCTTGTCGAGACTGCCCACGACCCCTGGCTCCAGCGGATCGTACCATGCGCCCGTGGCGATTTGGATCACGCCAGGGCGCACGTCCTCGCTCAGCACCGCGCCGACTAAGGTCGCTCCGCGGTCATTGAACACGCGCACGACGTCCCCGTCGGCGATGCCGCGTCGCGCCGCATCGACCGGGTTGATCCGCATCGGCTCCCGCCCGGCGACTTTGCTATCCTGGCTCACGCGACCCATATCCATCTGTGCATGGAGTCGCGCGGCTGGCTGTGTTGTTAACAAATGCAACGGATATCGTTGCGCTTTCGCGCTCCCGAGCCATTCTGCAGGTTCAAGCCAGGCTGGATGACCCAGACAATCATCATAACCAAATCCCGCGATGGTCTCAGAGAAAATTTCGATACGGCCCGACGGCGTGACCAATGGATGCGCCAGTGGATCGCGGCGAAAATCCTCGAACAGGACGAACGGATGTGTGACGGGCGGGAGCTCAAAGAAACCCTGGGCCCAGAATGCATCGAAATCCGGCCAGGCTATTTCCCAGCGAGCCGCCTGCTCTCGCGCCGTATCATACAGATGCCGCAGGAATTCCATCTCCGTGCGCCCTTCGGTAAAGGCGTCGCGCTTCCCGAACTGCTCAGCCAGATCAGCGAAGATGGCAAAATCGTCGCGCGCGTGGCCGACTGGCGCGATAGCTTGCTTCATCGCCACGAGAAAACGGTCGTGCGCGCTGGCCCCGATGTCGTTCCGCTCCAGCGTCGTGGTCGCCGGTAGTACAATGTCCGCGTGACGCGCCGTAGCGGTCCACCAGGGATCGTGGACAATAATCGTTTCCGGTCGCCGCCAGGCGCGGAGGAGTCGATTAATGTCTTGATGGTGGTGAAACGGATTGCCGCCGCTCCAATAGACCAGACGGATATCGGGGTAGCGCAAATCGAGCCCATTGTACTGAAATGGCTCGCCTGGATGCAGCAGCATATCCGCGATCCGCGCAACGGGAATAAAACTGTTGACGGGATTGTGGCCAATTGGCAAGGTTGGAATCGGCGCCGCAGGCCGAAGATCGGCAAGGCCCTCCATACTGCCATACCCGAAGCCAAAACCGCCGCCGGGCAGGCCGATCTGACCCAAGATCGCCGCCAACGCAATCACCGCCCAAAACGGTTGTTCGCCGTGATCGCTGCGCTGCAAGGACCAGTTCGTCAGGATTATGGTTCGCGACCGCGCCATCCGTTGCGCAAGATGGCGAATAACGTCCGCAGGGAGTTCGCTAATGCCTGCCGCCCACTCCGCATCTTTTACAACACCGTCAGTATGGCCGCTCAGATACTCCCAGAACCGATCGAAGCCCACGCAGTACCGCGTCAAGAAGTCTGCGTCGTGCAGTTCCTCTTTCACTATCGTATGAGCAAGCGCCAGGAGGATTGCCGTATCGGTGTTTGGGCGCGGCGCCAGCCACTCCGCGCCGAGGAACGCAGCAGCGTCGTCGCGCATCGGGCTGATATTACAAAACGCGACGCCTGCTGCTTTGGCTTTCAGCAACCAGCGGCGGGTGGTGTGCTCACCCATGCCGCCGGTCGTCACCTGCATGTTGCGCAACGGCGCGCCGCCAAGCATCACGACAAGTTCTGAGTGGTCGGCAATGCTTTGCCAACTTGTGCCGCCTGCGGCTGCTCCAGGATAGCCGACCACGCGCTTGACCAGCACGGCGGCTGCAGCGTTACTGTACGTTTCTCGCGAGCCGGTGAACCCGCCAATGCAGGCCAAAAAACGCTGCAGCTGATGGCGTGCGTGATGGAAGCGTCCCGCGCTCGCCCAACCATAGGAGCCCGCATAGATAGCGTCATTGCCATGCTCAGCAATAACGCGCTTCAGTTCCTTCGCCACGAGATCGAGGGCGCGCTCCCATGAGACTGGAATAAACTTCTCGCCGCCTCGCCCCTCATTGCCCTGCCCAGGACCATGCGTGAGCCAGCCTTCACGAACCGCGGGTCGCAAAACTCGACACGGATGATGCACCGCATCAGGCAGTGACTGCAGCAGAGGGGCAGGATCAGGGTCTTTGGCGAACGGTTGCACGCCCACCAGGCGCCCTGCCGCGACGTGGGGCGTAAACGCGCCCCAATGAGAACTATTCAATTTTAGCATAAAATTGCTATTTTTTCTTGAGCAGGGAGAGCACGATGAATGACGGCCGCTCCGCACTATGGTGTACCACATTGGCGGCGATCTGGATGCCCTCCGCTTTCTGGCAAGAAGACGAACGCATTCAAACGGACATTGTCCCGCATGGGAACCATCGCTTGAAAGCACAGTGCGCCGTCAATCACGTGCATAATCACTCACTCCCTCACCTTGGATGAGGTGTATTCGCGGTTGACCGTAAACGTTTCATTCGCTTTCAGTCAAGAGCTGTAGAAGAGGGAAAAGAAAGCCTGAGATAAGACAGAGAGAACTCGCCTTCTCTCTGTCTATGTTTTACCTTTCTCTCTCCTTGCTCTGGTTCTATCTCGCCTCTCTGTCTCTGTTGCCTCCTTCTGTCTCCACAAGTCTCTCGCAGGCGTTTGACATGCTCTTGCACATGCACTAGACGAAGAGCAAAGCATGGTCAGAAGCGGTCTGAGAAGTGAGGGCTTCAAGTCATGGCGAGCAGAGTGAAAGAATCTTCTGAACAGAGAGGGCTTCCCCGCCTTGGCTTCATCAACGACAGTTCCGCTTTCCTTCTCAGCCTGCCTCTACAGATTTTTCTGGTGCAATTCGCAGTCGAAAAGGAGGGAAAAAATGACAATGACTCATCGACTAGACCCGGAACTGGCGGCTCCCCTTGAGGCCTGGCTGAGCGCCACAAACGGCGGGATTAATCTGCACGATATTCCAGCAGCGCGAAGCATGATGGATGAGCTCGCGGCAGCCCAGATGGCGAAGGCTCCGCCAATTGAAGGAGTCAACACTGAGGACCGGCATGCGCCTGGTCCTGAAGGAGCTCCAGACGTCTTCGTGCGGATCTATCAGCCAACCGATCGGCCCGATACTTTGCCTGCTCTCTTATGGATTCATGGCGGCGGTTATGTTCTGGGCAGCGTCGACCGAGACGATTTGCTGGCTAAGCATTTAGCCAGAGTCGCGCAGTGTGTGGTGGCGTCAGTCGAATATCGACTTGCCCCGGAACACCCCTTCCCTGCAGCTGTCGAGGATTGTTATGCCGCGCTGAAGTGGTTGTCAGCCCATAGCGCTGAATTCGGTGTGAACAAGTCACGAATCGCCATCGGCGGAGCCAGTGCAGGCGGTGGACTCGCGGCTGGCCTGGCGCTACTGGCGCGTGATCGGGCTGAGGTCGAAGTAGCCTTTCAACTGCTCATCTATCCCATGATTGACGATCGCAACATTGCCCCCGCCAGTGAGACCGTCCCGGACACCTTGGTCTGGACTCGAGAAAATAACCGGATGGGGTGGAGAGCCTACCTTGGACGCGAGCCCGGCGGCGCCGACGTGTCTCCCTATGCCGCTGCCGCTCGCGCCACTGACTTGAGGGGTTTGCCCCCGGCGTATATTCCGGTGGGCGATCTCGACTTGTTCTTGGACGAGAATATTACCTACGCTCAGCGTCTGCTGGCAGCCGGTGTCCCTACCGAGCTCCACGTGTATCCCGGCGCCTTCCACGGCTTCAATGGATTCGTGCCGGGCGCAGAGATCTCCCGGCGCTTTAACGCCGATCGCGACAATGCACTAAAGCGTATGCTCCACCGGTAAGCGACTGTGTCTCACCACCACCCGCTTGCAGGCGGTGTCAGTCTGGGTCTTCTGGCGCACCAGTAGGCCGTTTCTGGCAGGTACTGCACTGAGAAGAAACCCATTCTCTTGTCCTAAAAGGAGGACCGAAAGATGGAAAAACGTACAGTAACGTTCTTTAGCGAAGGAGCGCGGTTGGAGGGGGATCTGTTTCTGCCTGACGGCGTGAAGGCTGGAGAGCCGCGGCCGGGGATTGTGCTGTGCCACGGCTTTACCGGCCTGCGCGCCGTGATTCTGCCGGACTATGCCAGGGTTTTCGCCGCAGCGGGGTTTGTGGTGTTGACCTTCGACTATCGTGGCTTTGGCGGAAGCGAGGGGACAAAATGGCGGCTGATCCCCTTGGAACAGATTGATGATATCCGCAATGCGATCACATACTTGCAAAGACAACCAGAGGTCGATCCAGAACGCATCGGATTGTGGGGAACCAGCTTTGGCGGCGGTCATGCGCCCTACACGGCTGGAATCGACGCCCGCGTGAAAGCTGTGGTTGGGCAGGTCGGATTTGGCGACGGCGAACGGCTGATCCTCGATTCGCGCGGGTACGGCGAGCGGGTGCGACTCATGCAGAAAATTCAGGAAGATCGGTGGCGGCGCGTGCGCGAAGGGATGGGCGAGACGCTTGACGCGGTCGCCATTCTGAATGCCGAGCAGACGCGCGCCTTTCTGGAGCCGTTGCTGAAGACCAATCCCGCCATGAAATGTGAGCTCTCTTGGGAAACGGTGGAGAAGACGCTGGAATACAAACCAATAGAGGTTGTACACAAAATCTCGCCGCGCCCGTTGCTGCTGATTGGCGCCCGCGACGATGACACCTGTCCGATTGAAGGGTACGAAAAACTGTACGAGAAAGCGGGCGAGCCCAAGAAGTTGGCCGTGCTCCCGATCACGCACTATGAGATCTACTCTGGCAAATGGTTCGATGAGTCCGCCCGTCTGGCGCGCGAGTGGTTCACCCGTTTTTTGCTATAGGGGATGGGCTATGAAAAGCTTTGCGGTGCTCAGGGCGGCGCTGGAGAGGCGTATGTCGCATGACGGGCCTGCCACTGGCGCGCCCCGTCATGCCTCAGTCTGTGTGCTTGTCGCAGACTCTCCGCCAATCCCGCATATCTGCTTTATCCGCCGCGCGCAGTGGGACGGCGACCCATGGTCCGAGCATATCGCATTCCCTGGGGGGTCACGCCTCGGCGACGAGACGGCTCAGCAAACCGTTCAACGGGAGGTGCAGGAGGAGGTGGGAATTTCCATTGCAGCGGATGCAGAGTTAGTTCCGTTGCCTCAGCTCCGCATTCGTCTAGCTGGGAGAGAACGGCTGCTGCTCCTTGACTCATTTGTCTGCCATCTCCCAGGACCGTTGCCTCCACTCCAGTGCGGTCCAGAAGTTGCGTCCGCCTTCTGGACCCCGATCTCAGAACTATGGGACGCTCAGAATCTTGATCACCTCGTGTTGGGCGATCAGGGAGATGTCCTCGTCTACCCGGCGATACGGCTTCCGCAGGGCATGGTGTTCGGGATTACCCTGCGTGTCCTCACCCTTTTATCTGACCAACTGGGCATTCCACTGCGCTACTTGGAGGAGATCCCCATGCTCCGCCGTGACGGCCGAAAACGAAGATGAAAACGAATCGTTGACACGAGGGGTTTCTAGAGTTTAGAGAAACAAGGATCAAACGCTGAGATCGTCCAAAGGACTCAGAACGCCCTGCCCTCCTTGTTGAAGGATATGGGTGTAGATCATGGTAGTGGCGACATCGCTATGCCCAAGCAATTGCTGAATGGTGCGGATGTCGGTTCCGCGCTGCAGCAGGTGGGTAGCAAAAGAATGACGAAATGTATGGGCGCTGATCTGTTTCGTCAGACCGGCGCGGCGCGCCGCCACCTTAATGGCTTTGTTGATAACGCTAGGGTCAACATGATGGCGACGGATGATGCCAGACCGAGGGTCAACGGAGAGATTCCGGGCAGGAAAGACATACTGCCAGCCCCATTCCTTAGCGGCATGAGGATATTTCCGCGCCAGGGCATGCGGGAGGTACACCTCACCATGCCCCTGAGTTAGGTCCTGTTGATGCAGCGTCTTGACTCCCGCTAAATGGTTCTGGAGTAAAGGAGTAAGGGAGGCAGGAAAGGTCGTGACCCGGTCTTTATCACCTTTACCTGCCCGGACGGTGAGCTGCTTCATCTGATAATCGATATCCTTGACCCTAAGCCGAACCGCTTCTATGATGCGTAGTCCGCTCCCGTAGAGGAGCTTGGCGACCAGTTGAGAGGTCCCGTCCATGAGCGAGAGCACGGCGGCGACTTCTTCGCGGGTCATAACCACGGGGACGGTGACCTTCTTGTCGGCGCGCACGGCATCGATACCGCCCTGCAGTGGATGTTTGAGAACGCGCTTGTAGAGGAACACCAGGGCATTCATCGCTTGATTCTGGGTTGAAGGCGCAACATTGCCGTGGACAGCCAAATCTGTCAGGGATGCTTCAATCTTCGCTTCAGCTGGGAAGAGGTTCTCACGAGACCGCATCCCGTGAAACTGGACAAATCGAACAACCCACTCCACATACGAACGCTCGGTATGGATAGAGTAATGATGGAGGCGGAGCACGTGACGGACTTCATCGAGGAGCTTTGGTTGTTGACGTCGTACTGTGTCAGGCATATCTGATCTCCGTCATGGTGTCTTGAGACCGTTGATAATAAACACAGGGCAAAGCTTCCTGAAAACCCGGCTACTATCACATTATCAGGGCAAAATGGCAAGTTAATCAGTGGTTGGACATAGCGGAGGAGGGGTCCGCAAATAGGGCGAAAAGTCACTGTAGGTGAGTATCCATGGCCGTGACGTTACAAGGGATTTTGCAGGCGAGCTTTGCGGCGTTTGCCCAAGCACACAAGCTTCCCCGGCGGGTCTGGAAGGCCGCCCGGACCGTGATGCAGTGTCGCACGGCGACGTTAGGGGGGCATGTACGCCGCTGTCCGCAGGGGCACGTGACGGAGGTGTGGTACAACTCGTGTCGGCATCGGGCCTGTCCACGCTGCTGCACGCAGCGCATCAGGCAGTGGCTGGACGGCTGGCAGCAGCAGGTGCTCCCCAGCGATCATTTTCACCTCATCTTCACCTTGCCCAGTGAGTTGCACGAGCTGTGGCGGTGGAACCGCGCCGCCCTGACCGAGGTGTTGTTCACGAGCGTGCGCGAGACGCTGCACACATTGCTGGGCGACCCCAAGTGGCTGGGCGCGCAGCCGGGCATCTTAGCGGCGCTGCATACGTGGGGCTGCACGCTCAGGCTCCATCCGCACGTGCACTGCCTGGTGAGTGGCGGCGGCCTGGACGCCGAGGGGCAGTGGTGCGCGGTGCAGACGGGGTTCCTGCTGCCGGTGGCCGTGGTACGGGCGTTATTCCGGGGCAAAGTGCTCGGGGCGATCGAAACGTTGTGGACCAGCGGTCACCTCCAGCTTCCTCCCCACCTCGCTGAGGAGGGCGTACGGCAGGTGCTCGTCCAGGCGGTGCGGCAGCCGTGGAATATTCGCATCGCGGAACGCTATCCGCATGGCCGGGGCGTCATGACGTATCTGGCCCGCTACGTGCGCGGGGGCCCCATCAAGGATCACCGCTTGGTCAGCTTCGATGGGCAGCAGGTGACCTTTCGCTATGGCAACCACCGCGAGCTGGACAACGCAGGCCAGCCGCGCCAGGCGGAGTTGACGCTGAGGGTCGCGGAGTTTCTGCGCCACTGGAGTGCGCACGTGCCGCTGCCCGGCGTCCATATGGTGCGGGCGTGGGGACTGTATGTCAGTACGCAACGCCGAAGGCTGGAGGAGTGCCGGGAACAGCTGCCAGAGGAGGCGCTGCCGGAGACGCCGAGAGTTGGAGCGAAAGAGCCGCCCCCCGACCGTGACCACCCCTGGGAGCAATGTCCGGTGTGCAAGCAAGCGATGGTGATCACGCAAGTGTTGCCCCGCTCTGGCGCACCGCCGCGAGTAGAGTCGTGGGCAGTGGCGGCCTGAGGGGAAGGTTCAAATCCCCATAGGACAACCGTTGCGGGCCGCTATGTCCAACCAGGCGGTTCGAGCGGACCACTGCGCAGGACGGCCACAGCCACTGGGAGGGGGTTCGGCGTGCTCGTGGCCGCTCAACCGCTGTGCGTTAGGCGGGTCAGACCACACTCCTTCGCGCTTCTTGTTTCTCATGGTAGAATCCACGGCATCAATAGGAACGCTCATCATGCTCACAAAGACAGTTGACATACAAAATACCCAAGCGAATTTACAAGACCTGCTCGCGTTAGTCCGCGAAGGAACCGAAATCGTACTGACCGAGGGCACTACCCCCCTTGCCCGCTTGATGCCGATTGGCGTGGCTCCTGCCCAACGTGTCGCAGGACTCCACGCCGGAGCGATCTGGACCAGTGAAGATTTTGATGAACCGTTACCAGAGGAATTCTGGACAGAGCCGACATGAGACTCCTCCTCGATACGCATACCTTTATCTGGTGGGACAGTGAACCAGCTAAGCTTTCGGCGCAGGCTCTCGCGCTGTGTCAAGATCGACAGAATTCTTTGTTACTCAGTGTTGCTAGCGTATGGGAGATGCAGATCAAGTTCCAACTGGGCAAGCTGAAACTGACTCTTCCCTTGTCCGAACTGATCGAGAATCAACAACAGACGAACCACATCGAAATTTTACCTATCCTACTGCCCCATGTATTGGCAGTGCAGCATCTGCCGGCGCACCACAAGGACCCCTTTGACCGTCTCTTGATTGCACAGGCAAACGTCGAGGACGTGCTGATAGTCACTAACGATCCGATGTTTCCCAGGTATACGAACAAGGTGTTATGGTAAAGGAGCTTTGTAGAGGTTACCCGCCTAACAAACCGCGCCACCGCATTGCGGCCACGTTGGGGCTCTGCTGAATCTGAAAGGACCCGGTCTGGCCGCTCGCGGTGCGCGGATGGTATGGACTCCCCCTGGGGAAGTGAGTGTGACTATGACAGGAGAAGGACATGTCACACACCACGAAGGAGGACACCACCATGCAAGCAGTACGGATCGGACTTGATATCGCGAAGCAGA
>DATLYA010000004.1:0-12378 GCA_035575235.1 Candidatus Methylomirabilota bacterium
TTACTCCTTGCCGGGAATGTGATAGCACTAGCGCAGACTTCCACGCCGCGAGGAGAGAGCCATGTCAGGTCATTCCAAATGGAGTACGATTAAGCATAAGAAAGCCCTGAAAGACGCCCGGCGTGGGCGTGCATTTACTAAGCTCATTAAGGATTTGACCATTGCTGCCCGCATGGGGGGGAGCGACCAAAGCGCAAACCCGCGTCTCCGTACTGCGATCGCTGCTGCAAAGGCGGCAAGCATGCCGAATGACACCATTGAACGCGCCATCAAGAAGGGAGCCGGCGAATTAGAGGGGGTGTCCTACGAGGAAGTAACCTACGAGGGGCATGGGCCTGGCGGTGTTGCCATCATGCTCCAGGTGCTCACTGATAATAAAAATCGTACGGTTTCTGAGATCCGCCATCTCTTCTCCAAATATGGCGGCAACTTAGGGTCTCCTAACTCGGTGGCCTGGATGTTTACCAAGAAAGGTTCTATCTCTGTCGAGAAAGCCCAAATCGATGAAGATCGGTTAATGGAAATCGCTCTCGATGCAGGAGCGGAGGATGTCACAGCTGGCGATGAGCTGTTCGAAGTTGTGACGGCCCCGGAAGATGTGGATGCGGTCCGAGAAGCCCTGGAGAAGGCGGGCATTCCTGTCGCGTCGGCGGAAACAAGTATGGTCCCGCAAAATACGGTGACCTTGTCTGGTAAAGAGGCTGAACAAACCCTGAAATTACTTGAACTGTTGCAAGAGCACGATGATGTTCAGAGTGTTTCCGCCAATTTTGCCATGGATCAGGAAGAGATGGAGCGCTTGAGCGCTGCCTGAGAAAGCGTGCCATTGTGGATGAGCGAGTCGTCTCCCCAACCCTGCGCGTGCTTGGGGTTGACCCTGGCACCCTACGAACCGGTTGGGGCGTGATCGAGCGAAGAGGGTCAACGCTCTCGTTCCGAGCGGCGGGGGTGTTGACCCCAAAAGGTTTTCATTCTCTCCCTGAGCGGCTCCGCCTCATTTACGCTGGTATTACTGAAATCCTGCAGGCATATGCGCCCCATGTGCTGAGCCTGGAAAAAGCGTTTGTGGCGTACAATGTACAAAGCGCTCTGCGGCTCGGTGAAGCGCGAGGAGTAGTGTTGTTGGCCGCCGTGCAAGCCGGCATCCGTATCGCCGAATACAATCCCACGGAGATTAAAACGGCCGTGGCGGGCTATGGCCGGGCGGAGAAAGCACAGGTGCAAAAGGCAGTGTTTGCGTTGTTGGGAGGAGGGCGTGCGCCAGAGGTGATCGGACTGCCGCTGAGTAAAGACGCTACAGATGCGCTGGCTGCCGCTATTTGTCACGCTCAGTTTTCTCCTATGTCCAGGCAATTACAAGTTTTGCCCGGAATGGCGGGAAAGGCGGCGCTGTGGAGACGTTCCCGTACTCGCTCCTTGCGCAATGTTTTGCCGAAAAAGACCGTGGAACAACTGCTAGCGGCGACGCGGGACCCCAAGAAGTTGTGATATCCTTTTGGTTGGCGCATGATTGTGTGGGCGAAAGACTGCACCCTATGATTGCGCGTTTGACCGGCGTGTTAGAAGAGAAAACGCCTGATCAGCTGATCGTCGACGTCAACGGCGTGGGCTATCAGGTGCTGGTGTCGCTGCAGACCTTTTACCGTTTGCCGGCGCTCCGTGAGCGAGTGTCATTGCACGTGTATACGCATCTGCGAGAAGATGCGTTACAGTTATACGGCTTCTTGGAGGAAAAAGAGAAACGGTCGTTTCTCTTGCTGAAAGGCGTTACGGGCATCGGTCCCCGGTTGGCGCTCAACATCCTCTCCGGTATTCCTGTCGATGAATTGGAAAGCGCTTTACGGATGAGCGATGTGATGCGGCTTGTCGCGGTGCCTGGCGTGGGCAAAAAGACTGCAGAACGCCTGGTGATTGAATTGCGGGAAAAAGTGGGCGCTTTAGCGGACGGAGTGCCAGGAATCACTGAGGAGCAGACTGCGCTCTCGGGAGAAGCAACCTCTGCTTTGGTGAATCTCGGCTATCGTCGTGCGGAAGCCGAAAAAGCCGTGCGTGATGCCCTACGGCGCGGGGTCGTGAGTATTGCCGAGCTCATCCGGGAAGCCTTACGGAGTCTCAGCGCATGAGTAAGAAAAAAGCTCCCCTTGAGCACCAAGAATTCTCTGAACGGCTGTCGCCGGTTGATATGGCCGCCGCCGTGCCGCCGGAAGCGCTCGAAGAGCAGAAGCTCGATGGTTCTCTCCGACCTCGTTTCCTGGATGAATATATTGGACAGGACAATGTAAAGCAGAATTTGCGCATTGCCATTGAGGCGGCCCGGCAGCGGGGGGATGTGCTGGATCACATGCTCTTCTGCGGTCCCCCTGGTCTGGGGAAAACATCGATTGCGCATATTATTGCCCGTGAGATGGGGGTGGAGATCCGCGCGACGTCGGGGCCGGTCATTGAACGCCCTGGAGATTTGGCGGCGATCCTGACAAACCTGGAGGCGGGCGATGTGCTGTTCATTGACGAGATTCACCGGCTGAATCGGGTGATTGAAGAATTTCTGTATCCGGCCATGGAGGATTTTCAGCTTGATCTTGTTGTTGGACAAGGCCCGTCGGCGCGCACGGTCAAGCTAGCGTTGAAGCGGTTTACGCTCGTCGGCGCCACGACGCGCCAGGGATTGCTGACATCCCCATTGCGTGATCGTTTCGGCTCGACGTTTCGGCTGGATTTTTATCGTGTGGCGGACCTGGAAAAGATTCTCCGCCGCTCGGCGTTCATCCTTAACATGACCATTGATGGAAGCGGCACGGAAGAAATTGCGCGCCGGTCGCGCGGCACGCCGCGTATTGCGAATCGACTGCTCCGTCGTGTCCGTGACTTTGCTCAGGTGAAAGGGGCGGCTGTCGTGACGCGGGAAGTCGCACGGGATGCGCTGGCGCTGCTCGAAGTGGACGAGGCTGGATTTGACAAAATGGACCGCGCTATTCTCTTAGCGATCATCGAGAAGTTTAGCGGCGGTCCAGTGGGCGTCGAGACGATCGCCGCCGCAGTTGGTGAAGAGAAGAGTACGATTGAAGATGTCTACGAACCCTATCTGATTCAAGAGGGATACCTGCAGCGCACCTCCCGTGGGCGCGTAGCAACCGTGCAAGCGTACCGGCATTTCGGCCTCGTGCGGCCTGGCGGTGAAGGACAAGGCGACCTGTTCTGAGTGAGAGCGCAGTATGGCGGAGTTAGGAAAAATGTTAATGCTGCTCGGCGGCTTGTTGGTCCTCGTGGGCGCGCTCCTTACTCTGGGAGGAAAGCTGCCCTGGGTGGGGCGGTTGCCGGGCGACATTGTGATTCAACGCGACAACTTCACGTTTTATTTTCCGCTGGCTACGTCTATTCTCATTAGCGTAGTGCTCTCACTGCTGTTTATGCTGTTTCGCCGCTGAGGATAGGGCATGAGGAATCGCAGACGCCCGGTCGCATGCGACGACCAGAAACGTCGGCAATGGTGGGAAGGTCTTATCATTCTGGCGGCGGCGATGGGCGTGTTCGTCTTCGCCTTCTTTCAAGCGCGACTTCCTCAAGTCAGCGACAGTCATGATTTAGCAAGCAATGTCCTTTTTGTTTTTCTTGTCAATCTGAACATTATCCTGCTTGTCCTGCTCGTCTTTCTTGTCGGCCGTAATCTCATCAAGCTCTTTTACGAACGGCGGCGGAGACTGCTGGGCTCCCATTTGCGCTTCCGCTTGGTGCTTGCTTTTGTCGCCATTTCGCTATTCCCGGCGCTGCTGTTGTTTCTCGTCGGCGTCGGCTTCATGACCAAATCGATTGAAAACTGGTTTGCGGCGCAAGTAGAGGATTCACTGGAAGGATCCTTAGCGGTTGTGAACGCCTATTACGATCATCTCGCGGATGAGGCACTGCGGGCGGGGCGAGACTTAGCGGCTGAGATAGTGGAGGCCGGATTGATCGATAAACGGCGTAAGCGTGCATTGCAAGATCTGATAGAAGAACGACGACGTGTGTTTGATCTTGAGCGCATTGATCTTTTTACTGCCGGAGGGGAGCCGGTCTTCACTACTGTTCGGCCAGAAAATCCTGTGATGAGCGATGCGGCGCCAGAGGCGGCGTTAGTTGGGCAAGTATTACAAGGAGAGCCCGTGCGCCGGGTGCGTCCGTTAGGCGATGCCGAAGTGGTGTATGGCGGCGCGCCGATTGTCGCAAAGGGTCAAGTCGTCGGCGCTCTGATTGCCGCGTTTTATGTGCCAGAGGGAGTGGCTCGGCAGAGTGCCCAAGTCGCAGATGCATTTCGCGAATATCGTCACCTCAAAATTCTCAAACAGCCGCTCAAAAGCAACTACGTCATTACGATGTCGCTGGTGACGTTAGTGGCGGTGTTTTCGGCGGTATGGATTGGCATCTATCTCGCCAAGAAGATCGCCGTGCCGTTACAGCAGCTGGCGGAGGGAACACGCGCGGTTGCGCGCGGGCATTGGCAGCACCGCATCGAGGGCGAGGGGGAAGACGAAGTCGGCACTCTCGTCGCGGCGTTTAACCGTATGACCGAAGATCTCCAACAGAGCCATCAAGAATTAGAAGCGCGTCGCCGCTCTATGGAGATCTTGTTAGCAAATATTAACGCAGGCGTGGTGGCGCTTGACCGTGCTGGGTGTGTGACCACGGTGAACCGGGCGGCGGAGCGCTTGCTGGGCCTTAACAGCGCGTCTACCGTCGGGCATGATTACCGGGAGGTGTTTGCGGATCCTGAGTTTACCGAAGTGCGCCGCGTGGCGCGGGCTCTCTTGTCCATTGACCCTCTGGAAATGGAAAGCGCCCCGGGTGAGAGCCAGAGTCAATTGCGCTTGAATCGGGAGGGGCAAAGTCTCACCGTGTTGGTGACAGGCACGACCCTGACCGATGAGCATAAAGGAATACAAGGCGTAGTCTGCTTTTTTGAAGATGTCACGCAGATTATTCGCGTGGAACGGATGGAGGCGTGGCGGGAGGTCGCATGCCGTATCGCGCATGAGATTAAAAACCCGCTCACCCCCATTCAGCTTGCCGCCGAACGGCTGCATCGGCGCTTTGCTCCGCAAATCGGCGAACGCCGCGAAGTGTTCGATGAATGTGTGCGCAGCATTGCGCAGGAGGTGGAAGCAATTAAACGGCTGGTGAACGAGTTTTCCACCTTCGCCCGTTTGCCGGCGGCGGATCACCGGCCTGAAGATCTCAACGCAATTGTCCAGGAAACGATGGCGCTCTTCGACGCCGCCCATCGCGATATTGAATTTGTCTGGCGTCCTGATCCGACGTTGCCTGTGCTGGAGCTTGATCAAGAAGGAATCAGACGCGTGCTGCGCAATCTGCTAGATAATGCAGTCGCCGCCTGCCGAGCCGTCGCGAATGGCGCGCCTGGCCGTATAGAGGTCACAACGCGTTACCTTCGCCCGCTCGGCATCGCTCGGCTTGAAGTGGCGGATAATGGCTGCGGCATTCCGCTTGAAGTGAAAGATCGACTGTTTGAGCCGTATTTCTCCACCAAAAAAGAAGGCACCGGCTTGGGGTTGGCTATTGTCGCCACCGTCATTGCCGATCATCAAGCCTTTATTCGCGTACGTGATAACCAGCCGCGCGGCAGTCGGTTTATTATTGAATTGCCGGTGCGGCGTGGTGAGTTGCGTATTGCTTCGCATGCTGACCTGTCTGCCTTGCCATTGAAGGCAGTTGGAGGAGAGGGATAAGGAGGAGTGGATGGAAGGAACTATTTTAATTGTGGATGATGAAGCGCAAATTCGCGCTACTCTTCGTGGCGTCCTCAGTGATGAAGGATACCGCGTACTTGCTGCTGCTGATGCGCTGCAAGCGCTCGACTTGATCGCTTCCCAACGGCCTCACTTGGTGATCCTCGATATTTGGATGCCGCAGATGGACGGCATTGAGCTGCTCGAACAATTGAAGGGGCGAGAACCAGAACTGCCAATTATTGTCGTCTCCGGCCATGGCACGATTGAGACCGCCGTGCGGGCGACGAAGCTTGGCGCTGCGGATTTTATCGAGAAACCTTTCTCGCTCGACACGCTGCTGCGCTCAGTGCGTAGAGCGATGCAGAAAGAAGATCGCGCAGCTGGGGAGATGGCGGAAACGCCGGTGGTAAGAGCTATCGCCCAGGCGCGGCGCAAGGCGAACCAGCGCGTGCGCGCCCGGACGGTTTCACAAAGTGTCGTCGTACAGGGGCAAGGACTGCATTCTGGCGCGCGTACCGGCGTCATTCTGCAACCGCTGCCGCCCGGCAGCGGTATTCTCTTTACCCCCTTATCGGCAGAGGTGTCCATCCCTGCTACGGTTGATTATGTTGAATCGACCGGGTATGCCACATGTTTGCGCCGTGCAGGCGTGGTGGCGAAAACGGTTGAGCATCTGCTGTCGGCGCTCCACGGCTACGGCATTACGAATTTATTGGTGAAGATGCAGGGGGAAATTCCCATTCTGGACGGTTCTGCTGTTGAATTTTGCCAATTGCTCGAAAATGCGGGATTTATGGACCAGGCGGAGGAGATCGAAGAGATCTGGATTGACCGGAGCTACACGGTTGGGAATCCCGAAACGGGGAAGTTTTTGCGCATCGAGCCTGCCGAGCAGTTTGAGATTCACTATACCCTGATTTATCCAGAACCGGTAGGCCGTCAAGAATACCGCTATCTTCATCGCGGTGCGGAGAGCTATCAGCAGGAAATCGCGCCGGCTCGCACCTTTGGCTTTCTCAAAGAAATCCGCGCGCTCGAGGAGATGGGATTGGCGAATGGCGGGCGACTGAATAACTGTATTCTCATAGGCGAACAGGGGGTGATTAACCCGCCCTTACGGTTTCCTGATGAGCTTGTCCGCCATAAAATTCTTGACCTCCTGGGGGATTTATATCTTCTTGGCCGTCCCTTACGAGGAAAAATCACCGCCTGCCGCACCGGCCACACTGATAACGTTGCGCTCGTCCGCGCCATTCGAGATGGGATGGGATTGCGTCCGACTGTGCACTAACCACGCCAGGCAGAGCAGCCCCGTGTTGCGATGGAGTCTCCGCTCCTTTCCTTGCGGTACGGGCCGTGAGGCGCTCCTATGGCGTGACTCGCTCCAGCATGCGCGGAAACGGGATGGCTTCGCGCACATGATGGAGCCCGCAGAGCCACGTCACCATACGTTCAATGCCCATGCCGAAGCCGGCATGCGGCACGGAGCCGTATCGCCGTAAGTCGAGATACCAGGCGAAGGCTTCTTCCGGGAGACCGTGCGTCTGTATTTTCGTCTGGAGCACCGCAAGATCATCTTCCCGTTGGCCGCCGCCAATGATCTCGCCGTATCCTTCTGGACCGAGCATGTCCATACATAAAGCAACTCGTGGATCTGCAGGGTCAGCCTTCATGTAGAAGGCTTTATTTTCAACCGGGTAGCGATGGATGATGACAGGGCGGTCGAATGCTTCCGAGATGAGCGTTTCTTCGTCTCCGCCGAAATCAGCGCCCCAGTGAATATCCACGCCTTTCTTTTGGAGGAGTTCAATAGCCTGGCCGTAGCTGATGCGAGGGAACGGTTTCTTGACGTTTTCAAGCTTACTCAGCTCTCGCTCCAAGAACATCAACTCGGCGCGGCGGTTTGTGGTGACTCGTTGGACAACATACTCGATAAAATCCTCGGCGAGATCCATATCGCCGTTGAGGTCGCAATACGCCACCTCAGGCTCAATCATCCAGAATTCAGTAAGGTGACGGCGCGTCTTCGACTTCTCGGCGCGGAAAGTCGGTCCAAAGCAATAGACTTTGCCAAACGCCATCGCGCCGGCTTCCATGTACAACTGGCCGCTCTGGGTGAGGTACACGGTGTCGCCGAAATAATCGACCGGAAAAAGTGTTGTGGTTCCCTCACACGCAGCTGGCGTGAAAATCGGCGCGTCAAGCAAGGTGAAGCCGTGATTGTCAAAGTAGTCACGACAGGCTTTGATCACTTCGCTGCGGATGCGCAATATGGCGTGCTGACGCGCTGAACGCAACCAGAGATGTCGATGGTCCAGGAGAAAAGCGACGCCGTGTTCCTTCGGTGTAATAGGGTAATCGTGGGCTTTTTGGACGACCTGGAGATCTTTAACGGCGAGTTCGAAGCCGATCGGTGAACGGGCGTCCGCCCGCACAGCGCCTGTCACAATGAGCGAGGACTCCTGCGAGAGGTGGTCTGCCGCCTGGAACACTTCTGGTGAGACATCCCCCTTGGACACGACGCACTGCATCACGCCGGAGCCGTCTCGTACTTGTAGGAAATGCAGCTTCCCGCTCGATCGTTTATTGTATAGCCAGCCTTTGAGTATAACCTCTTGCCCCTCATGGCGAGCGATATCGCTGATATAAACCCATTCCGGCATGCGTCCCCCTTCGCTCTGTTGTGTTCATAAGCAAGAACCACTATAGCACAAGGATAAGGAGAAGATGATGAGACGCTGGATAGCTGGTTTGCTGCTGTGTTTATGGTTTATCCCGTCCTTGGCGGCGTTTGCTGAGGAGGAGGACCTCGATGCAGCACTGAGTCAACTGCCGCCACAGCAGAGAACGATGTACCGTCGGCAGTTGCTTCAGCTCGAGCGCGTGGCGCGGCGTCTGCTTGAGGCTATTCCCGATCGCCCACAGGTGCAATTTTCCTTGGCTCCAGGAGAGCAGTCCATCAATGCTGGTACGACCTTTGGTCATATCATGGTCACTGAAGGCATGATGCGCTTTGTGCGCTCCGATGACGAATTGGCCATGATCCTCGGTCACGAGTTGGCGCACCTCACTTTGGGGCATGTGACGCGCGGCGCGTTTTCCAACCTGGCGTTGGGGATCGGCGCCACGATCGCCAACATTTTGCTGCCGAATAGCGGCCAATTAGCAGGTATGGTGGGACAGATGTTCTTGAACCACTTTAATCAAGACCAGGAGCGGGAAGCTGACCAAGTCGGTCTCCGGTATATGTTCGATGCTGGGTTTGATCCAAGTGCTGGTCCCCAAGTGATGGAGCGCATGGCGCGAGAAGTCCCGCAGACTGCAACCGCTGGGTTCTTTTCTTCTCATCCTGGGTCAGTTGAGCGGGCTGAAGCGCTCCAGCGATGGGCGGCTGAACTGAAAGGGCGTGAGCCTGAGCATCGCCTTGTCAGGGAGGAGGCGGCGCGTCAGACCGGCTTGCAACGGGATGAAGAAGCCTGTCAACAGGCAAAGACGTATTTTTATCGCGCCAAAGATGCTGAGGAACCGAGCGAGAAAATATTTCTCTATCAACGTGGTCTGCGCATTTGTCCTCAAAGTCCGCGCGCGCATTTTGAATTGGCGGACGCTTACGCTGCTCGAGGGGAAACCCGCGAGGCCGTCGAGGAGCTGCGAGAGGTGTTGCGCTACGATCCTGACTATCCTGGGGCGCGGGAGCGGCTAGCGCGGCTCCAGGGTCGGTTATCGCGCGCCGGATATGATAGCCGCGATAGTTTCTTTAGCGAGACTGACAGTCGCTCTTCCGTCCGGAAGCGGCGTTCCAAGTAGTGGAGTGAGCTGAGCGTGTGGTGTCAGAGATTGGGCTCTCGTTAAAAAAGTGTAGCTGTGCCTAGCGAGCGTCGTTCTTGCCTCAAACCTCGGTTTTTCCCTGCACGCTCCCTTTGCGTTCCTCCAAGATTTCCTTGACCATTGCCGAAAGTGAGGGAGCTGGACGCGCCTCCTCTGGTTCAGGTTGAGGCATAATGATACGGAAGAGGCTCGATTCACGCTGGAAGAAGCCTTCGGTGTGATAGGATTCGCGTAAATGAAGATGCGTATAATCTAAATGATGACACACTTCATGAAGTAAGGTGCGAAGAAAGGTGCGAAACGCCACGACTTGCCCGCGCTTTGCCGTGCGCATCCACACTTGAATGCAATCGTTGCGGCTGCCCCCATTGTATTGGGTGTACAAGCCGTGGAGTTCCCCACGGCGATTAGAAGGACGCACGCCGAGAACCTGCACTCGTACGGTCCGAACGTTGAGCCGCCAACAAATCTGATTCACGATAGTTTGAGCTAAGGCTTCCACTTGTGGGTGATCGTCAGCAGCAAGCGCCGTTTCCAGCGCTTTGGCCGACTCTTGCAACTGTGGAGTTGGACTGAGTTGAATAGATGGAATGGAAGCGCTGCGATCGTAGATTCGTTGTTGGAATGGAGTTAAACGGGACCGCCAGTTCCGCATCGTGCGCCTCGCTTGCTGCACCATTGTGTCTTGAAACCGCGACTCCAGCAAGCCGGTTGGTGAGGAGAATTTCTTTTCTTTTGCGGCGAAATCCCCTACATTGCTTGGGCAGTTTTTAAGAGAAAGGAAGCTGGTGCGATGCGGGCATCATCATTCCTGCGTGGAAGCCTGGTCTTGTTTGTCTCGCTCTTCTGCGATCAGGTCTGGGCTGACGAGTTTGTCAAGTTCTTAGCCAAACAGCAAGTTGGCCAAGAGATTATGGTGACAGGGGGATTTCGCCGTTTTCCTTACAAAAGACATTTCTATCGCCGAGATGATAAGACTGGAGAAGTCGAAAATTTCGAATATTTTGGTATGACCATGGTGCCGACTATGATTATTGGCAATGGCAAGCTGTCGCTGCGGGCGAATGTGATCGATTCCATGTTGTTGCTCTATCCCGACCCGGATCTTGTGAAAGACTTGCCAGAGCAAGGGGAGAACCTGTGGTTTACTGGGACGCTGATCGGGTTTCAATACGGCATCAGCGGCATCATCAATAGTCCGTTTAGCGGTGGCGATCCCTATATTTTGCTCAAACGCGTCTCTACAGTTGCTCCGCCAGAAGCATATCCAGAGAAGACAGGTGAACAAGGGCCTGCAAAGTAGTCAGCTTGCTCGGGAGCGACGCCATTTCGGCTTGTAGGGGGCGGCATGCGACGCTCCTACGGAACTTGACTCGACTCGCGGATTCAGATTAAGTCTTCATCTGTTACATGTACATTGGCTGGGTTCCACGTGAAGTGGATGAAGAGGGAAGGGGGTGCAATTCCCCCGCTGCCCCGCAACTGTGAGAGAGGACGAACGCTGCACATGCCACTGGCTCAGCTGGGAAGGCGCGGCAAGTAGAACGATCCTTAAGCCAGGAGACCTGCCCTGCCAATCGCCACAAGACAGCCTTCCGTGGGGAAGGGGTGAGCGACTCCTACTTTGCTTCTGTCCTGCGCTTACTTCCTTCCCCTATGACTGAGGTGTGAGCAGGCGCGGGTCGTCGCTCCTCAGAAACTCTCATTCTGGCTGTTTTGGTTGATAGAGACGCTAGAGCCTGAGCGTCGGGCTCTAGGAAAGAAATCGTCGACCCGCGCTGAAAGGTTGTGCTTCATGCGTCGGGTTTGGTGGTGTTTATCTCTTCTCGGAGTCTTGTCTGCACGGCCATCAGTGTTGCTGGCGCAAGCGGTGGAGGCTCAGAATGCGCAGCCAACTGCATCTCCTTCACAAGAGCAACAAAAGAAAGCCCTTGTAACTCAACTCTCGCCAGTAGTAGTGACAGCAACCCGTACGGAAACACCGTTGCAAGAAACTACGTCAGCCGTGACTATGGTGGGGGAACAGGAAATCCAGCACAGCCAGGCGGAAACGGTGGCTGAAATCCTGCGCACCGTGCCCGGCGTCGATATTGTCCAAAGCGGCTCGCGCGGCACGACGACCACTGTCTTTATCCGCGGCGCGGAGTCTGATCAAACTTTGTTGCTGCTAGATGGGGTTGAAGTCAACAGCGTCACACTTGGCGCAGCAGATCTCAGTAATCTGACCACTGAGAACATCGACCGCATAGAAATTGTGCGTGGCGGAGGCGGCACGCTGTACGGCTCTCAAGCGATTGGCGGAGTGATCAACATCCTCAGCAAAAAAGGCGAGGGCGCGCCGACGGCGAGCCTCTCGAGCGAGGGCGGCAACGGGGCTACGCATAGAGAGGTCCTCTCTTTTTCGGGAGCTCAGGGCATTGTAGGCTTTTCCGGCGCGGTCGCCAATATTGATACTAACGGCTTCCGTGCTTTTAATGATGGATACCGAAATTTCTCAACGAATACGCGCATCGATGTGGACCTGCTCCCGCAAGGAGTGTTGCGGGGGTTTTTCCGTTACGGCGACGCCAAAGTCGGATTGTTCAATAACAAGAACTTTCTGAGCGTTCCGGATCTCAATGCGCGTCAGCTAGAAAACTTCGTGCTGGCGAAGGGAGAGTGGGAGCATACGATCGGGGACGCGTTCAATTATCGCGTCGCTGGCGCGTATGTCAGAGATAATCAGCGCTTCTTTGATGAACCTGATCGGTTTGATCCCTTTGGCTCGGGTATTTCGCGTATCCCAGTCGAGTTAAAGACCGCTGAAGCGCAGGGGAACTATTCGTGG
>DATLYA010000005.1:0-66012 GCA_035575235.1 Candidatus Methylomirabilota bacterium
AGAGGAGGAATCGTCGATGCAGAAGCAGCAGTGGATGGCAATCGTAGGAGCTCTGGCCTTAGCCCTCAGCGTCACGGCCTGGGCGGGAGAGCGGACTGTGAATCTCAAGGTGGACGGGATGTCGTGCGCCATGTGTGCGCCAGCCGCCCGTAAGGCGCTGGAGCAGGTCAACGGCGTGCAGGCGGCGAAGGTGGAAGGTGACCGGGCGACGGTGGTGGCTGACGAAAAGGTGCAAGACACTGACTTGGTCAAGGCAATCGAAAGGGCGGGGTTTTCAGCCACGGTAATGAACTGAAATAGGGTAAGGCCCCTAGCCTCAGAAGCCACTAGCTATGTGGCGACAGCCCAGCACAACGGCACGTGACTGAGCGGCTTTCGGACCGGCGTTGTCCCCCTCGCGCTCAGGCGCCACCTTCGGCGGTATCAGAGGAGGCAGAACATGGAAAAACGAGTAGAGATCTATACAAGCCTGACCTGAGCCCCGTGCCGGGCAGCGAAAGAGTTCCTTTCGCAAAAGGGCGTGCCATTTGTCGACTATAACGTGGTGGAGGACACTGAGGCCCGGGAGCGACTGAAGCAATTGACCGGTCGCATGGCGACGCCAGTAATCACAGTTGACGATGAGATCATCGTGGGCTTCGATCGCGGCAAGCTGCAGCGCCTGCTTGGTGTGTAGGAGAGAGGCGATGCCATCCCTAAGCTGCCTTGGTTGCGGAGAAGAAGTTGATATCAGCGGCCTGAAAGAAGGTGACCGCTTTGAGTGCGCTCATTGTGCCGGCCTCATTCTTGAGCTTGTGCGCCAGGAGGGCGAACTCACCTTGCGGCAGGTCCATCAGGTGAGCTGTCCCCTGTGCAGCCATATGCTTGAAGTACCAGAGTACGCCAAAGCAGGGGACGCCATGACCTGCTGCGGTCGGACATTCCGGCTCACATACGAGTTTGGCACCTACGCGCTGGAGTAAACAACCTGACCACGGCGTGGGATACCTTTGCTTCCGCTCTTTTCATCGAAAAAGGGACGCCGGAGCTATTCTAGACCGCTTTGACGTTAGCGGCGCGACCAGCAGTTTCCTCGGAGTCTCCGTCATCATGCCTTGGCCCCAGTGACCTCCTGCCTTTCCCGGCCGCTTTGCTTTCCCACCTCCCCTCTTGACCTTCTCCTATACTGGAAGGTGTAGCTTAACGTTGTGGAGGTCGTACCTATGGCCGAGATGTTCATTGGAGAACTGGCTGCCCAGCTCGGGCTCAATCCGCGCACGCTGCGCTACTATGAAAATCTCGGCTTGCTTCCAGCGCCCGGTCGCACCGTGCACGGCTATCGCGTGTACGGCGAGGAGACCGCTCAGCGGCTGGCCTTTATTGCCAAGGCCAAAAGCCTCGGGCTCACTCTGAAGGAGATCCGGCAGATTCTCGCTCTGCGCGACAGTGGGCGGCTCCCCTGCGCCTCGGTACAGCGGCTCCTGCAGGAGCATGTCGCCCGCATCGACCGCCAACTCGCCCACTTGCAGGCGCTGAAGGCAGACCTGACCACCCTGCTCGACGGCTGGCGGCCGGAGAGGCAGCGCAACGGGCAGGTTGTGCCCGGCGCCATCTGCCCCCGTATCGAGGCCAGCGGTGCGACCCCAAGAAAGTGCAACGCCACCAGGAAAGGAGATGAACGTCCATGACCAAGACTGTCTCGCTCTGCCCAAACTGTGACGCCTGTCCGATGGTCGAAATCGACGATCAGGAGGTACGTATCGGTGAGGAAGGGAACCTCGTGAAGTTAACTCTGGCCGAGTGGAACGTCCTCGTGCAGGCGATTAAAGCCGGCGAGCTCGACGAACTGTAACCCCCAGTACCAGGTTAAATCGAACCACATGACATTCGTACACTTGACGATGTGACCATCCATGGTTGTCATTCTGAGCGTAGCGAAGAATCTGACTGTGAGACCCTTCGCTTCACTCAGGGTGACATAGCTAGTGAGCCAATCTCCTGTGGACTAATTTAGACCTCACTACCCTGGCTCTTTCTGCAAAGAGGAAAGAACGCTCTTCCTCGCAATGGAGAAGGTCTGGGTGAGGGTTGTGCAAAGGAGAACGAAGGCGGGCGAACCCTCTTCAGGAAAAGAAGTGAAGCGATGGCACTGAAAGTCGTAGGTGCAAAAATCTCCTGCATGATCGGGACGCTGTTCGCCCTCCCCTGGTGATGACTGCTACCATGGATCTTCTCCCTGCTCGGGTCAGCAGGGGTCGGAGTCGCAGCAGTATGGGTCGGGAAATTCACGCCGGTGTTTCTCGTGATTTCCCTCGCCTTCCTTGGGCGAGCCCACTACCTGCTCTACCGGCGGCAACACGGAAACCGGCTGAGCAGGACATTGGTGTGGTTCTCAACGGTTACCGCAGTAGCTCTGTGGGCCTATCGGTTTGGAGTCATGTAACAAGGAGGCGTCACCCATGGAAAAAACAAAGAGAGTGATAGGGCTGATCGCGTGTCTGCTCCTCCTGTCAGGTTTGCCGCATCCCTTTGTGGCGCAGGCCGCAGCAGGAGAGCGGGTGAAAGTCCAAGTAGCGGGGATGGTGTGACAGTTCTGAGCGTATAACGTCAAGGCGGCCGTGAGCCGCTTGGATTTTGCTCCCTCCATTAACGAGATGAAAGTGGACTTGGAGGCGGGGACGCTAGAGTTCACTGCCCGTGCAGGCACGCGCATTGATCAGGAAAAGTTGAAGAAGGCCATTGAGGATGCGGGGTATAAGGTGGAAGGGATAGAGATGACCACCACGAGAAACAACGAAGGCACGCCATGACTGCAGGAGCCTTCGTGACCACAGCGTTCGGGATGGCCTGGGCGACCTTGCACTATATCGTCTTTTACCGCTTTGCTATCGGGTTTGCCTTCTTCTTCTCTGTGCTCCTCCAGTTCTTCTTCCCCGCTGAGAGGTGGCTGCAAGTTATCCGTAAACATTCAGGGCCTATACCGATTCTGGCTGCGGCCGGCTTGGGGCTCACAACGTCGCCGGGCCGTCAGGCAATAGAGAACAACTTTTTCCAGCTGGTAGCTGTGAAAGCTCCGCTGACCGCGCTGGTGGCATACTTGATCTGCAGCCACAATTTGACGGTCTACTATCTCCTAATGCTGGGGCCGCTGCTCGGCAAGGACGTGCTCTTCTCACACGTGCTTGGGGGCGTGATGGTTTTCATCACCGCCAGTCTCGGCCTCAGCCTTGTTTTTGGCAAGACTCATAAGCCTGGCAAGCTTGAGGCGAACGAGGACGCTGCCGTTGCCCAACCCACTGTGCGGCTGGAGAGGCTCGTTCGGGCAGTGGGCTCGGAGCTGTGGGCAACAGGTCCCCTAGTCCTTTACGGCCTGCTGCTCGGTGGTCTCATTGCCGCGTGGGGACTTTCTCCCTGGCACGTTGTCCCAGTGACCCTTTTGGGGAGCGGTCTGACCGCGCAAGTCACCAACGCCGTCCTTGGGCTTGGAGTATCTTTTCTGACCTGGATGAGCCCCGTCGCAAACCTCTTTGTTGGCACCTATATCTGGAAGGTGGGCATCGCTCATGCGGGGCTCGTGAGTTTTTTCTTTGCCAGCCTCGTCTCCTGGCCGCGGGTACGCCTGTACCAAAGAACCCTGGGAGATAGACAGGGTGCAGTTTTCGCCATTGTACTGGCTCTAGCGGCTCTCGCAGCGGGGCTCCTCGTGGCGCTCTTCTTTCACGTCACCGGCCTGTCTATCCACTACAAGCTCATTGCTCAGCAGATGCTGTAGGAGGAGCGGTCATGGCAAAGCGGCAGTTTGGCGTCACAGTGGTTGTTGCAATCCTCTTGCTCCTGGGTGGGAAAGAGAGCCCGGCCCTGCCTATCCGTACGACTGATCCGAATGTCGGCATCTTCTCTGGCTCAGCCGCTCTGGGTCGAGTGGAGTTCGCAGAGGCGTCGAGGCCAGGGGTAGACGTCTCCGCTACGATCGTGCCCACCATGTTCCTCTATAGTCCCACGACTTACAGCGCGTTTGGCATTGTCGCCCCCTACGTAGAAAAACGCCTGAATCTCAAAGGCAAGGGAGACGAATTCACCCAGGGGATTTCTGATATCATGCTTCTCGGTCGGTACAAATTCTTTAGCCTGCCACAGAAGCAGGCGTGGAATCAGGCAGCGTTTCAGCTCACGCTCAAGCTCCCCACAGGTCCGACCGACAGACGTATCAACCTTCCCGTGCCTCCATCGGTAAAGCGGGCGTTGCAGCCTGGAACGGGCTCGACCGATTTCATCTTTGAGTTCGCCGGTGGCAGGTTCACCACCCGTTACAACCTGCTGGCCAACATCGGCTATCGGCTGAACACCGAAGATGATGAGATCTCCTTTGGCGACCAATTTTTTGTGAAGACGGACCTTGAATACTTCCTTTTTCCGTGGCTGACACGAAAACATGGCCAAGAAGTCATTAGCCTGCTCGAGTTCAGCTTTGTCCATGCTGAACGAGATCAATTCAAGGACAGAGGCGTGCCCAACAGCGGTGGCAACAGCTTCTTCCTTGCCCCCGGTCTTCAATGGATTGTGAGTGAGCGGTTCCTGGTGGAAACCTCGATCCAGCTTCCCCTATCTCAAGACTTGGCGGGTAAACAGCCTATGCTCGACCAGAGTGTGCTGGTTGGAGTTCGCTTTGTGTACTGACAGAAAGGACACCCAACGGCTCTGCCGCACGCTACACGGTTTCGTGTTCACCCCCACAGATCGCGCCCTCGGTTATCACTCCACTAACTCCGCCCACATGGCGCTATGGGCTGTCGCCTCACCAATCACCGCCGCCGCCAGGACGCCTTCATTTAGCAACGCGCGTGCAAGCGCCTCCGCCTCGCGTTCAGGCACGGCGATCAAAAGTCCACCTGACGTTTGTGGATCAAACGCCACTTCGTTCAGATCCTGGGGGACGCGCGGATCGACGCGCACTTTATCCGCCACATACGTACGATTGCGCTTGCTACCTCCGGTGACGTACCCTTCCAACGCGAGCCGCAGAGCGCCAGGCAATAGAGGCAGCGCGGCAGCATGCTGCCAGATGCGGCGATAGATGCCATTCACCGAGTAGTGACAGATTCCGGCCGGCTCACGCAGTCCTGGTTTCAGCAGACGATGGCGTCTGGAGAAATCACTGATGCGCAGTATGTGGAGATTATCGATGTAGTGGTGACGGTGGTCAGCATCGACAGCTTTTGTCGCGGCATTGGGGTTCCGCTGCATCCACTCCCTGAACCACAAGAGGGAGAACCGTCGCGCTATCGCCCTGCGACAGCTCAACTACAGGAAGCCTGGGTGCCTATGATTCCGGTAGAGGGAGCGACCGGGGCCGAAGCTGACCTGTGGAATCCCACAGGGCGGGTCGGCAACGTGATCCGCGCCTTAAGTTTGATTCCTGACGCGGTGCGTCAGCTCATGGACCTGAGCAACGCCCACTACGTGCCTCGTGATCGCTTGATGGATTTCACGTGGAGCCGGTCGTTGTCGCGTGCGCAAATGGAACTGATCGCGGGTCGCGTCTCAGCGCTCCGGGGGTGTTTCTATTGAACGACCGCGCACGCAATGCTGCTCCGGGCGAGCGGCCAGGCGACCGGTCAAGCCTTCGACCTCCACGCAGTGACTGAGGGAACGACCACAGTGAGAAGCGGAGTAGCCCATGAAGAAACCCTCGTAGCATCGGCGGAAGCAATGGTTAGTGACGACGAGCAGGCGCTGGCAACCGCTCGTACACGCGTCCTCGAAGAATTGGGACCTGAGGCGCTGGTTGATGCGGCTGGGGTAGCGTCGAACTTCGAGCGGATGGTCCGCATTGCCGATGCTACGGGCATTCCCTTGGACAGCTTTCTCGATGAGATGACTGTCGACCTGAGAACGGAGCTGCACTTGACCCGGTTTGAGTCCGTCACGAACGTCTAGGAGAGCAACTCTCCGCTGTGGCGCCTCCTCGTCATTGCATTTGCACGGTCGGAAGCATGGCTTGTGTTCGGATTGCACAGTGGTGACGGGGACGTTCCAAGAGGACTTCCAGACGGGAGGAGCAACTCGTCACCAGCAGCCTACCCACGAGGAGCATCGTGAAGAAGTATCAAGAAGAGAGGAGGAAGTGATGCAGAAACGGGGAGTGAGCTTTTTTCTGACCATCGGCGCAATAACTGTGGTCTCTCTTGCCGGAGGAACTTGGGTCCACGCGCAACAACACGCGGTCGCCAGAGCGGCGATTTCGGAGTCGCCGCCGATTCCGCCTGATCAGATTCCACAGCATATCCGGGATGCAGTGAATGCAGCCGACCGTCCCGCAGCGGACAAGAGTCTCGACGCCGGACGCAAACCTGAGCAGATGCTGGCGTTTTTCGGGATTCAGTCAGGAATGAACGTTGCGGACCTTTCCGCCGGCGGTGGATACACCACTGAGCTGCTCTCGCGCGCCGTCGGGCCGACCGGTACCGTGTATTCACAGAATCCTCCCTTTCCGCGTTCTTGTTAACAAGTAGGGGCAGTAGTGATCGTGCTATGGAGCAGAAGTGGAGACAAGGCCTGTTGCGGTTGCTCCTGCTAGGGCTGGTGATGTTCCACTCTGTTCTGGGAACAGGGAGTACGTCTATTCCGTCCTGTTCCACATGCGTACATACGCGCCATCGTGCCGGTGGCTGTGCGGGTCATCATCCCGGAGCCCATTGTCCGCTCACACTGCGCGAGCAGAAGAGAATTCCTGCTCTTTCGTGTGCGCTGAGTTGTCGCCATCATCATCGCTCTGCTGGCGTGCCTGCAGCAGGCGAATGGTTTCTGCTGTCCGGCAATATCAGGTTACCCCTTCCTCTTTTCTTGCGTTTTACAGGACCATTTTTCCACCCCGCCTCTCCTGATGGTTATCCCACTTTGCTCTTCAGACCCCCTCCTCTCTTTCGTGTCTGATCCCAAATTTTTGCTTTTTTACTGACAGACCCCAGAGGATCATCCTCCGTGGAGGAAATGAGGAGGACTCGTATGCGTCACGCATGGATGTATGTCTTCGCCAGTATAAGTACGTGTTTCGCCACTGCGGCTGCCCACGCCCACGGCGCGGTAGGAAAGCGAGTATTTATTGAACCTTTTGTGACAGAAGACGCCAACCCTAAAAATGAGTTTGTCATTGCGAAACCTGGATTTTTTAACACTGACGAGGGCAACGTATTTTCGCTTGGTTTTGCGCTGGAAAAGAAGCTGTCAAACAACTTCAGCCTCACCTTGGAAGGCGAGTGGACCTCTGAACGGGCTGGCGGCCAGCCGCATGTAGAGGGATTTCAAAACCCGGGAATCCTGCTCAAGTACAGTGTGTGGAAAGATCTGGCGCGAGAGTTCATCCTCTCGCCGGCTCTGGAAATTGAGTTCCCACTTGGTGATCGGGAAGTGGGGGCAGCAAGGGAGCTGATCGTCGCCCCCCTCCTCCTTTTTGCCCGGGGATTGGGCGACCTGCCGCAAAGTCTGTCGTACCTCCACCCTCTCGCGCTGATGGGAGACATCGGGTTTGAGATCCTGACGAATGCGGAGACCGAAACCGTCCTCAAATATGACATCCTGCTGATGTACAGCCTTCCCTATCTTCGCGCTCACGTTCGTGAGCTTGACGCTCCGTGGCCGTTCACTCGGCTTATCCCCTTGGTGGAGTTCAACTTTGAAACCGGGGTGAATGGAGAAGCTCGCCTAACCAAGGCTCGGCTGACTCCCGGCGTGGTATACCAGGGGCAGTTCGTGCAACTTGGTGTAGCTGGGCAATTTCCCCTCAATCGTACGACCGCTCGAGAGTTAGATCCCAGCCTCCTGTTCCTGGTAGATCTCTTCTACGACGATCTCTTTCCCGCACTCGCCCAAACGTCGTGGGGCACGGGGAGTAAGGAGTAACAAAAAAGAAGAACAGCACGTGCGCGTGCTCCCCCAAGGGTTCGCGTTGTACGCAGGGGTGCTCCGTATCTGCCGGCTCAATCTATAACTCTTGAGAAGAGAGGCGGTAACCTTTCTCATGGCGATTCCGTCTGTATTCTGGAGGAGGCGTCATGGAGACGAAAGACGAGCTGACCCCTTTGTATGCAGAGTTTGGCCCTCGCATCTACAGCTACCTGCGACGCCTCACGCAAGATGCCGCGTTAGCGGAAGAGCTGACGCAAGACACGTTTCTCCGCGCGCTCGAACATCTCCAGACCTTTCGCGGTGACGGGTCGGTGTCCAATTGGCTCTACCGCATCGCGACCAATCTCTTCCGTGACTATTTGCGCGCCCACAAAGGCAAAGGACAACCATCGTGGGAAAACGGAGAAGACGCTGAAGGAACAGAAGATATGCTTGCGCGAATTCCTGACCCTGCCCCTCCGCTTCCTCAAGTTCTTGAACAGCAAGCGGTCACCCAGTGTGTCCGCGACTGTATTGCTTCGCTGCCCGCACCCTATCGGGCTGCGCTGTTACTGTATGCCGTCGAAGGGAAAACCGTAGAAGAGAGCGTCGCCATCCTCGGCTGCAGCAAAGAGGCGATTAAGGTTCGCCTCCATCGTGCTCGTCAGTTGTTCAAGGCGTTAGCATCGGAACGCTGTGAGATCTCCGCGGAGCGTGGCGGCGAGGTGAGTTGTGTACTCAAAGGGCCAGGCAAGGAGGTATGATCATGAACTGCCGAGTATTTGTCGAATCGATGTTTGAGTTTGCCGGGGAGAGCTAGGACCCAATGACATGGCGCTACGCCGCGCTCATTTGGCCAGTTGCGTTAAGTGCCAACAGGAGTTGACTGAGACGGAAGCCTGTTTTGCCATGATGAAGTCGTGCTGTGGGACAGAAAAAATGCCTGAAGGACTGGACCAGAAGCTGCGGGAGCTAATGGCGAGTTGTTGTGGTTCGAGCAAGTAAAGGTGGATGATGTATCTCATCGGCTCTTGGTGGCTCTTTCCTCTCCTGGGGCTTCTGGTGATGGTAGGCATGAGGGTGTTGTGTATGCGGATGATGCACACGGGCTGTTGCCACAGAGCCAGCCGCAGCCCAGGGCGTCAGGGGCCTGTAACCTTTTCTTCTGCACCTCCGTCTGTACCTGGTGAACGCGACTAAAAGCGTATCTTCAACAGCAGGAGGAAAATCGAATGGAAGCACGGCTCTCACAGAAAGAGAAAGAACTCGTCGCAGTCGGCGCCTCCGTGGCAGCGGGGTGTATCCCGTGTACCGAGTATCACCTGAAGGAAGTGAAGGGAGCTGGAGCCACGACCCAGGAAATTACGGCGGCCATTGATGCTGCTCTCTGTGTGAAAGGCAGCACGCGCGGCATCATGGAGCAGGTGGCATACCAGGCGCTGGGCGTGCCCAGAGAAGAGCAGCCGTCCTGCTGCGCGGGGCCAACTGATCGCATGAAAGAGCTCGTCTCGATTGCGGCCGCAGTGGCGGTCAACTGTCCAACAAACCTGCGCAAGCATGGGGATGCCGGTCGCAGCGTGGGCGTGCGCACAGAAGAGATTCAGCTTGTCGTTGGATTGGCCAAAATGATTCGCAGCAAAGCGATGGAAAAGACTGATGAGGTGGCAAAGGAGTTAGCCGCTCCCACCTGTGCTCCGCTTCAGGCGTCTTGTGGCCCGACAGTGCAGATTGCACCCCAACCCCAGACGGCGATGGGAAGTTGTTGCGGTCCCAGCGTCAGCGTCCGACCCGGCGTACAGCCTGTGCAGGCATCGGCAAAGGGGTCATGCTGCTAACGTGAGACAGAAAGGCGAGAGAGTATCCCGGGGATATTCTCTCGTGCCGCTACGCTCTTCAAGAGCCGGCCAATTTGTATGTTGCGTTGACATATCAAAAAAATTTGATACAAAGAAAGCGAAGAAGAAGGCGTCATTGCCTCTCACATGTCGGGCCGTACTGAACTGAACAAGCACCGGAGTCCCATTCGCCAACGAAAATTCTTCGAATTGTATCTTGTCATCCTGCTGCGATATTCTCATGACTGATAAGGAGAGTCGAGGATTCATGAACAACCACTTGTCGTTTCTCGATCGGTTTCTCACCCTGTGGATTTTTCTGGCGATGGCCGTTGGAGTCTCCGCGGGCCATCTCATCCCCAACGTGGAATCCTTCATCAACCGCTTCCAGGTCGGCACGACTAACATTCCGATCGCCATTGGCCTCATCCTGATGATGTATCCACCGTTGGCGAAGGTGCGCTACGAAGAGCTGGGGCAGGTGTATCGCAACTGGAAAATCCTAGGCCTCTCGCTGGTGCAAAACTGGGTCATCGGCCCGATTCTCATGTTTGTCCTCGCCCTGTTGTTTCTGCGAGACTACCCTGAGTACATGGTCGGCTTGATCATGGTCGGCTTGGCTCGCTGTATCGCCATGGTCATTGTGTGGAATGAACTGGCCCGAGGAGATACCGAATACTGCGCCGGGCTGGTAGCGTTCAACAGTGTGTTTCAGGTGCTGTTTTACAGCGTCTATGCCTGGGTGTTCATTACGGTGTTGCCGCCGCTGTTTGGTCTGCAGGGCAGCATCGTCGATATCAGCATCGGGCAGATTGCCGAGAGTGTGTTTATTTACCTTGGGATTCCCTTCCTTGCAGGAATGGCTACCCGGTTCGTGTTAGTCAAAGCAAAAGGCAAGGAATGGTACCATACCGTCTTCATCCCGCATATTAGTCCCATTACCCTGATTGCGCTCCTCTTCACGATTGTGGTGATGTTCAGTCTCAAGGGCAATCTGATCGTTCAACTGCCGTTTGACGTCATTCGTATTGCCATCCCCCTCTTTTTCTACTTCGTGGCGATGTTTTTAGTGAGCTTTTATATGGGTCGGAAAGTTGGGGCGGATTACTCGCAGACAGCGACGCTCTCCTTTACGGCGGCCAGCAACAACTTTGAGCTCGCCATCGCCGTGGCGGTGGCGGTGTTTGGCATCAATTCCGGCACGGCCTTTGCCGCGGTGATCGGGCCGTTGGTGGAAGTGCCGGTGTTGGTTAGTTTAGTGAACGTGGCCTTGTGGTTTCAGCGGCAATATTTTGGGGGTAGTGCCCGGCCTTTCTTGGTGCGCTCCTAACACCAAATAAGGCAACGTACAAAAACCCCCTGGCGGTGAGCGCTGAGAGGAGGTTAAACAACAGAGCCCGTGTCCAGCTGAAACCGCCGTCGACCAGCACCCCGCAGGCGCCGTGTTTCTGGAGAATCGCGTGAAGGATACAGAGATTTATTTCTTTTGCATTTCCTCACCGCAGCATTTGAGCGTGCCCGCGCCGCCTTTGGTGACAATAACCTGGGCGCCGCATTTCGTACAGACATACATTTTGCCAAGTTGATTGGGCATACTCGTATTTACTCCTTACCAGGAACGCGAGATCTCTATCACCATTAGCATGCTGATCTCGTTGGCAACAGGGGAAGAATGTTGTCATTGACGAGAGAGGAGACCTGACGACGCTGAACAGCCGCGAGCTGGTAACCTTTTCCCGGACTGAGTGGGGTAATCGCGACGATCTTCCCATTGAACGGTAGGAAGGAAGAACATCTTGTGAAGAGTTTGTTGTTTCTCTGTGTGGCGAATTCGGCGCGTAGTCAAATGGCTGAGGGACTGGCGCGCCGTCTCTTCAGTGACACCGTGCAGGTGCAAAGTGCGGGATCGAACCCTACGCAGGTAAATCCACTGGCGATCGAGGTGATGGCGGAAATTGGTATAGATATTTCTGGCCACACCGCAAAGTCGATTGACGCACTTGACCTGGCGGCGGTGGATACGGTGATCACCCTGTGCGCCGAGGAAGTGTGTCCGGTTTTTCTCGGTCAAGCGGAACGACTACATTGGCCGATCCCCGATCCGGCAGGGCATGAGGGCGAATCGCCTGAGCAGCAACTGCACCGCTTTCGCGCCGCCCGCGAGCAGCTTCGCGGGCGGCTGGAAGTGCTCGCGGCGCTGCGCGAGGTCCCTACGGCGCCAACTTTTGACGAATTCCATTGTAGTGTGCGGGTTACTGATCTGCCGCGGAGCGCGCACTTTTACGCCTGGCTACTGGGAACCCGTCCTAAGGAGTGGACTCACCGATATGTGACGTTTCATCTGCCCCAGCGGCATACCAACTTCGTGCTGGTGGTGTCAGACGGCAAAGAGTTGCATCACGATACGTTGTATCATCTGGGGATCGGCGTGCCGGACAAGCAAGCCGTACTCGATTGGTATGAACGGGCGGTGAGGGCAGGATGGCCGATTGCCAAGCCGCCGCGCACCACCTGGCGCGGGACGCCCTTGCATGAACTGTGGCTCACCGACCCAGATGGAAACCTGATCGAGATCTACGCCCGGCTGACGGAGGCGGAGCTCGCTATGAAACCGGCAGACGAGGAACCGGTGTTCCTCGTCCCACGCACTCCCTAGGATGAATGCCGAGCATGCCCTCAACGGGTCCAGGCGAGCCATTTGCTGAACAGCCGCTTCACAAACGGTGTCAGCCGTGTGCGGTTGAATTGATCGCCTAGTTTACGGATGGCCTCGGCGTGGGTCGGATAGGGGTGAATCGTGCCGCCAATCTTCTTCAGCCCGAGGCCGTGTGTGATCGCCAACGACAGTTCAGAGATCATATCGCCCGCGTGACGCGCGACAATGGTTGCACCCACGATAGTGTCTGTTCCTTTCTTCACGTGCACTTTGACGAAACCGTCCTCATCGCCGTCTAACACCGCGCGGTCGACATCGCGGAACTCCTGGACGAACGTGTCAACGTCGATCCCCTTTTCTTTCGCTTGGCCTTCGTACAGCCCCACATGGGCGATTTCGGGCGAGGTGTAGGTACACCAGGGCATCCCAGCGAGGTGGACTTCTTGCGGCCTTTGAAGAGGGCATTGTGAATCACGATGCGCGCCATAAAATCGGCGGCATGGGTAAACTGGTAGGGTGAACAAATATCGCCCGCGGCGTAAATCCGGGGGTTTGTCGTCTGCAGGCGGTCGTTGACCTTCACGCCTTTCTTGTCGTACTCCACCCCCACCGCTGCCAGATTCAGATGTTCGACATTTGGCGCTCGGCCAACAGATACCAACAGTTGGTCGAGCGGCTCATCGTAGCTCTGCCCATGCGAGTCAACCGTGAGTCGAATGCCGCGCTCGTTTTTGATCGTCAAGTTTTGCCCGCAACAGAGGAGCGTGACGCCGTCTCGTGTGATCGCCCGTTGCACGACCTCCGCTGCGTCACGGTCTTCGCGCGGCAGGATGCCGTGTTCCGCCTCGACCAGAAACACTTCAGACCCCAGCTGCGCGAACGCCTGCGCCATCTCGCAACCGATCGGCCCGGCGCCAATGACGCCGAGTCGTCGGGGAAGCTCGGTCAGCGAGAATATTGTTTCGTTGGTCAGATAGTCCACTGAGTCCAAACCAGGAATCGGCGGCGCCGCGGCGCGCGCGCCGGTCGCGATCACGGCCTGCTTGAAGTTGAGCCGCGTCCCGTCCACCTCAACGGTGCTGGAATCTACAAACTGCGCCTGCCCGAAATAGACGTCAACGCCAAGATCGCGGAATCGTTGCGCCGCATCATTCCGGCTGATACGGGCTCGCAACCGTCGCATCCGTTGCATGACGGCGGCAAAGTCCACCTTCACCCCGGTTGACACTTCGACACCGAACTCGCGAGCAATGCCCACGGCTGCCGCGACGCGGGCGGCACTAATAACACCCTTCGACGGTACGCAGCCAACGTTCAGGCAGTCGCCGCCCATCAGGCTGTGCTCGATCAGCGCGACCTTGGCGCCCAGGCCAGCGGCTCCGGCTGCCGTCACCAACCCAGCAGTGCCAGCGCCGATGACAACCAGATTGTAGCGCCCACTTGGTTGCGGATTCACCCAGTCCAAGGGATGAATGTTACGAACCAGTTCCTGATTGAACTCGTCCGCCGGACTGGTTTGCGGTAAGTGCTCAATCACCGGCTGATCGACAAGATGCAGGCGTTTTTTCTGAATCACGGACTCCCCCATTCTTCTTTCTCTTGGAGGAAATACACGTGTGGGTCAACATACGGTGGGCGCACTCGCTCGCATTCAGTCTCGGCCGGCCTCGGTGTCCGCTCTTTCGCTCTCTTTGGCTACAAGAGCAGGCCGCGCCGATCGGCAGCCGGCTGCAGGCGCCCAGGGGCACGGCACGCAATCTGCCCGTTTGCCACGCCTGACTCCTCCACCTCGAGTGGTCTGGGAACTCTTTGTAGTAAACCAGTCTCGAGAAGCGATCGTTCCCGTTATGTCCACGCTCCATACTTCTGAGAGCAGCAACTAGCGCAAGAGTTCCCCGAACCTGTCTTTAGCTCTCTTCTCTTTTTCCCACCTACCGACGTTCGCCCCAGCAATGATCAACTGCCCGGCGCTCTACGTGCATCGCGGCGCGTGTACGCGTGTCGGCAGACTTTTTCAGGGGAACCTTTGGGCGCCCGTGAGCGTTTATTCTCAAGCTCAAGGGGGGAAATGTGTTTGTGGGAACTTCTGCAGGCGATGAAGAGTTTTCTCTACAAAAGCCAAGCAGCCCGAGAGAAAGGAGGAGACTATGACCTGGGTAAAAACTTTTGCTGAGCATGAGGCCAGCGGACGACTGGCCGAGGTATATGCCGAGTTAATGAAACACCCACTCGGTGGGGGTCGGGTACCCAACATCATGAAGTGCATGAGCCTGCGACCGGAAGCCCTCCTCGGCGTCTGGCGCCTCAACATGGGCATCACCTTTGGCGCCTCAACCCTTGGACGGGTGCGGGAGGAGATGATCGCTACTGCGGTCTCTGCCCTCAACCACTGCCATTATTGAACGAATTCCCACGCAGAGTTTCTGCGTATGGAGACCGGAAACCACACTTTAGTGAAACATCTCAAGACCGACCCCACTAATGCTCCACTGGCGCCGCCAGACAAGGCCATGATCGACTTCGCCCTCAAGCTCACACGCGAGCCCTGGACCGTCAAACAGGCAGATGTCGAGGGTCTCCAGCAGCACGGCTTCAGCGAAGAGCAGGTAGTAGATATCGTGCTGATCACCTGCACCTTTAACTTTATGGATCGCCTGGCCGATGGCCTGGGGGTGGAGCTCGATCCTAGGATGCAACGGCTAGTAGAAATGAATGCAGACAAGAGCTAGCAGGTGTCGGAGCGTGCTGCGGAGTAGAGCTGAGGGTGCGGAGGAAAAGCGAACCAAGGGGAGTAAAGAAAAACCGCACTTCCTCTCCTCCCAGCTGTTCCGGGGAACTTTCCGTAACACTTCTCTGTTCATCAAACTGCCGGGAAAGTGGACGAAGAGAAAGAAATTCCACGTACCCAGTTAGCTCTGGGGAGTAACCACGGAGAGGTACAGGATGATGAAAAAATTTGTCATCGCGAGCCTGGGGTTGTTCCTTCTGGCAGGCGTATCACCTCTGGTGAGAGCGGCAGATGAAGGAGCAAAGACCGTTACGGGTGAGGTTATTGACTCTTTTTGTTATGTCGGCATGGGCGCCAGAGGCGCAAGTCATAAGCAGTGCGGCGTTGACTGTGCCAAAAAGGGCATGTCGGTGGGGCTTCTGGAGAACGGGACGGATAAGATTTATGTCTTGCTTCCGGACAAAGACAAGACACCTCTTCCTGACGGCGTTATCAATAAAATGGGGAGCACGGCCACGGTCACCGGCAAGTCGTATACGAGTGGCGGCGTCTCATTTCTGATGGTCAGCTCAGTCAGGTGATCCTGTGCTAGACTCGGTCCTTCCGACAGGGGTGCAGCACCTCCAGAACGTCCATCCATTGGTGGTTCACTTTCCCCTAGCGTTTCTGACAGGCGCCGCGCTTCTCTATCTTCTTGCCGGGCTCGCCGGGCGGGAATCCTGGGCGTGGACGGCATTGTGGCTTCTCGGATTGGGGACCATGTCGGCAGCCGTCGCGGTGGCGACCGGCCTCTATGCTGAGCCCGGCGTGATGATTGCGCGCTCTGTGCGCGCCGAGTTGCTCGAGCCCCATAAGCGCTTGATGCTCGCCACCTTTGCGCTCAGTACGGTACTGAGCCTGTGGGCCGTGGCTGACCGGCCTATTCCTACCAAGGGCAGGCTCATCTTTCTGCTGCTGCTCCTCCTCTTCCTTGCCGGGATGACCTGGGGCGCCGACTATGGCGGCCGACTCGTCTACGATAATAACGCTGGCGGTAACGCCTGCCACCAACCGATTGAATTCACCCAGTAGTATCGGGCCACTCCGTTCAATAACGTATAAGTCAGCTTTGGGACTCTTTCCCGACTTTCGAAGCTGCGCACGCCCGGCGGATCGGTGCGAAGTCTGAAGTGATACGATCGCTACTCTGGTGACATGCCATGCAAGACTCGCAGCTCTTCAATCACTAACCGTTCATCCCCTTTCCAAATGCCCTCGTTCCCGAGATAGATATCAGCCAAAGCGCTACGTCCCATAACCCGGCGGATGAAGTTTAAGATGGTGTCCGCCACAAAGAGCGGCTGATCCGTATGGGCAAAGTGCCCGGCTCGAGGAATGTAGGTAATTTGCACGTCATCCGTCCCCAACACATTGGCAAAGCGTTGCGTTTGCGCCGCCGGCATCATGTTGTCGAATTCTCCCCAGGCTATGAGCGTGGGAACGGTAATCTTTTGGTAGTCCACGCCGCGAGGATTGTGCTCAGGATGATAGGGCAACAACAGCGCCGGACTTAAAATTGCCGCGCGTTCAGCCAACACGCGCAGGTTATGGAGATGCAGCCGTAGCGTCGTGGCTTTCGCCACATCAGTGACGCCATCTCGCGCGGTATTGCGTTCGTAGTCCACATCGACATACGGAAAAATCAGTTTTCTCAGGTTGTACTGGTTATAGACGCCGGGGTTGTACACCATGGTCTTGAGAATCTGGACCAACGTCTGATCAAACGCACCAAAGGCGGCGGCAAACATGGCGTCGCCTTCAGGAGTATCCGGAATCTGCGATGCCCGGCCAATAGCTTGGATTTCATTGACGGGATAGCCGTCGAAGGCAATGGCGTCCAGCTGGATCAGGGCGTTGAGACGGTCATTGTGCGCAGCGGCATAATGCGACGCGATGCCGCTGCCCCAGTCAGCGGCAATAAAGATAAACTTGCGGCCTGGGTATTCGTGTTGCATGAGTTGCTCGACATACTCCACGTCGTTCACCCAGTGCCATTGCGCATCATTGGACGGGTTGTCTTTCTTGCCATAAAGACGCGGCTGCGTGCTCTCTCCCATGCCCAACATATCGATGGCGATGGTCTCACAGAAGCGACCAAGAAAGCGTTGGACTTCTTCCCACTGGGCGCGGTTGCATGGTACGCCATGGAGAAGCAACACCAGCGGCCCTCGGTTGCCGACTTTGGTGTAGGCAATTTCGAAATCGTCAGTCCAAGCTGTTTCGGCGTTGTGCGGCCCGCCCACCTGAACTAATCCTTCAACTGGAGCTTTATACCGAAACGCACCATAGCGTGTCTCCCCGGCGTCGCGGTAAATAGACAAATCAACCTGATTCCCAGCCGAACGGACCGGCGCATGACTCAACGCGGAGTAAAAGGTTGGATTGTTTGTTTCTCCCATCATGGTGTCTCCTTAGCAACCTCTGATCTACGAACTGCTCGCAGGTTGTTGGTCCTCGACTGGAGGCGGTGCTCCTCGCGTCTTCTCTAACCACCGCACGATCGCGTTGCCGATCGCGTCAGGTTGATCTTCCTGGATGTAATGGAGTCCTTGGCCGACATCGACAACTGTCAGCTCGGGAAGGCGCTCACGAAACCACTGGACGCGCTCCGCGCTGTCAATGACGGCTCCAGGGTGCGCCCAGAGGAGGAGCGTCGGCATTGTTAAAGTTGATAACCCATCCTCGATCCTCTTGACCTCCTGATAGGCGTCGTGCGATTGGTCGCCGAACGGCAAGAGATTCGGCATACGCCACACTGGTTTGCGAGACTCCACGGTCGGAAAGGGTGTTCGATAGGCGTCATGTTCTGCTTGTGTGAGTGTACGGAGAATGAGCCCTGGTATGAGTTGCTCGATAAAGACGTTCTCTTCGCCGATCATCTTCCACCCGACCTCCGGCGTACGGAACGCCTTGAAGGTATCCCGCGCCCCTTCCAGGAAGTGCTCCCAACGAAAGGTAAAGGCGAGCGCCTCCATGAAGGCGATGCCCGTGACATTGTTTCGATGGCGCAACGCATAATCAAAGCCAAACGCGCCGCCCCAGTCATGCAGTACAAGCGTCAGGTTCTTGAGCCCCAACGCGGCGATGAAACCATCGACATACTTCACGTGGTCCGCATAGCCGTAGTCGATAGGCGGCTTGTCAGACTTGCCAAAACCGATGAGGTCCATAGCGATGCAGCGACCCTGGGAGGCAACAATGGGAATGATGTTCCGCCAGAGATAGGACCAGGTGGGATTCCCATGGAGAAAGAGAATCGGGTCGCCGCTGCCTTGCTCAATATAGTGGATGCGTGATCCCTCTACGCTGACATAGTGCGATGCAAATGGAAATGCCGCGGAAATAGGCATAGTGGCCGTCCCTTCCCAGAAATTAGGCCGACATTTCTGTCCTGGCGGCATCGTCAGCTGTTAAGGCTGCCAGCGCCTGGTCAATTTTCTCGGCCATAGTCCATGTAGCGCTATACGCGATCACGCCTTGGCGATCGATGACATACACCATGTTGGGTAACGAACCGAAGCGCTCTGATATGTCATCATTCATGGTGTCCACCACAATCGTCGCTTTCATCTGCCGGGTTGTTGCTAACTCTTGCGCGTATTGTCGGCGTTGTTCCAACGTCTGAGGCTGCTGGTATTTGCGGTACGCGGGTTCTCCCGGATGGGGTTCGCGTACGTACACAACTACGAATTCCACGCCATAATGCTCATACTTGGCTTTCAGCTGTTCCATTGGGGCAACCTGCCCCAAGAAGGGTGGTCAAGTGATGGCGCCAAACTCCAGCACGACGATTTTCCCTCGTAGTCCAGCCAACGAGAAAGGCTCGCCGGTGCTCGTTTCTAAGACCAACTCCGGCGCTTGCGAGCCGATCGGTCGATAGGTAGCAAAGTTCGCAAAGGCGTGGCGCATGGCGGCGCCAAATTTCTTCTTCATCGTTTTCACGAGGTTGATTTTGAACATGTCTCTGAGCATCCCTGGGGGATTGCTCGGATAGTCGCCAGTCAATCGCATGGTCTTTCCTCCTGCAGTTCGTATGTTGTGTTCTCTCTCACCCACTTGCGCGGCTATTGCATTGCAGCCCGCCTCCGGCCTTTCCGTAAGATAGCGTCTATATCGCCCCATCCCCCTTGTCCCAGCACAGCAACGGGATTGGCAACCTTTCCTTGCCCGATAAGTTTGGCGATCGGAGACGGTTCAGGCGGATGGATATCAACCACGGTCGGGTCCTCCGGCCACTCAAAGGGGAGATGCACGACGCCGCCGGGCTCTTGAATGTCGATCAACGCCTGCAGTGCGGCGCGAATCACTTGTAGTTGCCCTTCTCGATCGCCTGGCCGCCCGAGAGTGAGACCGAAGGGGTATTCCAGCGCCGCCACGCGGGGAAAACCATAGGCGCGGCTGTAATCCGGGATCATGTTGACGCAGATCGTCGATATTCCTGCTTCTTCGATCACACGTTGCACCAGTCCAACGGACCGGCAGCAGATGGGTCACACTGGCACAAGAAACGCCACCTCCACGCCTTCCGCATTCATCTGGGTGGCAATCCGTGGAGCAGTGGCGCATACCAGATCCGTGGGATCGGTGTTGTACCCCATAATGGAGTAATGGGTGGGAGCCAGTTCACCGATTTCGCCTGACTGCGCCAACTCCTGAAAGCGTTGGAGCGGAAGCGCAACATCCAGGTCTTGATAGATGTACTCCGTCTTAATGTGGATGTGATTGACCGCGATATCCTTCTCCGTCGCCCAGCTGGGGAGCCTGCGGAAACTGGGATCGCCCCAGTACGGGTTCTGGCGTTCCCGCTCCATATTGAACGGCGGATCTGAGGTGAGTGAAATCCCCGCCGTGGTCAGGAGCGCCACACGACACGTCGAGAGTGGCTTCTTCAGAGGGGTCCAGGGAATCCAGTCATATTGCGGCTCTTGGGGAATAGCCTGGCGCATGATCTTCGCTGCTGGTCCGGAAAACCGGTAGCTGTCCACCACCTTTCCTTCGACAATGATTGCCGGCATTGTGTTCCTCCTTCCTCTCTTGCCTGCTCATGGCGCCTCTGTACCACAGGAACTTCTTTCCATTGCGGCGAGTTTATGCATACTGAGCTGCGGATAATTATGAGTCAGAACCATTTCCTGCGCAGAAAAGTTCCCTCGGCCATAGAGCAAGTGACAGATGTGGCCCTCTGCCATTGCCCCATGAACCAATACAGAAGGAGGACATTAACATGCCGCGTATTTCTCTTATGCCAGTAGAGTCCATGCAGGGACAGGTCAAAGAAGCCGCGCAGATACTTGAAGCCGCCTTGGGCGTCGTGCCGCACAGTTTCCGCACCTACGCCCACCGACCGGAGATCGCCCTCGCGTTCGCCAACCTCGCGCGCGCGGTGCTCGGAACCGGCACGGTCGACCGCAAGCTCAAAGTCATGGTCGCCTATAAAGTTTCCACCACCAACGGTTGTCCTTACTGTATCGGTCATACCAGCGGCATGCTGCACGAAATTGGCTGTAGCACAACCGAACTCGAAGGCATCAAAACGCTGGCGATCAACCTGTTCTCCGAACCGGAACAACTCGCGCTTCGGTTTGCCGAGCAGGCGACGCGCGACCCGGCGCGGGTGAGTGATGAATTGGTCGCGCAGTTGCGCCAGCATTTCACTGAAGGGGAAGTGGTGGAGATCGCCGCAGTGGTCGGCCTCATGAACTTCACCAACAAAGTGCATGAGGCCCTCGCTTTACCGTTAGAAGAAAAGTTTCTCCACTGACGTTGTGTTACACGGGTGGTGACCAACATCTACCCGTGATCCATATCACAATGAGTGTAGCATATCGAGTATGTGAGGATGCCGGTGAAACATCTCACCATTGGAATGTTGGTTATAGCTACTGTCCTGGCGCCCCTTTCGAGTGAGGCCGCAGTGAATCATGAACCGTGGACCACACTATTGACACGTTATGTCGATGCCCAGGGGCGTGTCGCATATCGCGACCTGCAGACACACGATCGTGCGGCCTTCGACGCCTATCTGGCAACGTTGGCGCACGCGCAAACGGACGGCATGACCGACGCCGAGGAGAAGGCGTTGTGGATCAACGCCTACAATGCACTCATTATCAGCGGGGTCTTACAGGGCTATACGGCAGAATCGCTGCTGGCGCGGCAGCGGCTCTTTCGTTGGTTCACGGTGCGGATCGCCGGGAAGGATCGCACCGCCGATGAGATCGAACATCAGATTTTACGGAAGAAATTTCAGGATCCGCGCGTACATTTCGCCATCGTATGTGCGTCGAGCAGTTGTCCCCAATTGCGTCGCGAGGCGTATACTCCAGAGCGCCTGGATGCGCAGCTTGATGAGGCGACCCAAGCATTTCTCCTCGACCCTACCCGCAACCATCTCGATGCGCAGCCCGTTGCGCTGTCACGAATCTTTGAGTGGTTTGCCGCCGATTTTATTAACAATGCGGGGTCGGTGGCGGCGTTCGTGCGTCGTTTTGTCCCTGAGAACAAGCGAGTACGGTTGAACCTCACCGATAGCGAGCTGCGCTATCTTGAATACGATTGGACTCTCAACGCGCAAGAGGGACAGCGGGTCTCATGAGGGAGGAGGTCCCGAGAGAGTGTGCGGGCTCCATGTTGAATGAGGGGCGCGGCGTTGAACCGCCGACGCTGCCGACCGATCGCCGCACGCACTGCCTGGATATCGTCGGCGTCGTTGTCATGCAAATAGGATGCGGTTAAGAGCGCACCCAGCGGCATCAGTTCTGGAAGGGCGTAGTAATCCGCCCCGGGCGGACCATTGCGTCCAATCTCGAGGCCAAAGAAGGGACGATATTGACCTAACATGCACCGCGAGGTGTAAAAGGGATCGCATGGCTCCAGGAAAGCCAGCTCGTAGTCGACCTCCTCACCGCCTGCCGCTCTACCATAGACGATATCGTCCGCGGTAAACCAGGGTTTATGCTTCCCGCTCAGAAGGTATTCCAGATACCCCGCCCAGGGAATGGTGCGATGGCGCTGCGGCGTTGTCTCTCCGCGATCCGGATAGAGTTCATTCGATCGCTGCGCCGCGGCAAAAACCAGCCGTTTATCCGCAGGCAGTGGGAGATCACGACCGATAAGGTAAGCGCGATGATGGTTATGTTGCGCGAGAAGGACGGCAATCGGTGATTCGTGCTCATCAAGAACAATATGTACGGCGCAGAAATTATCCAGCTGATGCCAATCGTCAGGATCAAGGCGCATCAATCTGAGCGCCTGCTCGTAGATCCACGGGAGTCCCGCTGGTAAGCCGCTGCGGGCGAACACAACGTTGTACTTCAGGAACGTCCAGCGTCGACTCATGGAGGCGCCTTCTGCATCGAACAAGGCTACCGATTCGTGGTAGAGCCTTCCATACACGACTGGAGTTTTTCCGTCGCGACGGAGGTCTGGAACTTGCAGGAGGTCAAGATACGCGTGCAAGCGTTCGTCCTCTTGCTGCAAGATCTCGCGGGTCACCTGCGTCGCAATAACCTTCCCTGCCTGATCGGCATCACGAAGGACCGTATTGGGGAGATAGTCCCGGTAGAAATCTATCGGCCACGGCGCCCCCGGAGCAACTACGATCCGAGGGCGAAATCGGTGGAGCAGGTATTGTGCTGCTTCATCCGAGTGGTCGCTCGCGGTTGGGCGGCAGCGATACTCGCGGAAACGTGGGAAGTCGGCGAAGGTCCACGGTGATGATGGCCTATAGCATCCAGCCGCCACTACCAGAATGAATATCCAGGTCCACAACACAAAACTCAGCACGGTTCTGTACCCGCTTCGCGATCCTTTTTAGGTATCACGGCGGTCAGCCAAGATGACTTGAGCCAAAAGTGAACAACCGCCGCAGGGGAAAAGTTCCCAATCGCTCGGTTGATAGGAAAGAAACGGGAACTTTGTGACTCGGTGGTTGGTTTTCATACTGGATAGACATGGCACTGCTGACACGGAGGAAAGGAGCTGACGATGACGTTTCGCGGCGTGAATCATCTTGCACTCGTGTCCGCCAACATGGACCGCACCGTGCGTTTCTACACCCAGGTGCTCGGCTTACGGCTGGTCAGGACGCAACGGAATGATGACGATCCGAATTCTCGCCATTACTTCTTCGATCTCGGGGGAGGCAATCTCCTGGCCTTTTTCGACTTTCCTGGATCCCAGCAAGGTCATGTCGGCACAGGGACGATGCACCATGTCGCTTTCTCCGTCGAGGATGTGGCGCAGCTGGAAGAATTGCAACGGCGCTTACGCGCTCAGGATGTTGAAGTGAGTCCGATCGTTGACCATGATTTCATCATGTCCATCTATTTCCGCGACCCCGACGGGATTCTGCTGGAAGCGTCGGCCTACACTCGTCCGTTGACCGAAGCGGATAGATGGGCCGATCCTGATCCCGTTCCGGCTGTCACTGAGTTGCGTCGTGGGCAGCGATAAAAACAGAGACAAGATGCCGGCCTTTTATTTTCTCACAGACCGTGCAGTAGGGGTAAGCAATGAGCATGACAAGATCACGGTTCATGATGGTGCTGGGGTTGTGTGGCGTATTAGTGAGCAGCCTCTGGCTGGAAAGCGCGCTCGCGAAGAGCAAAGCGCCCCAACGTCCGCCCCTGACACAAGACAAGATCAATACGTTTCTCAACAGGAAACATAACGCGATCCTGGCCACGATTAAGAAAGACGGCAGCCCGCAACTGACGCCGGTGATCTACCGCTGGGACGGTGAGCAGTTTTGGATCTCCACGACCAAAGACCGCGCGAAATACCTCAACATTCGGCGGGATCCGCGCATCAGCCTGTGCATTGATGAGACGACTACCAGCACGACCGTCATCGCGACGGGAAGAGCACAACTGACTGAGGACAACCTCTGGAACGAGACGCTCAAAATTGTGGAACGGTATCAAGGCCACGAGCGGGGCGCTGCCTATGTGAAAAGTATGCAGGACAAAAAAGAACCACGCGTCCTCATCGTGCTGAAACCCGAGCACGTCATCTCATGGGGGCAATAAAGGCAAGAGCGACAGGAGCCACGCATGATCGTTGTCATGGCAGTGATGTGCATCCTCACAACAAGTCGCCTCGTTCAGGCTGACGATGCTCTTCTCTCCCAATATTTCCCGCTGGCAATTGGGAACCGCTGGGTCTACGAAGTGCAAGACCGCACCGATGGCGCACCTCCCACCGAGGAGTATTGGGAGGTGACCCGCGAAGAACAGGGAGCGTTTGTCCTGCGCATTCACCCAAGTGATCTGACTACCGGCGGCTTTGAAGAGTCCTTCATCCCGACCACGGACGGCATCAAGCGTATGGCTGCTGAAACAAAGGACAAAGAGCAGCCCCCGTTTTATCTGAAAGGACCCTTGCAGGTGGGAACCACGTGGCAAGACGAAGATGGCGAGTACGAGATCACCGCGTTGCACAAAACTGTCACCGTGCCTGCGGGTAAGTTTTCCCACTGCGTGGAGGTGACCAATCGCCGCAAAGGCGGCAAAGCCACGGTCGTGACGCTCTATGCGCCCGGCGTCGGGGTAGTGCAACGAGAAGAAACGTTTCCCATCATCGAAGGGAGCGGCTCCTTTCATCCGCAACGGCAAGACAAGGCGCTGATGCGCTTGCGGGAATGGAAGCTGAGCGCCACCGTCTCTATGTGCCGGCTCTCGCTGCACGGCGCAGACGGCCAGGAGGCCCCTACTATTCCTACTGCGGCAGCTACAGTTACAGAGGGTCAAGAAAACTGCCGCCCACAGTAAAGAGCAAAAGTCGCCACTGCAGGAAGCTTTTTCCTAATAATACAATCAGACGAAGGGCTTCACCCGACCTCTGCCCTTCTTCGCGCCTTCCTCTCTCTTTGTAGTAAACAGCTCTTGACTCTGCACTAAGGTACAGGGTTTATCTTGCAGCAAGAAAGGAATGCCAGATGAATGGACAGACCATTGGCGCTGTCGCGAAGCAAGCGAGCGTGCATGTGGAAACACCGCGCTACTACGAGCGGCGCGGTCTCGTGGCGCGCCCCCTGCGCAGTGTGGCAAACTACCGCCTGTATCCTGAGGAGACGGCACAGCGCGTGCGTTTTATCAAACACGCACAGGCCCTCGGCTTCTCCTTAAAAGAAATCAAGGAACTCCTTGCTCTGCGAGCGGCGCCGCGCGCCCAGTGCGCAGACGTTCGTGTCCGCGCTGAAACGAAAATCATAGCTATCGAGGCAAAAATCCGCGCCCTGCTAGCAATGAAAAAAGCGCTCACCCGGTTGGTGGTCGAGTGTGCAGGGCGTGGTCCCATTACCGACTGCCCCATTCTTGAGGCGTTGGATACGGAGGAGGAGACATGACGTACCGTGTGGAACTTGTGTACGACCGCGACTGTCCCAACGTCGACGCAGCGCGGGCAGCCTTGCGTTGCGCCTGTGCCGTGATGGGAATTGCTCCGACCTGGGAGGAATGGGACCGCAATGCTCGAGACAGTCCAGGCCACGTCCGCGGATATGGTTCACCCACCATCCTGGTGAACGGGCAGGATGTGGCCGGTGTTGAACCAAATGCAAGCGCGGAGTGCTGTCGTCTGTACCGCGGCGACGACGGCGGGTTGCGCGGCGTCCCGCCGGTTGAACAGATCGTCGCAGCTATGAAGAAGAGCGCCCTTGAACACTAAGTCCTGCGGAAGGAGACCAAACTATGACTACGAAACGACACATTGAAATCTTCAGCGCCGGATGCCCAGCCTGCGAGGAGACCATCACGCTCGTCAAGCGTGTAGCGTGTTCATCGTGCGAAGTCACCGTTCTCGATATGACAGACCCAGCAGTGTCGAGCCGAGCGAAGAACTTAGACATTCGTTCAGTACCAGCCGTGGTTATTGACGGGCGCCTGGCGGACTGCTGTGTCGCACGAGGACCGGATGAGGCAACACTCCGCGCCGCCGGATTAGGGCGACCACTACCGTGATCATGTGTGATTCACACAAGAACGGCCATGCCCGGGAAGGAAAAATCATATGCGTAAAGAAGCCATTAGCAGTTTAAGCTCACTGGTTCCAGCGTTTTTGCTCAGCACTTGTTGCCGAGGGCCAACGCTGTACGTGCTGTTCGGGGTCAGCGTGGGGGGGGCTCAGCCTCTTTACTCCGCTCGAACCGTACCGCCCGGCGTTTATGCTGGCGGCGGTGGGGCTGCTTGGCTACGCCTTTCATCATCTGTATATCCGCCCGCCGCAGTTTGACTGCGTAGAGAATGGGCGCTCGGCCCTGCGAACCAGCCGCATCGTGTTCTGGATCGCCAGCCTGGTCTTTGTCGTGGCCGCGCTTTACCCGGTGGTGTTGCCTCATTTCGTGTCCTGAAAAAGTCCGAAAGAAAGCTCAGAAAAGAGAATCGTCGATGCAGAAGCAACAGTGGATGACACTCATAGGAGCTCTTGCCCTCGCTTTAAGCACGACAGCGTGGGCCGGGGAACGGACGGTGAATCTCAAAGTAGACGGCATGTCGTGCGCCATGTGTGCGCCAGCCGCCCGCAAAGCGCTAGAGAAAGTTGATGGCGTGCAGGCGGCGAAGGTGGAAGGTGACCGGGCGACGGTGGTGGCTGACGAAAAGGTGCAGGACACTGACCTCGTCAAAGCGATTGAAGGGGCAGGCTTCTCAGCAACCGTGGAGAATTGAATGACTGGCGTATGGGACAGCGCCCTTATGCTCCGCTCTTCCTTGTCCCCTCCCACACGGGAGACAGGAGACGTAGGATACTACTCTATCGCCTTCTCCATCAGGCTGGCTTCCATGCATAACGAAACACCGTCCAAAGGATCTTGCACCCAGCGAGGACCGTGCCCTTGATCGTGCCGCTTACTTTCGATTCTCCTCCAGCCCGTTTACGATAACGCACGGGCACTTCGGCAATCCGTAGTTTTTGTCGTATCGCCTTAATCTGCATCTCCACGGTCCAGCCATAAGTGCGGTCGATCATTCCCAACTCAAGAAGTGAAGAGAAACGGATGGCGCGAAACGGACCAAGGTCACTGTATGAAAAACCATAGAGCAGACGGATCAGGAGCGTCGCCAAAGCGTTGCCAAAGCGAGCTTGCAGGAGCAGTGCGCCTGGTTCGGCTTTCCCTTTTGTCCGCGAGCCGATGACGAGATCACACTCCCCCGCCACGATCGGCCGCACGATCGTAGGAAGTTCGTCTGGGTGATCGCTATAATCCGCATCAAGGAACACAACGATATCGGGTCTCTTCGCCCTCAAATACTCAATGCCGGCCAGGCATGCTGACCCATACCCACGCCGCGGTTCGCTCAGCACGGTAGCGCCACTCGCATGTGCGACCTGTACGGTGTGGTCAGAGGAGCCATTATCTATCACCACCACTTCGTCAATGACCTCGGTAGGAAGATCCGCCAGCACTGTAGGCAAAGTTGCCTCCTCATTGAGGGCAGGGATGAGAACGGCAATGCGAGGCAAAAAGTTAGCCATACAGCAGCGGACAGCTAGGCCACGCAGGCTTCGACAGCATCTGTCTTGAGCGCGATCGAAGGGTCAAAAGGCGAACGCGATCTTCTCTGGAGTTGTTCACGGGATTACCCGAAACGTCACGACGACTGGGGTCCCATCGGGCGGTAGCATATCGCTATTGGCCAGGAAACGCGAGGGAGCAGTAACATAATCAGAAATACTGAACGTTCCGTTGCTCACTTTGCCGCTTGGACAACTGTAGAGACACGCTAAACAGCCGGGTCGCGGAGCAAGAGGGACCCGGTTAAACCAGCGGTCGCGGTTGCCGCCAAAACGCCATGCGATCGCGGATTGCGGGTCATCACTGGCAACCTGACGGAACGTTCGATCAACAGAGATGCCTCTTGGATTCCCTTCCCAGGCAATCCACACGTCAAGAGCACTCCCGAGCACTTTTTCTTGCGGCGCGGCGCTTTGCGGATCGTGTCGCTTACTCCAGGAATCCATTGTCAGGTTGTCCCCAGGCTGTACCCCCAGGGCAACCAGTGCCTCGTGAAAGACGAGATCATCGACTGGGGTTTCAATCAAGGCGGCTCTTGAGGTTCCGCCTTGCCACACGAGAAGATGATAATGGGCTTCGTCTCCCTGAGCAGCATTGAACCGTGCCGGATAGATACTGCCGAAAACCTGCATTTCTTTCGCTTCGGCGACAACCACCAAGGGAGTTGTAACGGTTGGCTGTCCTAAGCTCTGGCAATACCCCGGCGTATGCCGGAACAGCGCCACAACAAAGGTGACAGTAAACAAAACCTTCACTGTTCTTAGTCTCCGGCTCCCCCACTAAAAGGATAGAGAGACGCTTTTTTTATTTGATTTCGTCATCTGCAAAAGTACCCAACGACAATGACGCCACCCGCTTCCGCGGCCTTGTCCGTACCGCTCGCAACTCGTGGTGTTCTCGTGTCATAGCTCTCTCCATAAAATCCTCTCGACTCCAAAAAGTTCCCAATCCATACACGGCGCTGTAACAATCTTGGGTTACCACGGGAACCACACGCAACCATCAATGGTTACAACATACAAAGCAGCACGCGCTGCTTGCGCGACAGCGGCAAACCGTCGTCACGGGAAAGGCTTCAAGATGTATCGTGTCGTCGTTGGTGTCATACTTGTGGTGGTTCTTGCGGTAGGGGCGTTCATGCTGCCCGTGGAAGCATATCTCTCCCGCTTTCTGGCCTGGGTGCAAACCGTCGGCCCCTGGGGCACGTTCGTTCTTGGAGCAGGATATATCCCTGCGGCGCTTCTCTTCGTTCCTGGCTCTCTCTTAACACTCGGCGCGGGGTTTGTGTTTGGCGTGGGAGTCGGCACGGTCGCGGTTTCTCTCGGCAGTACTCTGGGCGCAGCCGCAGCGTTCCTGTTGGGTCGTACGTTCGCCAGGCGCGCGATCGAAGCCAAGGTTGCCGGAAACCCTCGATTCCACGCGCTTGACCAGGCCGTGAAACGTGAAGGGTTCAAGATCGTGTTGTTGATGCGGCTCTCGCCAGTCTTTCCCTTCAATCTGCTCAACTACGCCTTTGGCCTGACGCAAGTCTCCTTTGGCGACTATGTCCTGGCGTCGTGGATTGGCATGCTCCCTGGGACGCTCATGTACGTCTATCTTGGCTCTGCCGCGCAGAATCTGGCGGCATTGTCCACTGGACAGGCGGCGGGAGGCGCTGGCCGCCACGTGCTGTTCGGTCTTGGACTCCTCGCCACTGTCGTGGTCACCGTGTTTGTCACCAGACTGGCGCGGAGAGCGCTTGACGAATTAGCACCGACAACGGTGAACGCACGGTCTCAACCGCCAGCCAACAAACTTACGCGGGATGAACAGCATCCTGTTCTTTCCTAACGATTCCTATCTCTCTTGATCGACCATGAAGACTCCTGTTGAAACACCTTTGTGGCTGTGTCCATCGCAAAGAGAAGAGAGAGCGTCGAAATCGTGGAACAAAAGTCTCTGGAACTTTAGCCGGTACAGTAAGGTTACTGAAAAAATGACGTAGGCGTGCTGTCCGCAAGAGAGCTGTGAACGTGCCAACGTTTTCGGACAGACCACACGTACGGAACTCAGTACAGTATTGAGGAGACAAACATGGAACCTTTCGCTATCGGATTGTATCTCGTCGGCGTTCTCCTGCTCGCGCTAACCTTTTTCCCTTTCTCCCCTATGACGCTCAAGTTCTGGATGCCGAAGCGCGAGACCATGCTCTTTGCTCATCAGCATCGCGTACTGCTCCGCGGACTTGGGAGCCTGAGCGTAGCAATCACTTTTTTTCTCGCCATGACGGGGGATGTCGCAACCGAGTGGGGTTGGGTTGCTGGGCTGACTGGAGTGTTTTTCCTCGCTTTTTGGTGGGGGGGCTATGTCCCGGTCATCATGGGCTCTCCCCAGGACCAGCAACTGCTCAGCGCTGAACAAGCTGAGACCATTCTGAAACCCCAAGACGATGTGTTAGGCGTGGTGCTGGATGGTGAGGCGCATGCGTATCCGCGGATGGCCATCACTAGGCCACATCTTTATCATGACACGATCGGCGGCATTCCCATCACCGTAACATATTGCATCCTGTGTAACTCGGGGGTTGCCTTACGGGCAGAGCTTGAAGGACAACCACTCTCTCTCCACCCTATCACCGCCTTCAATAACAACATTATCTACTACGATGCTCAGAGTGGAAATTACATCCAACAGTTGGAAGGAGACGTTATTGCTGGCCCAGCAAAGGGAAAACGGCTCGCGACGCTGCCCACCACCTTGACCACATGGCGGACCTGGAAAGAACTGTACCCACGGACTCGGGTGCTTTTTGCCCCAGAAACAAAACTGCGCGATCGTATGTTGACGAACATGCTGCACTGGATGATGCCGCTTGCTGGACTGATGCAACGTCGCACCCCTTGGCATCCATTAAATGTAAATGGTAATCGAGACGAACGGCTGCCAGCGATGACTCCGATCTTTGGCGTAGAGGTGAAAAGGGAAAGAAAAGCCTATCCCCTCTCGTTGTTGCGCAACCGCAAGGTTGTAAACGATGCACTGGATGGTGTTCCTATCGTGATACTCTACGATCCGGCGCGTGATACGGGAGGTGTCTTTACACGGGAAGTCGATGGCCGAGTCCTCACATTCCGCGCCTTTGCGAACGGGGTCTCTCAGATCGTAGCGATGGATGAAGAAACACGAAGCTTGTGGGATGTGAGAGGAAAAGCCTGCGAAGGAGTCTCAGCAGGCACAGGCTTGTCCCCGGTTCCTCACTTTGGGAAAGTATTTTGGTTTAGTTGGGCCACATTTCGACCGGGGACGAGACTCGAAACAGAGGTCGCCGGTGGACATTAAAACTGAGCAAGAAGCCCACCCACGAGCGGCGTTGTGAAGAAGTAACGAGGAGCGAGCGTTGCTTTGACAATATACTCGCCGCGAGATCAAGCGCGCTGCGCCACCCTGAAGATGATCGTACGTGGGTTGCCTCACCTCGTGTGGCCGGGGAGCGACGCGGCACGACCGACCGTTTCATGCTTCTATTCAGGAAACCATAACCCAAACGGATAATGACGGCTCCATGCTTAACACCCTGACAGAGCCTCCCGGCAATCTGCCAGCGGAGAGGGCGCATACGGTCGGCGACGGCGAAATGTTTTGGCGCATCTCTACAGGAGCTGAGGGCATGCACGGCTTCGCGAGCGCTAGAAAGGAGCGTGAGTGAAGAGTCTCTTGTTTCTCTGTGTAGCGAATTCGGCGCGCAGTCAAATGGCGGAAGGGTTGGCGCGTCGTCTTTTCGCCGAGACTGTCCGGGTGCAAAGCGCCGGCTCGCATCCGACTCACGTGCATCCGCTTGCCATTGCGGTTATGGCTGAAGTGGGGATCGACATCGCTGGACACACCTCGAAGTCTGTTGACACCATCGATCTAGCTGCCGTGGACACCGTGATTACCCTCTGCGCCGAGGAAGTATGTCCGGTCTTTCTTGGTCAAGCGGAACGCTTACATTGGCCGACCCCTGATCCAGCCGGTCATGAAGACGAGTCGCACGCGCAGCAGTTGGAGCGATTTCGCGCGGCGCGAGAGCAGATTCGCGGGCGACTGAACATCCTGGCGGCGCGTCATGATGTCCTCGCCGCGCCGACCATGGCCGATTTTCATTGCAGGGTACGAGTGGCGGACTTGCTGCCTCGTGGAGTGTAATTGGGAACTTGGGCGTTCATACGGCTGTTTCTGAGAAAAGATTCCACGCCAAGGGGAGACGAGCACCCAGGCTAAGAACCGGAAATGTATGATTATCGGACATAGACCCCCATAGCGTGCAGCGCAAACTCACCGCTCTCTTCAGCGCCGATGTCCAGGGCTACAGCCGCCTGATGGGTGACGATGAGATTGCAATTATCCGCACCTTAACCGAGTATCGACAGCCCTTGATTGCTTTCATCCAGAGGTGTTTAGGGGCGTGATAGTGGACTCGCCTGGCGATAACCTGCTCGCGGAGTTTGCCAGCGCCATCGACGCGGTTCAATATAGGTAGTGTGCGCAAAGCGGCTGACACGGTGTGAATCACAGCGCAGTTAGTGGCGGTGTCTCGAAGCGGAAACCAGGACATGAAAGGTTGGTGTCAAACACGGAAACGTTGGAATGTGCTCGCGGTCGCCGCGGTTGTGCTCCTTGCGTTTTTACCGCTCGTCTTCACCACAAAACATTTGCACTTTTCTCACACCACCGAAACAGCTTTCGCGCAATCCAACAGCCTCTCCCCGGCGACACTCACGCTGGCGAACGCCACCATTGACATCGCCTTCGCTCCCGGGGCGCTGGAGTTGTCGCGTGACCACGTGCTGAAGTGGACCATGGCATCGGCTCAGGCCGTGGCTTCCTATTATGGCCAGTTTCCCGTGCCGCATGTGCGCCTGTTCCTAACCCCCTTCAAGGGGACAGGCGTCCGTTCTGGAACAACGTATGGCGGCCAGGACCCGTTGATCAAAGTCTCGCTCGGCGAATTCACCTCAGCAGCGATGCTGCAACGAGACTGGGTCCTGACACATGAGATGGTTCATCTGGCCTTTCCGTCCGTGCCGCGGGCACACCACTGGATTGAGGAAGGTCTTGCCACCTATGTTGAACCCTTAGCGCGCCACGCGGCGGGCCAACTCAGTGCAGAGGTCGTCTGGCGCGACCTGGTGGAAAGTTTGCCGAAAGGGTTGCCGAGGTCAGGAGATCAAGGACTGGATCATACGCCAACCTGGGGACGGACTTATTGGGGCGGCGCCTTATTCTGCTTGCTTGCGGATATTGAGATCCGCCAAAGGACAGCCAACCGCTATGGATTACGGGACGCCCTGCGCGCCATTATAGCGGCGGGCGGCTCAATGCAGGTGAGGTGGCCGCTGGTCCGTGCGTTGGAAATCGGCGATCAAGCAATTGAGGTCCCGGTGTTGATGGAACTGTACGCCCGGATGAAAGCCGCCCCTGCCGATATCGACTTGGCTGACCTGTGGCGACGCCTTGGGGTCAAAGTCCAGGAGGATGTCGTGCTCTTCCGGGATGATGCTCCACTCGCCTCGATACGCCGCGCCATCACTCCTGGGGAGTCTTCATTGACTCGGCGCCTGCTGGGGAGAAACGGAAGTGATTTGCTTGGCGAAGACCGCCGGGTCAGTGGTGGGTAGTGCGCACACTTTCCGCTCACAGACATATGCGGTCGTCTTCCCTCCCTGCGCCACTTTATTTTCCACGAGAGGGACCAGTTGAGCATGGGCAGCCAAATCTTCTCCTTCGGCGACAACCGTAAGGATGCGGTTGGGTAGGAACGTCGCGCCCAGCCGCGCCAGGAAAGGCGCGGCGTCGGCGCGGGATTGCGGCGTAACGATCATGATCTCCTTGGGTGTATCCAGGTGATAATCCACGGCCAGCAATAACTCTGATACGGCCGCCGGGGCTCGCTGGAGGATCTCGCCGAACGCTTGCAGGGTCTTTTCTGCACGCACCCGGTAGCGATCCTCTGTTGTGAATTCGTAGAGGCGCAAAAGATTCAAAGTCTGGATCGAGTTTCCCGAGGGTTCGGCTCCGTCGTAGGCCGGCTTCTCCCGAGCGAGGAGGGTTTCATGGTCGTTGCTAGTCATGAAGAACCCCCCTGCCTGTTTGTCTTCGTAGTGGTCCTCTAGCACTTTGTCTGAGGCAACAGCTTCCTTCAGCCAACGTATGGTCCCAGTGGCTTCGTAGAGATCGAGCAGCCCGGCGATGAGAAAGGCGTAGTCGTCTAGATAGCCATTGTGTTGGGCTTGACCATCCTTGTAGCTCCGCAGCAGGCGTCCATCTTTGCGCATTTTCGTGAGGACGAAGTCGGCCGCCCGTGCCGCCTGGTCCACGTAGCGAGCGTCCCCGAGGACAAGCGCTGCCTGAGCGAAGGCAGAGATCATGAGGCCGTTCCAGGCTGTCAAGATTTTCTCGTCCCGCAGCGGCGGTGGACGCTTAGCACGGGCGGCGTACAAGAGATCCTTCGCCTCTTGGATCATCGTGCGAACCTTATCGGGCGGGACCTGGAGTTCTTTGGCCACGGTGTCGATCGGCTGTGGGGCATGGAGGATATTGCGCCCTTCGAAGTTTCCCCCCTCTGTCACTGCGTAGTATGCGGTCACAATAGGAGCCCGATCCTTGCCGAGGGCGGCTTCGATCTCGGCAGGGGTCCAAGTGAAGAACCACCCTTCCGCGCGATGGCCGTTTGGCACCAAACTGTCGGCGTCAGTGGCCGAATAGAAAGCACCCTCTGGTGCGGTCATGTCGTGCTCGACGTAACGCAGGATCTCACGCGCCACCTGGGCAAAGTCCTCCCGCTTCGTCACCTGGTACCCTTCCAGGTACGCCATGGTGAGCAGCGCGTTGTCGTAGAGCATCTTCTCAAAGTGCGGGACGAGCCACTGAGCGTCGGTAGAGTAGCGGTGAAACCCTCCGCCCACGTGATCGTACATGCCGCCAGCCTCCATTTTCTCCAGGGTGAGGGTCGCCATAGCGAGCGACTGCTTGTCGTTCGTACGTCGATAGTGTCGCAGCAGCAGCCGGATCGGTAGACTGCTCGGGAATTTAGGCGCGCCTTGGAGCCCTCCGTAGGTCGAGTCGAAACGCTGGCGATAAATATCGGCCACAGTCTGCAGCACCTGCGCATCGGGTACACTCGCTCCTTCAGAACCAGGGGTGAGATTTGCTTGAATGATCTGGGCCAGTTGGGTGGCCGACTGTACGACCCGGTCCGGCTCCTCCTGGTATACGGCCTTGAACTTCTGCAGGAGCGTGAGGAAACCGATGCGGGCGCCCCGGTCACCGTCCCGGGCGGGGAAATACGTCCCGCCGTAGAACGGCTGACGGTCCGGGGTGAGCCAGACAGTCATGGGCCAGCCGCCACCGCCAGTCATGGTTTGAACGGCCTTCATATAGATGGCGTCGATGTCTGGTCGCTCCTCACGGTCCACTTTGATGGCGATGTAATTTTCGTTCAGATATTGGGCGATCCCCTCATTCTCAAATGACTCCTCTTCCATCACATGGCACCAATGACAGGTGGAGTACCCCACGGAGAGGAGGACAGGACGTCTGAGTTTCCGGGCTGTTTCGAACGCTTCATCGCCCCAAGGGTACCAGTTCACTGGGTTATGAGCATGCTGGAGGAGATAAGGACTGGATTCCAGGAAGAGGCGGTTCGTGTACTGCGCTGACCCGTCGGGGTTCAGGTGTCGGGTTCTTGGTTTGTAACTGGAATTGCGCATCTCCCAGGCGGCTTTCAGTCGGTTCACGAGCTGGGCATCCAGCGACGGCGCTCCAGGAAGCGGCTTGCCGAAGAAACCGCCAGCCTTGGTGTCAGAGATATCTCCCGTCGCAGGTTCTGCCGCCATGACATTCAGGTCGAACGGCGCCTCTCTATTGCAAACGGCAATGCCAATCAGCAGCACCACCAGCGCTAGGCCGAAAGCAGCAGGCGGGTTGCGTACAGTGACCCTACCTAAACTCATAGTGATTATTCTCCAAGTGAACGAAAAAGATTCGGAGCGATCTCCTCCATCTCCGGCCCTTCTGTGACAATTGCTAATATCACTCTGTCCGAGCGGAAGAAACAGAGAGCATACTGCTCAAAGCTCTTGAGACAGCGTGGAGTGTCCCAGTTTGCCGCCTGTCTCTTCTCTTCAGAGAGGATCGCCTCGCCCGCGCGAGTGAACTCACATACCTGTACAAGGTCCGGGGAACAGCAGAGCCCTCGGCGCTCCGCATCACTGCTTCCTCAAGCGCGGACAGAACTTTCACCTTTTCCTGGCAGGAGGGGCAGGTAGTCAGGTGGCGTTGGATGGCACGCTCTTCCTCGGGGCTCAGCTCGCCATCGAGGTGCGCGCTCAATTCTTCTAAAGGTTTATCACAGGACGTCACAGGCTAGGTTATGCAACGGCAGGACGGATACCCATTTTCGACATTGTATATTAACATGGGCATTTTACAGGGATGTTACAGAATTATGACTTATCTATGAAAAATGACGACGATAGAAGACTGTCTTCTCCCCTTTCCGTCTTCTTTGGTAGAGAGAGGTGCGCGCGCACTGTCAAGAATGCTCTGCCTGGTCACAAGTTCTCTACACGGCCAGAGGAAGGAAAGGAGGATCTCAGCATGCGGAAGATCGGAATGATATTTGGGGGAGGGCTGCTCGTGGTGAGCCTGTGGTCGACTAACCCAGCAGGAGCTCAGTCACAAGCGGCTGAAGTTTCAGAACTTGAGCAGCTTAAACAAAAGATTGAAGAACTGGAGCAACTCAAACAGAGAGTTGAGCAGTTGGAAAAACACCAGGTAGCAGCGACCGTCAGTCCAGCACAGCCGCAGACAAAATACATCCCGGCGGATGTGCAGGCAGCGGTGGACAATGCGGTGCCGTCTTTTTTAAAGCACTTCAAGCTGTCCACTCTGATCTATGGTGACTGGGCTGCTTATCCGCAGACCGGTTGGGGACCTCAGTTCCTCACCCAAATCAATCCACCCGGTCCTGGGAACGACAATGTCAACTCGTTCGATATCACCCGCACGTATCTCAACCTCTTGTGGACCCCGAGTGAGCGGTACACGATTCGCATTACCCCGAATATTTTCCGAGAAGTAGGCACGCCTGGGGCATTCAAAAACTCCAGCAACTCCAGCGTGGGGAGCAACTTGAATGGCAACCTCACGTTCCGTCTCAAGTACGGCTGGTTCCAGATGAACGATGTGCTCTATAAAGGGCAGAATGTCCGGATCGGACAGATAGAGAACCCGCTCGTTCCTTGGGAAGAGGATCTGTACGGCTTTCGCTTCGTCAACCTCGTGCCGCTCAACTTCTTCGCTTACTCCTCCACGGATCTCGGCATTGCCGCCTTGGGTCCAATCAGGCTCAGCGATACCACGTATGGGGATTACTGGCTCGGCCTCTACAATGGCTCCTCGTTTCATGCCGCTGAGTTCAATGAAAAACGCTCCCCACAGGGACGGATCACCCTCTATCCTTTTGCCAAAACTCTTGCACTCGCCGGCTTAGGGTTCACGGGGTTTGGCAGTTAGGGGTACACCAATGTGGCGCCGGATACCAAAGACGCGGTGATCCGACGATTTGCCGGACTCGTGCACTACAGCAGTGAGCACTTTGGGCTCGCGTTTGAGTTTGATGCCACGCGCAACAACAACAGCTTCGGCAACTTCTTCTCAGGCTCGGGTCCACTTGACCAGACTCCAGCTCAACAATTGTACAGCAGCATTCTCAATCCTAAGGCGCAAGCGCGAGGGTACTCCATGTTTGGCCATCGGGATATTGGCCATACCCCGTTTACGCTGTTTGGCATGTGGACCCGCTGGTATCCCAATATCGATGTCCCCAACGATCCGCTCGATAGCGATCGGGTCATTGTCGGGGTCGCCTACCGCGCTAACTCTTGGTTACGAGTTGCGCTTGACACTCAGAATTTCCTCTATCTCCATCACGGACCAGAAGGGCAGAGTGATATCCATGCGGTCTTTGCCAACTTTGAGATCAACTACAATTAAGGAGCGCGTTCGGCGCGGTCAGGTCGCTCTGCCACCGGAGCGATTCCAGAAGGTCGGGCCCCCCTCTCTCGTCTCATCAGCTTGGAATCGCTCGGGCTATATGAGGTTGCATCAGTTTCTTGGAGGAAACGAGTGGACGCGATACGTCTCATCAACCCAGCGGTCATGGTCAACACGAGTATCAGTCCATACTGTTTCCCGTTCATCCTCAGTCCTCCTCCTGTGACTCCTGACACACTCAGGGGGTTCCTCCCAGGGCTGTCACAGACATCTCCCCGATGGCCCACAGCAAACCTGCCTCCTCCTTGTTGTATTGAGCGATCACACTGACCAAAGCGGTACGGGTAGCGGTCAGCGTCGTTTGCGCTTCCAGGACTTCTAACGTCAGCCCGACTCCACCCTCAAGACGGACTTGGCTTAACGTGAGCGAGGCCTCAGCGGCTTGCACTCCGCGGTGCGCCGCTTCGATTTGCTCTTGCGCCGTGAGGACGGCTTCCCGAGCTTGAATGACCTCGGCCTTTACTGATTCGAGGATTCGTTCGGCTTGGACCTTCGTCTGATCAGCACGAGCCCTTGCGGCTTGGATCTCCCCGATGGAAGAGGGGGAAAGCGTCCACCCGATAAACCCGCCATAAATGTGGCGATTCCCCAAGTCAAAGCTGCGGCCGATTGCACTTTCCTCCACGGTCCCAACGACTTTAGGCCCCAGGGCTTTCCACCACAGAGCCGTGTGTTGATCCTCCGCCGCTTCCGCCCGCAGCGCGAGTTCTCTCACTTCTGGGCGCTGGACAGCAGCCCGATTCGGGAGGTCGTCTAACGGGGTCGCGCTGGGAATCACTGTTAACTGCTTCACGGCAGGTTCGAGAGGAAACAACGTCACACTGGGGTCCACTTTGAGAGTCAGTGCAAGCTTGACAGACGCATCGCGGAATTCCTTTTGGGCCTGAAACAGGAGCCCTTCATCCTGTGCGAGCCGGGCCTCGGCCCGCACGACATCGACCTTGAGTCCAACTCCTAAACTCTCCCGCTCGCGGCTGAGGCGCACGAGCTCCTGCGAGGCGCGGACCGCCTGTTCGGCAATAGCTACGCGTGCTTGGGCCTGTTCCAAATCAAAGTACTGTTGAGCCACCGTGAGGAGCGTCTGTTGGGTGACTCTTGTTTCTTGCTAAGTGGCCGCGTCGAGCAGCTTATACGCAGCCAGCGTATCAAACAGAGCTCGGCCAGGGTCAATCGAAAGCACGACCACACCCGCAGGATTGAGTGTGCTGAAGGTACGATCTCCTAAGTCGCCAAACGAGGCCTGGATACGGCCGTCGATCTTACGGGCCGAGAAAGAATAGGCGGTGACGGGAAGGAAGGCTGCCAGAGCTTGAGTTTTCTCTCCACCTGCCTCACGCACACGAGCGCGGGCTTCGAGAATCTCCAGGTTATTCGCCGTCGCCAGACGCAAAGCCGTCGAGAGATCAAGAGGGAGCCTCTCCCCGGCACGGACGAGGCGCAGATCAGTGGACGTCAAAGGCACGGCGATGGGAGAGGCTTGATCCTCCGCGCCCCACGCCCAGGTGATAATCGTAAAGGTTGCGACGATCACAGCGACCCAGCAAACCCACCGCCGCATGATACCACCTCCCCCCTTCAGTGAAGCACCGCTTGTGAGTTAGTCGCCAAAGCATCGGCGCGTACCGCGCGTACAGCGCCGCCGTTGTTCACCGCGCCGGCGCTCGTGCCCACATAGAAATCGAAGACCATCGCGGAGAAACTATTCCCAAATGAGTCGTCAAGCGCGGTCAGCACACCGATCTCGTACAAGGCCCCAGGCGCCCCTCCTCCATCCAGGACCAAAGCCGCCTTGGGCAGAGAGGTTTCAAACATTTTGGCCTCCGCGACCTTTACCGCCATTCTTTCGCTCTCCTTTGCCACAGTTGGTGACCATCGCCAACCGTCAACCACGTGAGGTTTTCCGGGAACACGCCTCTGTCCAGCAACGGGAAAAGCAAGAACGAGAGAGCAGAACGGTGGAAACGAATAGCCGCTCCCTGGCGCATATCAACCAACAGCTTCACCTCAAGTTTCGCGAAACGCCGGCATCACCTCCTTAGCGAAACGACGCAGCATCTCGCGATCATACGGAGGCGGCAGCCACACAATAAAATAGCGTACGCCAGCGTCGGCATAGGCTTGCACCTGTTGACGCACTTCCGCAGACGGTTGATTCAGCAGGGGAGGACGCAAAGTGAATGACTTCTCGATCTCAGCAGGATTCCGGCCTACTTGACGACACAGTGCGTCAAATTTGTCTCCAATCTGCTTCACCGCCTCGGGTCCTCCCTCGCGCACAACGAAATTCCAAATGTCGGCATGACGAGCGGCAAGGGGTTGAATCACTTTCGGTCCCATGCCCCCAATCAAGATGGGCGGGTGAGGTTTTTGCAGAGGTTTGGGCGCAAAGGGCGCGTCTTGCAGTTTATAGTATTTGCCGTTGTAGGTCGTCTTCTCTTGAGTGAACAACATTTTCACAATTTCCACGGCTTCGACCAGCCGCCGAGCTCGTTCTCCTGGCGAGTAGAACGGGACGCCATACGCCGCATGTTCGCGTTCAAACCAACCTGCGCCCATTCCCAAGATCAACCGTCCCCCGCTGATATGATCGACGGTCGCCGCCATTTTGGCCAGTATCGCGGGATTCCTATAGGTGTTCCCCGTCACCAGCAATCCGACACGAACATTTCGTGTCTGCGCCGCGAGGGCGGACAACAGCGTCCAGCCCTCAAGACACGGGCCGGTCGGTTCCGTATAGATGGGCAGGAAATGATCGTAGAGAAACACACTATCAAAGCCGAGCGTATCCGCTTCCTGCCATACGCGCTGAATGTCTTGGTAGCTTACTTCCTGAGGGAGCGTCTGTACGCCGAACCGCAGTCGTCGTGGCGCGGGCGACTCTGCACGCGCCGTCGTGAGCCGAGGCAGTTGTCCCGCCAGTGCGGCTGCCGCCGTGAACGCGCCAACATTTCTCAGAAACCCACGCCGCGAAATCTGCCCGTTTGCCATGCCTAACTCCTCCACCTCGAGTGATCTGGGAACTCTCTGGAATAAACCAGACTCAAGAAGCGATCGTTCCCGTTATGGCTGAGAAAATTGAGTTCCTGAGTTGTATCCTTCGCTCACAATGAATTGACCGCCATCCGCTCCTATCGTATTGCTGAACTCTTCCGCTGTTTCGTTCCCCATCCTCACGATGCTTCGACGGTAGCCGGGGTTTTAACCCACAGCGAGCTTTGAAAATGCTGGGTTTCGCAGAGCCTGTCCTGAGCACAGCGGAGCGGGGTCGAAGAGCTCAACCCAGTCTACGGCCCTGCTGGCAAGCCAGCAGGGCCGCCAGGCTCCTGGGGCGAATCTGACTCCTTCACTTTGAGATCTGCCTAATGGTCGGATACGTTATCTGACCATGCACACAAAGAGGAAAGTCTCTGTGACGGTAGAAGCCGCGCTCCTAGACGAAATTGATCGAGTCGCCGGATCGCTGAGTCGGAGCACCGTTTTTGAGCTAGCGCTTCTGTATTGGCTCCGGCAGCAGAGGCAGATCAACCTCGATCAGGCGATCGAACGGTATTACCGATCTCTCGGAAAGATCGAGCAATCAGAGGATGCCGAATGGGCGGCCTTAGGGGATGAGACTGTCCGGGAACGTTGGGCAGAAGCGGATGAGTGAGGATCCTCTCTCTTACCCACGACGCGGTCATCTGTATTGGGTGCGGATACTTGATGAACCAGGAGGCAAGCGTCGGCCAGCGCTCGTGGTGTCTTCTGATGTTCGCAACCGGCTTGCCAACGATGTCATCGTCGTCCCTCTCTCAACGGTTCTTCATGAGGCTCCGCCCCATGTGCGACTGCGTGCAGGAGAGGGCGGACTTCGCCAACCCTCGATGGTCAAGTGTGAGCAGATCACCACACTGCGTCGCGACCGATTGCTGACTCGTGCCTTGGGCGGGTCGCTCTCAAAGGCTCGGATGGTTGAGATCGAAAAAGCAATTTTACGCGCTATCGGCGTACCGGTGGAGTAAACAGAGGTCTTGTCTCCATTTCCAGGCTACTCACCGCCCAGAAGACTGTTGCAAACCATCAACCATACGCCATGAACCAGAAAGCGAGTAGAGCGAGCGGGCCATACAATACATAGTGAACAAGTCACCAGTGACTCCCTGTGCGTGCGATGACAATTCGTTCTAGGGCAGCAGAATGATCCCGTCATTCTGCTCGGTAAAGGTCACTTCCGCCGGATCAAAAGTTGTCAGAGCTGAGAAATCGACCACGCTATCAGTTCCATCGGCCAGCACCCTCACTGTCCCCCTTGGAATACTCGTCACTCCGCTCAAATCTACCCGGTCCCCTTTTGCGTACGGGCTGCCAAACCAGGCCGTCGCACCTCGACGCGGACGCTGCGGTGCACGTCGCCTCTGAGCGGCGATTTATAGCCTACGGTGTATTGTTGCCGCAGCTCATCGGAAATTGTTTGCACTGCGAGATCAAGCACCGCCTGGTTACTGGCCACATCGCTGGTGTTCAACACGAAATGCCTGCCGCCAGTCTCGCTGCTCAACGTTTGCAACACACGCACATCCACGGAGTCGTCAGAACCTCCGCCGCGTCTGCCCATTAGCGGCGGCATGGGCAGCCCCATCCCTGGCATGCCCAGTCCAGGCCATCCAAGCCCCCCATGGCGTCTTCCTCCACCAGGAAAAGGCCTTTGGTGCGATCCCATGCCAGGAGCCTGTCCGCCTCTAATAGGAGTGCCAATGCCAATAGTGTACATGGTCACCCCGCCACGGCGTACGGCGCTAAGCGCGTCATCCAACGAGGCTGCGCTCGCGGTATCAAGACCATCGGTCAGCAAGACAAGCGCACGTTTCTGCCGTCGCCCTTGCTTGACGCGCCGGAGTCCATCCAGGATGGCGTCATACAGAGCTGTATCGCCAAAGGGTTCTAAGAGAGAAGCGCCATGTTCCAATAGCGCACGATTGTCGGTGAAATCCTGCAGCGCAACAGGCCGCCGGTTAAATGCCTCCAAAAACACCTCATCGCGAGGGCGAATCGATTGAAAAAATCGGATAAGCGCATGGCGCGCGCGGCCAATTTTGTTCAGCATGCTGCCGCTCGTGTCAACGAGGAAGCCCAGGCTGACCGGTTCTTCCTGACCGGTGGCGAAATAGGTGATCTGCTGCGGCAGATCTTCCTCGTACACAAGAAAATCGTCGGGCTGGAGGCCAGGAACGTACCGCCCCTGGGCGTCGGTTACTGTCACGGTCAGAAGTTGCGTTGGCCGAGGAGATTCGGGTTGCAGGCGGGAGGGAATTTCAAGTTGCTGTCGCGCTGGCGGCAGGTTCGACTGCTGCATCTGCGGTGGAATCTCCAAGATTTGCTGACCTGCCGGAGAGGGAGGTTGCGGCGCCGGTTTTGGCGGAGCTTTTTGTGGAGTCGGCCAGGGTCCTTGCCACCCTTCGGGCGGGCCCGTTCGTTCCTGCGCCTCGACATATGGTAATCCGCCCAACGCAAGCAACAGCATACAAACGAGCTTCATATACGTGTTCGCGTACATCATTAATCCTCTAGGGCTCGTCAGGAAAAAGACATTTCCGGGTATGGGTGATCGGGGTCAGTTGAAATAGTATAAGTCCTCGCTCCGCCCTTGACGTCAGTCACCATCAGACGGCGAGACGAGAAGATCATAGTCTTCGACCTTCCGGTACAGATTGCGCAGACTCACCCCCAACACTTTGGCGGCTCGCGTTTTATTCCCTTGTTCTTCTCGCAATACCTGCTCGATATAGGCCCGCTCCACCTCTTCCAGGGAGGGCCGTCGTCCCGGAGTGCGCCACAACTCTGCATGCGCCGGAGGCGCGGCACGCGCCACATCCTCGGGAGTAATACACCTCTCGCCGCAGAGAATCACCGCGCGCTCAAGCACGTTGGCGAGTTCCCGCACGTTGCCAGGCCACGCATACTGCATCAACACCGCCATCGCCTCTTTGGTCACGGTCACGGCCGGTCCCCCTCGCCGCGCGATGTTCTCAAGAAAGTAATGGACGAATAATGGAATATCTTCGCGCCGCTCGCGGAGGGGCGGCAAGACGACCGTCACGACATTCAGGCGATAGAACAGGTCCTCACGAAAGAGATCCTGGGCGATCCGTTGTCGCAGGTCTTTATTGGTGGCGCTGATTATGCGGACGTTGGTGTGGATGGTCTTCGTGCTACCGACGCGCGTAAACTCTCCGAGGTCGAGGACGCGCAAGAGTTTGGCTTGCAAAACCAGCGGCATATCGCCGATTTCGTCCAAGAATAAGGTGGCCCCATCCGCGGCTTCAAACAAGCCAGTGGCGCGCTCCGTCGCGCCCGTGAACGCCCCTTTTTCATGGCCAAAGAGTTCATTTTCGAGGAGCGATTCCGGCAGCGCCGCACAGTTGACGGCGAAGAACGGCTTCGCCGCGCGCCGACTCATTTTGTGCAGCGTCCGGGCGATCACCTCTTTCCCGGTCCCACTCTCTCCCAGGATCAAGACCGAGGCGTCGGTCGACGCAACCTTCTCGACGACGCATCGCACGGCCTGCATTGCCGCACTATGACCAAAGACAGGAGTTTCTATTTCATGGCGGCGCAGTTCAATTTTGAGCAGACGGTTCTCTCGTTCCAGCGCCACCCGGTCACCCGCGTTGCGGATCGCCAGTTCGAGCTCCGCTAGTTTGCACGGTTTTGCCAGGTAGTCGAGCGCGCCGAGTTTCATCGCTTCAATCGCGGTGTCCATGGTCGCCTGCCCGGTCAGGATCAAGATCGCCAGTGAGGGAAGCGTCTCCTTGAATTTCTTGAGCAACTCGATCCCGTTCATACCGGGCAGCCGGAGATCAATGAGGGCAATATCCCATTCCTCTCCCGCCGCCAACGCCTCTTCTCCGGAGCGAAAATCGCTCACCGTGTAGCCTCGCTCCGCCAGACGGGTGCGGAGCAGATGGCGATAGGGATCTTCATCTTCTACAATGACGAGCCGCAACGGCGCTGCAATCATACGCCCACTCCATTCTGAGGCGCCGGGAGCAGAACGGTAAAGGTCGTGCCGCGCCCAACATGACTGGTGAAGCGCAGGGTCCCCCCGAGTCCCTCAATCAACAGACACGAGATCGGCAGACCCAAGCCCGTCCCCTGTCCAGGCGGTTTAGTGGTAAAGAAGGGATCAAAGATCTTCCGTTCCCATTCAGGGGGAATACCCGTCCCAGTGTCTGTCACCGTCACTTCGACGTGTGGACCGACACGTCGCGCGGCGATGCTCACCTCCCCTTCCCCCACGATCGCCTCAATACCGTTTTTCACGAGATTAAAAAACACTTGTTGCAGGCTCGCGGTATCGCTCTCGAGGAGAGGGAGGTCAGAGGCAAGCTGGCAATGCAGGCGCACCCCACATTGACGCGCTTGTGGTTCGAGCAGCGCCACGACCTCCTCAAGAAGGGGACCAAGCTCCAGCGGCTCCAGGTGAGTATTACATCACCGATCAAGGAAAAGGCACCAACTATGAAGCTAAGGAATGCCTACCTCTGCCACAACTGCCGCGAAGTATTCGCAGGCGCGCCGTACGGTCACTGCCCGACGTGTCGCTCAGGCTCAATCTATCCACTCGGGTGGCTCGCCCTTGCAGAAGAAGACAGAACCCAATGGCTGGCTCGCATCTACGGCCATGGACGAGGGGCTACCCTTCATCACCGGAGGCCAACTGCAGTCGTGCGGCAGGCGCCGGCTGATCGGCGGCTCCTATCCGCCCGGCGGACGCGCCCGAAGACGGTCGGACACCTCACACTCATCAAGAACGGAGGCGTGGTCGAACAACCATCTCACAGCGAGCACGGTGAAAAGCGTCGTTCTCCCGTAGGCCGACAAGGAACGACACTCGTCGCCATTGGGAAAGAAACGGCTTGGGAGGAGTTGGCCGTGGAAAACAGCGGGAGTGCGTTTCATGCGCTGCCGCTCTTGCTGATTCTCCTGTGCGCTCACTTGCTTATCCCCTTTTTCCTGCCGACGGCTCACGCGCATGGAGGTTGATATATGTCTCGGACTGGCACTATAACAACTCTGCTGCGTCACGCTCTAATGGCGGAAGAATATCCTCAAGGACTCCTCAAACCTAATATTTTGCTTCCCGCACAGTTTTTTTCTTTCTCAAGGGAGGCAACAAGAGGAGGGGTGGAACGAGCGCTCATGTGCGCCGTGCTTGAAGACGCAGTGTACTGTTTCCAGAAATATTTCGCCGGGACGCGGCGTTCACATCCGCGCCTGGCTCGGGAAACCGAGTGGTGGTTTTGGGCTAACGATTATCACTGGCCGTTTTCGTTCGTGAATATCTGCGCCGTGCTGGATCTCGATCCAGAGACGATTCGCGAGGCCCTGCAACGTTGGCGACGCACCGCCCAACGTCCACGCTACCGCTCTCCTCGGTGCGCCAGCGTTTTTCGCAACCGGACGCCACTCGCGATATAACTTCAGCTCGCAAGGTAAATGTGACACGCGGCACGGAAGGCAAGGCGGCAATGCCCTCCCGGCTTCCCTTCGTGTCGGGAACTTTCTTCTTCCGCGGTTGGTTATGCTTATGATGAGAAGATCTACGACGAGGCGCCGTGATCAGCGGGGATGGGCGGCAGGGATTTCTCTCGCATGTCCTTCGCCGTGGGAACTTCCACCCCCCGGCGAGAGTTCATCCTTAAGACTTTGATCTCCAGAGGAGGAAGGGTATGAAACTACAAAGCACAGGCGGGGCGCTGCTTTTGGCTGCGAGTCTGATCAGTTTTCCCTCTATATCCTTCACTGAAGAAGAGGGCTCCATGAGCGGCCAGGAGGCGCATGGCGGTCAGGCGCATCACGCCAAAGACAGTATGAAGAAACAAACCGGCGCGGCAGAACACCCGCAAGCGGGGAGCAGCGCCGCCCCACAAGCCGCCACCGCTCAGGATGGTCATGGGAAGCGCGCTGCACAGCAGGAGCAGGCGGATGAAGGTTCTCATTGAACGCGGCTTTCCGTTCCTTGCGCGCGTCGTTCCTGCTCCATATACGCCCGTGCCGAGGAGAATGAAGAGACGCAATACGGCACCGAGAAGGTCAACAATACTTTCATCCAAAAGCGAGGGGAAAACTCCAGACGGAGCAAGACATCATATTGGTTAATCAGAGTTAAGATGGGCCCGACGACGCCGGCTATCTTGAGCGCCCGGGTCACGGTGTCGCGGCGAAACCATTGCACGAGAAAACGGCGTGCACTGCTCTGCTGAGATCCCGTATTCACAACCCCTCCATTCTTCTCAGAAGAAAACTCCCATTGATGACCAAACGTTCCCGAAAGAATTGGGGACCAGCGCATATACTAAGGAATTGAGGTTGTCTTGGGCAGAGATCGCGTGTTTCCGAAAAACATATGGCGCTGGGCGCTCGGGTTGTTCCTCGTCGGAGCTGCTGCGGGTGGGGGGCGCTGGTGGCTTGGTCCAGCGCCCCCCGTGCAGGAGATTCGCCTGAGATCGTCCTCTTTTTTTCCGACTCAGTTCCCCATCTCCATTCATCGGCCAGGCCAGTATCGGCTTATGAGCGACCTGGTGGTGACCGATCCCGATGCCGACGCCATCCAAATTCTCACGTACGGCGTTGTCGTGGATTTGCAAGGCTTCACGATTAGTGGCCCCCGGCGCGGAGGACACGGACGCGGTATTTCGACCGGGGGAGTGGATCGGAATTATATCACCATTCGCAATGGCGCCATCTCAGGCTTTGGCGGCGCCGGTGTAGCATTGCCAGGTCTGTATCAACGAGTCGAACACGTTCACGTACATCACAATGGCGGGGATGGCATTGCCGTGGGACCGCACAGCGCGATCGTGGATAATCGGATTATCAGCAATGGCGGCGGCTTGAACGTCAGTCGTGGAGAAAGCCTCATCTGGCGGAACACTATCCAGCGGAACGCGGGGCATGGGATCGACGGCGGCGGCGTCAGTTGGATAGAAAGGAATACGATCGAAGACAATGGCGGAGAAGGGATTTTTGTCACCGTGGGTTCTTTACTCCGGGCAAATATCGTGCGTCGCAGCGGCCGCAATGGGCTGCTTCTAGGCACGTTTAGCACAGTGGAAGACAACGAGATCCACGGCAGCCGAGAAGCCGGCGTCATGACCTATGGCAAATCGAATCGCATCATCGGTAACCGTATTACGGACAATCTCGGCAGCGGCGCTAAACTTGGCGGGCCGGAGAACTACCTTGCGCGCAACACGTTTTAGAATAATGCGGCAGGAGCGTTGACGGCGGCAGCAGATGACACGATCGCACGGAACGAATACGCCAATATTTTCCTGCTTGATTCTGGTGAAATTGATGTCGCGGGTGTGACACGCGGCGCGACCCGCCAAATCGAAGGGTGGGGACAGTGAGTGTTTCGACGCAACCTTAGGACATTGAGACAGAACCTATAGGCGTCAGCTGGAGAAGGTTGTCCTTGCGAAGAACCGTAGGCGATGAAGCAATCTCAGAGAGAGGCAAAGAGCGCTGCGCTCCGCTCGCAAGGACAGCGTGCCAATACGACGGCCAAGGCGTTTTGTTCCATAGTCCTTACGTACACTATTGTCCCTGGTCTTAGGCCGACTGATCGGGCACGTTCCCTGGCCAGTAGCGACACATAAATATCCGTAGCCGGGCGGAGAGATGCGTCAGAAAAAACGGCTTGGCGAGAAAGTCATCCGCCGCCAGCGCGAAGGCTTTCTCCTGCTGGTCCCCTGAGGAGAGACGAGACATAGCAATGACGTGGGGGAATGGCCCTCTCCGCTCATCCCGCACGTGGCGTAGCACGGTAAATCCATCCAGTTCTGGCAGCTGTAAATCGAGGAGCAACACATGGACTTCTTCCTTCGCCAAGATAGCAAGGGCGGCTTTTCCATCACCGGCAGTTCGTACACGATAGCCCTGGTGGTGCAGGTGCTGCACGAGGATCTCCCGAAGCCTATCGTTGTCGTCGGCGATCAAAACCGTGGGATGCTTCGGCAATGCCACCGCCGATCGTGTCTTCCGCTGTTGAGCGGCAAACTTTATCACCTGTCCCATGGCAGCATGCCATTCTCCTTGGACTATTCTCTACACATTGATTTGCCTACTTCGTCACCATGTATACGGGTGCATCGGGATGAAACGTCGCCCACGCAAACCAATAAGCAATAACGGAGGGAATGAGCTTGCCGGAGACAGTCTCCCTCACTTGGGCGCTGTCGGCGGCGGCATCGTAGGTAATGGTGATTTGCACCTTGCCAATCTGATCGTCGAGCGGCGCCTGTTGTTCGCGCAGAAGTTTCAACGGATAGGCTTTGTGGGCGTCGCCAATCGTGACCCCCACCACCTTCTCTTTCGGCGAGAGTCGTGAGTCTTCATTCTTCACCGGAAACATGGGATTAGGACTCTTGGCGTACGCCAGATAGGGCAAACGATTATAATCCCGATGAAAGCCGGTCTGAGTCGAAAGCACCAGGGTCTTCGGGTGCTGCTCGCGCCACGCCCTCCAGGTCGTGGTCACCGACGGCATGGGAGAAAGACGAGCCCCGGTCTGCGGACCGGTAACCGCTTCTTCTTTGAGCTGTGACCACAGACTTTCCGTCTGGTGGTCGTAAAACAACACGTTGCTCTCGTAGAGCAATCCAGAGACGCCGAAGGTCAGCTCTTTATCCTTGACTTTGCGGTCGTACACGACGCCGCTGGCCGTCAACGGTCAATAGGTAACGGCAATTGGTTTCTCCCCCAGTCGATCATTGACCACCTCATGCCACGTCAGAATGCGCAGCGGGTAAGCCTTGGCTACACCTTTATCTACGATGCCAATGACTTCATCAGCATCCTCCAGGAAGGTCGCTTCCGCGGCTGGAACAAACTGCGGATCAAGAATAGCGGGAATGCCGTCTTTGGGGGGGCCGCCGCCGCGAATCTCTTCCGGGGGAATACTATGCTTCGAGTAGTCAAAACCGCTCAGGCACCCAACCATTGCCAGCAAGCCAATAGTGCGAAGACCTTTCTGCATAACACCTCCAAGGCAACGACTGTGAGACTCTCCTACTGCGCTTCGAGCACACGAATGCGATACGCCCGAAACTCAGGCACGTCATTCTTAAAGAAGATGAAGCGAAAATCGTCCTGCGCGCCGGCCGCGATGCGCTCCACCCCCATGTCGGCCGGCGCCTTGTTCCCAACTTCATAGGCTTCTTCACGCAACGCTTCGGCTTTGCGGTTGTAGCCATAGTCACGGAAGACGACAATGTCGTTTTCACCGAGGAGTTCGAACTGGAGCTTGACATAGGTCAGGGGCTTCTCGGCAGCATTCTCCAGTCGGCCATTGATCAAGAGGATCGGTTCGGACCCACCACTCATGCTGAAGAATGAGGTCCATTCTCCACGGTGGGAGAGCAAGCGTACGCCCAGCCCGTCCGTCGGAACCAGACTGCCTGGCACGGCGGTCGGGGCGTCGGGAATGCCCGTAGCGTCGGGCGGCGCAGCATAGGCGTGAGATGAACCGAGGATGGCTATGCAGAGGAGGATAAGGAAAAGTACATTGTGGGTCACCATAATAAGCCTCCACAGGCGCGAAGCTGCACGCGCAACGTGCAGCTTTCTCTGTTCCATTGTTTTCAACCACGGGCGCGTTCCGGAAGTTCCCACGGTCGTGTCGGGGTGCTCCCTTCCGGGAACTTTCAGGCTTCTTCATTGGTTTTTCTTTCCATGACTATAGGGAGGGAATGCTATGGCGGCAGTCACAAACATGGAACGAACGGTACAGGAGCAATATACAGCGGGCGCCCGAGTGGCGGAGGCGGCGCTGTGTTGTCCGGTGGACTATAATCCGGAGTATCTTACCATCTTGCCTCAAGAAATCATCGACAAGGACTATGGCTGCGGTGATCCGTCTCGCTATCTGCGAGCCGGTGAAACCGTACTCGATCTGGGCTGCGGCGCGGGCAAGATCTGCTATATCGCCGCGCAGGTGGTGGGTCCCACCGGCCTCGTCATTGGCGTTGATATGACGCCTGAGATGCTCGCCGTCGCTGAAAAATACCGTCAACAGATCGGCGAGCGCCTGGGTTTCCACAATGTGGAGTTTCGTCGCGGCCGTATTCAGGACCTGCGTACAAATCTCGACGCCGTCGAGCAGTACCTGCAACGTCACCCCATCGCTTCGGTCGCGGACTTGCAGGCCTTCTCTACCTTTCAGGCCGAACAGCGCGTGGAGCGACCGTTGATTGTTGATGAATCCGTTGATGTCGTGGTGTCCAACTGCGTCCTCAACCTGGTCGATGACGCGGACAAACGACAGCTCTTCGGCGAGATTTTCCGTGTCCTGCGCAAAGGTGGCCGAGCGGTCATTTCGGACATTGTCGCGGATGAGCCCGTTCCCCTCCATCTCAAGAGCGATCCAGACCTCTGGAGCGGCTGCATCTCTGGCGCACTGCAAGAGCACGACTTTCTCCGGGCGTTTGCTGAAGCCGGGTTCCACGGGATCGAAATCCTCAAACGCGACCAACAACCGTGGCGTACAGTGGAAGGGATAGAATTCCGCTCCGTGACCGTGGCCGCCTATAAAGGCAAGCAAGGCCCATGCTGGGATTGTAATCACGCCGTCATCTACAAAGGCCCCTGGAGTGCAGTGACAGATGATGATGGCCACACGCTCATCCGTGGGGTGCCAATGGCGGTGTGTGAGAAAACGTTTCGCTTGTACACGCGCGAACCCTATGCACATCACATTATCCCTGTGCAACCGCTGACGCCGATCGCGCTGGAAGATGCTCAGCCATTCGATTGCAGTCGCGATACGGTGCGCAGCCCACGAGAAACGAAGGGCTTGGAGTATCGCGCGACAACCGAGTCGACCGCCTGCTGTGAGCCGGGAAAATGTTGTTAACAGGAGAGGAACAAGCAGGATTTATGCAACCGATGCCATTTGCCGCACGACTCCGCCGCGAGGGCGTCTCTTTAACACGCTCCGGTATTGGCGCCGTCCAACTCAATGTCGGCAAACGCTGTAATCAAGCCTGTCTCCATTGTCACGTGGATGCCGGCCCTAAGCGCACGGAAATTATGGATCGGCGGACTGCCGAACTCGCGCTCGAGTTCATCCGGGCCGCCGGGGTGTGGACAGTAGATATCACCGGCGGCGCGCCAGAATTGAATCCCTCGTTTCGCTTTCTGGTGGAACAGGCGCGGTGCGACGGCCGTCAGGTGCTGGATCGCTGTAACCTCACGGTGCTCCTGGAGCCCGGACAAGAGGACCTGCCACCCTTCCTCGCGGCGATGGGCGTCGAAGTGATCGCCAGCCTGCCCTGTTACCTGCTGGAGAATGTCGAAAGACAACGCGGGCGCGGGGTGTACGACAAATCCATCGAGGCGCTGCGCCGTCTGAACGCCGAAGGGTACGGACAGGAACGCTCTGGTCTTGTGCTGAATCTCGTCTACAACCCGATTGGCGCGCACTTGCCGCCGCAGGATAACCTTGAGGCGGATTATAAACGGGAGCCCGGCACGAGATTCGGCATCCGCTTCAATCACCTGTACACGCTCACCAACATGCCGATCGCGCGTTTCGCCCACACACTCCAGCGGGAAGGCCAATTCGACGCGTACCTTGAGCTGCTCGCCACTGCATTCAACCCGGCGACGCTGAACAATCTTATGTGCCGGAATCTGGTGAGTATTTCCTGGGATGGGTTTTTCTACGACTGTGATTTCAACCAGATGCTCGATTTGCGTCTCGGTAATGGCAAACCACTGCGCTTGGGCGAGCAGTCCGGCGCTGAGCTTGTGCGCCAGGTAGTGCGGCGGGAAATTCTCACAGACTCGCACTGCTACGGGTGCACGGCTGGGACCGGGAGTTCGTGTGGTGGAGCGTTAGCTGCCTGAAACCTGTCCCTCGTGGGAACAGCAATCGCCAGCAAACGCAGGGGTTATGCTCGTGCGCAGAACAACAACGCTCTCTTTTCCTTCTTTCGTGCTGACGATCATTTGCTTGGGGCGCTTTTTGAGTGTGAACGCGCATGCCGAGCAGTTGACACTCGCCGGGTCGAGCACGATACAGCCGGTTGCCGAAGTGCTGGGGCAAAAATTTGAACAGCTGCATCCTGAATCCCAAATCAATGTCCAGGGTGGAGGCTCGTCCGTTGGCATCACCGCACCACAGAGCGGCCTGGCTGATATCGGCATGGTCTCCCGCGCGCTCCATGCTGAGGAAGCGCAGAAACTCGTGCCAACGACCTTCGCGCTGGACGGCATCGCCCTGATCGCGCACGCCAGTAACCCGGTCTCAGGTCTCAGCCGCCAGCAGGTCATCGACATTTATACGGGGAAAGTTTCGAACTGGGGGGCGCTCGGCTGGCGTGACGCCCGTATTGTCGTGGTCAACAAAGAAGAAGGGCGCGCCACGCTCGAGCTGTTTGCCCAGTACTTCGAGCTCACGGGCACCTTCGTGCGCGGCGCCATCATCATAGGTCCCAATGGGCAAGCGATTGCGACGGTCGCCGGGAATCCACAGGCGATCGCCTATGTGTCGATCGGCTCTGCCGAGGTAGCGGTGGAACAAGGGACCTCGATCAAACTGCTCGCCCTGGATGGCGTGGCCGCGACGAGCATCAATGTCAAAAGTGGAGCCTATGGACTGACCCGCCCGCTCAACTTCGTCACAATGGGACCGCCACACGGGCTGGCCAAAGCATTCTTGGATTTCGTACTGACACCCATGGGGCAACAGATCGTCACGGAGCAAGGGTTCGTACCCGTGCGAAAGATCATCACACGGTAGTAGTGGCTCATCGCAGTAATTGTGAGGGGCGAAGGAGACTCAAGAGAGACAGAGATTGCTTCGCTCCGCTCGCAATGACCCCTCGCTCTGTCATTGCGAGGAGCAGAGCGACGAAGCAATCTTTGCCTGGCAAAATCATTGAGAGGAAGTAGTAGCACATGGCCAATTCCCATTCCCTTGACAATCAGTTTCTCACTCATGACCTCGCGCTTCCAGATATCGATGCGACGGGACAGGGAAGCGCGTGGAGGGAGCGGCTGTTCGTGTGGGGCCTGCGGGGGTGCGCCGGGTTGGCGGGCGTCATCACTCTCCTCATCGTGGTGTATCTGTGCGCCCAAAGCTTCCCCCTGTTGCACCAGATCGGGATGACACGTTTCTTCACCGATCAGAGGTGGGCCCCGACGCGTGGTCAGTTCAACCTCGTACCGATGTTTGTTGGTACGCTTTACGCCACGCTTGGAGCCGTGACGGTAGCAGCCCCCTGCGGTATCGCCCTGGCAGTGTTTGCCGCCTTTTACGCACCGTCACCAATCGCCCGTGTCGTACACGGTGTATTGGGACTCCTCGCCGGCATTCCGTCCGTGGTGTTTGGTCTCTGGGGACTGGTGACGCTTGTGCCGCTTCTCAATCGGGTACATCCTCCGGGGCTTTCGCTGTTGATGGGCATTGTCATCTTAACATTGATGATCCTCCCCACCATCGCGCTGATCGCGGAGGCGGCGCTGCGCGCCGTGCCACGGGAATATGTGCTTGGTGGAGCGGCGCTGGGCTGCGGTCGGTGGCAGATCGTGCGAAACATTGCGTTGCCGACCGCTCGCGCGGGTTTGCTCACGGCAGTGCTGCTCGGCGTCGGGCGCGCGCTCGGCGAGACCATGGCCGTCAGCATGGTCATGGGCAATACCATCCAGATTCCAGATACCGTGTGGGTTCCTGCGCGGACGTTGACCGCGCATATCGGTCTGGAAATGGCCTATGCCATGGGGAGCCATCGCGCAGCGCTCTTTGTCGCCGGGTTATGGTTACTGAGCGCCGTCATCGGCTTGGTGTTCGTCGTCGAGTGGATCAATCGGGATCGTATACATGGAGCCTAACCGCGCGTCGATCACGCGTCCTGGTCTGCTGCCTCTGTTTGTTCATCCTGCGTCGGCGTGGCCAGAACACTTCGTCACAGGTGGACTCTGGCTCGTGACCTTGGGGGTAATTGGCGTGTTCGCCTGGATTCTGGGGGATCTGCTGTACCACGGCGCCACCGCGCTCTCTCTTGACTTTGTGCTCCAACCGCCCCTGCAGGCTGGACGAGCAGGCGGCATCTCAACGGTCATCATCGGGACGCTCCTCATCGTTGGCGTCGCCCTTGGCAGCGCCGTGCCGATCAGTCTGGGAACGGCGATCCTCCTGGCCGAGGCGAGCAACGCGGAGACATCCTTTGGTCGTGTCGTACGACGCAGCTTGGACGTGTTGGCTGGCGTCCCCTCCATTGTTTTTGGGCTGTTTGGTCTGGCGTTGTTCGGACAGTTTTTGGGCTGGTCGATTCTCTCGGGCGGCTTGACCCTGGCGTGTATGATTCTCCCGGTGTTGATCCGCTCCACCGAAGAGAGTGTGCGCGCCGTACCGGCCAGCCTTCGGCATGGCGCTGCAGCGTTGGGACTCTCGCCACGGGCAATCTTGTGTCATCTGACGCTCCCGGCAGCCACTCCTGGCATCCTCGCGGGACTGGTCTTGAGCGTGGGGCGGGCGCTGGCGGAAACGGCCGCTCTGCTCTTTACCGCAGGAGCGGCGATCCGCATGCCGACCTCCCTGTTTGATTCGGCCCGATCGCTTTCCTACCACATTTACTTATTGGCCATCGAAGTGCCGGGAGGGCAGGAGCGCGCGTACGCCTCAGCGGTCGTCCTGGTCGGCATGCTCTTGCTGCTTAACGGCGCGGCGGTGCTGCTGGCGCGACGCTTTCAACGAAGGCTGGCGCCGTAACGAGAGGAATTTTCATGAACGCAACGCAGGTCATCCGGCGGGAAAAGTCAGGCTGTTGTATTCCGGTCACGAAATTAGAAACGCGCCGTCTGTCCGTCAGGTACGGCAGACGGACGGTGCTCCGCAAGGTGTCGCTGCCGATGCATAAGTGTTGTGCAACCGCCATCATTGGACCCTCAGGCTGTGGCAAGTCCAGTTTTCTTATGGCGCTGAATCGTCTGACGGATCTTATTCCAGGCGCCAGCGTCACGGGAGAGGTGCTGCTGGACGGTGACAATCTCCTGGCTGATGACGTCAACGTCACCATGGTGCGTCGCCGCATCGGCATGATCTTTCAGAAACCCAATCCCTTCCCGCTGTCGATCGAACGCAACCTCACACTGGCGCTTGAACATCACGGGGTCAAAGAGCGGACAAGACAAGCGGAGATCGTGGAAACGAGCCTCCAAGCGGTCGGATTATGGCAGGAGGTCAAAGACAAGCTCCGCACGTCCGGTCTCGCACTCTCCGGCGGCCAGCAGCAGCGTCTGTGCATTGCCCGCGCTATTGCCCTGCAGCCGGAAGTGTTGCTCATGGACGAGCCGTGCAGCGCGCTGGACCCGCGCGCCAGCGCCCAGGTGGAAGAGTTGATCCGCGCGCTCGCCAGGCGCTTTACTGTCGTTGTCGTCACCCACAACCTCCACCAAGCCCGGCGCGTGAGCGATTACGCCGCGCTATTTTGGCAAGAGGAGGGGTACGGTGCGCTTGTAGAAGCTGGCCCCACTGAGGCGCTCTTTGACGACCCCCAACATGTCAAAACCCGGGCGTATGTCCAGGGCGTGATTGGCTGAGAGAAAAAAATACAGCTGAAGAACGTACGCAAAGAAAAGAGCGGTGCATGGTCTGGATCAAAACGTTTGAGGAGAAAGAGGCCAGCGGACAGCTGGCTGAAGTGCTCGCTCGCACCCAGCGGTTGGTCGAACAAAACGCCGACAAGGGATGACCTTCAAGACGGGTCTGCCTTGTAGAACAGGGAGTGCGGATAAAACGTGTTCCAGGTCGCGCGGTACGTGACTACGGAAGACAGACGTTCGCCAGTGATCTTTTCGGCATACGCGAATGCACTCTCCGGCACAAAGACGATCCGCACTTCTGTTCCTTCGATTATGTCGGTCAGAGACGCCGTGCGCGCCAATATAGCGAGCGGATACGCTTTCTGTACTTCACCCATAGTCACCCCAAGCACAAGCTCATCGAGCGCTATCTGCGGACGCGCACTGAGCGGCCAGTGGATACCGCCGAGTGGAGAGAGCAATGTTTGCAGGGTTTTCCCTAAAGCGGAAAAGACAGCCGGAACACGCCGTTCGACCACGACGCGGCTATGCGGGTGTTGCTGTCGCCATTCGCGCCACGTCGTCATCATAAAGGGAACCGTGCGCAATTTCGCGCCGGTCATCCGTCCCGCCACCGCCTCGGCGGTGATCTGTGACCAGAGGCTGTCCGTCTGACGATCATACAGCAAGAGGTTGCTATGATAGAGCCGTCCGGAAACGCCAAAGCTGAGCGTCTGTTCTCCGACATTGCGGTCGTACACGACGCCGCTGACCGTAAGCGGTCACCACGTGACGGCGATCGGCCGGCCTCCGATGTCGTCATTGACGATCTCGTGACCATGAAGGATGCGGATCGGATAGGCGCGCGCTTCCTCACCGATAACCACGCCGATGACCTGCTCTTCAGGAACCAGGTCGTCGACCGCGCTGGCCGGAACCACTTCCGGATTATCGATTGCGGGGATGGCGTCCTTCGGCACGACTTGAATTGATAGCGCGGGAACCGGCGCACTGTGGCGCGTGAGATCAAAGCCCCAGGCTGGGGTGGTCAGCGACAAGAGGAAAAAACAGGAAACGTAACGCTTCAACGAGCTGAGAAGGATGCGTATCATGAGCTCTGCTCCTCTCTAGAGAAACCGCCCTACCGTAAGAAAAGTTTCCTCTCGCGTTTTCTCACAGAATGGAAACTTTTCGCTGGGTCCTCTGGTTAGAGTATGTACCTTTCTATAGTCTGCTGTTCTGGGAATGGCGTATACACCGGAGGACCCATGGAGCTGCATCGCTGGCGGACTCAACTCATCGCGTTGTTCTTTAGCCGGTTTCCGACATTAACCGCGCGCTGGGTGAAAAAACAACAACTCGATGAGTATGGACCTCCCCCCTGGAGCCCAGTAACGAAACCGGTGACGCAATGTCGAGTGGCTTTGGTCACCACCGCCGGTGTGCATCGCAAAGAGGACACCCCGTTCAATATGGAGGATAGACAGGGAGATCCTACGTATCGCGTCATCCCGCGAGATATCCCCCGCGAAGATTTATGCATCACGCATGATTACTATGATCATCGTGATGCTGACAAAGACTTGAACATCGTCCTCCCGTTAGATCGTCTACAGGAGCTCGTGCAAGAGCGCATCGTCGGTGAAGTGGCGCCGTTTCACTATAGTTTTATGGGTCATATCGACGGACCGCATGTGTCGCGCCTGCTGGCCGACACCGCGCCATCCGTGGCCCGGCGCCTCAAGCGCGAACAGGTTGATGCGGTTGTGTTGACCCCTGCATGAGGGCTGTGTAACCGGTCCGTTGGACTGGTCGCACGGACAATCGAGCAGCATGGCGTTCCCACGGTAGCGCTTAGTATTCAACGGGAATTGACGGAAAAGACCCGTCCACCGCGCGCGCTCTTTGTGCGCTGGCCGTATGGGCATCCGTTAGGAGAACCTTTCAATGTGGCGCAACAGCGCTGGGTGTTGCGCGACGCCTTAAAAGCGCTGGAAGAGATTCACACACCCGGCGTCATCATCGACCTGCCCTATCTCTGGCGTCGTCCGGGGCCGTGGGCTACAAAAAAATGAAGAAGGGAGGTACTCAACGACACCGGAGAGCGAGGGGATTAGAGCATTTCCCGGCTGAGACCAGCATTGACAATCACACCAGGCTGTCCCCATCCTGCCTTTCTTGTCAATCTCGCCCTCGGGTTCGTCATCTCTGCCTGTCTATTGCTGCACTCACTTAACGCCAGAAAAAGTCTACAGGTCAGACATTCCGAGTACGCCGGCGCTCAAAGGTTTCCGCCAGACGCATGAGGGCAATACCGGGCAACACCAGGAGTCCACCATTCAACAGGAGGCCTCGCAGGGTAAAATCATTCGAGGCGAAGGCCCAGGGCAGCCCGATCATGTTACTCATCCCGGCGAAACCGAGCACAAACCCGACAGTACGGAGAAACCCAGGTCGTTGTAGGAAGTGCATACCGTCTCCTTTGGCACAATCAGCTTGCGCTCAGTGTTGAATGGTTTAGCGTCCTGCCTTTTAGAGAACCACTGACCCAGCGCAAAAGTTCCCTTGCGCCCGTCGTGCGCTGGAGTCGCCATGCCGGGAACTTTTACGCTGTTCCCCTGGTTTACTGCTGCATGGAGCTGTGTTGGAGCGACGGTCGTGGTATTAGTGTGTCCATGGCTGCACGGGACGCCGAGGAACAGAAACACGCGTTGTTTGCCCAGTGGGCGCTGCCTCATAAAGATTACCTCTATATAGCCTGTCTCTACCTGACCCGGCAGCGGGACGACGCGGAGGACTTGTTTCAAGAAACCTACCTGCACGCCTTTCGCTTTTTTCATCAGTTCACCCCGGGAACCAATTGCCGTGCATGGTTACTGACGATCATGCACAATGTGTTCAAGAATCGCTATCGACACTACCAGCGCACCAATCAGACCTTGGAGTTCGATCTGGCGGCCCATGAGTACGAGAAAAAACGGCTGGCGGATGGCGAGGCAGGCCGGGACGATCCAGCTGACCTCCTGTTCTCACAACTTGTTGACAATGAAATCACCGACGCGCTGCAGACCTTACCGGAGGAATATCGCTCCACGCTCGTGCTGGTCGACATCGAAGAGTTAACGTATGAAGAGGCGGCCGCAATCTTGGGTTGTCCGATCGGCACCGTACGCTCGCGGCTGTCACGCGCACGGCGGTTACTCCGCACCGCCTTGACCGCCTATGCTCGAGGCCGCGGGTATGTGCGAGAAAAGAAGCCACGCAGTGAATCTACTGAGGCGTTACCGAAAACAGAGAGCAAATTATGAACTGTGACCTGTATGAGGATCTGGTTGCCGCGCACGTTGATGATGCGCTGACGGAAGCGGAGGCGGTGGCAGTGCAGGCGCATCTTTACGCTTGTGACCGCTGCCGCCGTGTATTTGAGGAAGAGGCGCGGTTTCACGCCGCTTTCTCCGCGCGTGAGCTCGTTGTTCCTGTCCCCATTGATGTGGAGCGACGCCTGCGCCAGAGTTTGGCGGACGAAAGCGAGGCGGGTCGTTCGTTCTGGGCGCGTCTGGGCGCGGGGTTCGGCTCTCTGCCTATGATCCCCCGTGTGGCGTTCGGACTCGCCGCGGCGGGGATTTTCCTCGTCCTGCTGCTTCCCCACCTGTTCCGCTCGACTCCAACCAGGGATGTCTTTGCCCAGGCCGTGTACTACTATCAAACCATGAGCGCCGGCGCCTTCCCGATTGAGTACGCCACGGAGGACCCCCAGGGTTTACAGTCCCAGTTGAATACCTCTGGTCGTCTCGATTTTGCTACTCAAGTCTCCGACCTCCGGCCGGCAGGGTACCGCCTCCGCGGTGGAAGGGTGATAGAAACGGAGGGTCGTCTCCTGGCCGTGGCGCTCTACGAAGAAGAGGGGGAGGAGCCGATCGTGTGTCTGCGCCAACGCGGATCACTTCCCCCTCTACCCCAGGGTGCGGTAGGAGGAAAGAATCACTACTGGTATACGGCGGGTGGGTATACCGCCCTGTTTACGCAATTCCCCGATCATTTTTGCATTATGATCTCGCGCCAACCTCCCGAGATCTTTCTCCAACGCCTGGCCAGGGCGGCGGAGCCTTGACTTCTGCCGCCGTACCAACCGGCGGCCCCTCTTCATGACCGTGAACCGACCACCCAGCGGGTGTCACACTCTCGAAGAATATAGAGCGCATAACACGCCGCCAGGGCGGGCCACGCGGCGAAAAAAAGCAGATTCGGCCCATCGAAGGGGTGAAGATATTGGCGAAAGGCTGAAACTGTAGAGATCCCGTGCAGGATCAACACGGCGCCGTAGGTCAGTGATTTCTGTACGCCGAGCACAAAGCCAACGATAATCACTAATTCGATGAGGCCGACGAGATACATCGCGGCGGCTCCCAGGCCACCGAGGAAATAGAAATTGGCGTACACCCGAGCCGCATGCTCAGGGTTAAGGAATTTATCGATTGTCCACATGAACAGCAAGAGAAACACGCTCAGCCGCAAGCAGGCGAGCGCGAGCGGCAAACGCTCTTCCAGTCGCATAGTGTTCTCCTCCCAGGTCTCGTTATTGCGGCGGCGCCGGCAGGGGTGAGACATGATACAGCACTAACCGCCACTGTCCATCCGATTTCACATACGTCCGTGTAAAGCGCACCGTGCTTGTCGTCGGGGGTTTATCTTTTGGTTTCGTCGTGACCGTGTACTCGCCCCACACTATGCCGGTGTTGTCGACGACGCGGAATTGTGGATGCTGCGGTGTAACCGTAACGCTCTCAGTCGCGGCAAAGGCGGTTTGATAGGCGTGCCGCCGGGCGGCTTTGCCGTCGACTGGCGTTGGCGACGTTGGATTGAGCGCCACAACGTGTTCATGTTGATTGCTCATGAGCGTCTCCAGGTCACGTGCATTAAAAGCCGCGATTTCGCGTTCGAACGAAGCGCGCAGACGATCAACTTCATCACCGTGGACGGATGACCGGCCCGTCGCCATAAACAACAGAACCAGCAGGAAGACCCTGGGACGTCGCATATAGGAATGTCTCCTTTCCTTCTCCCACACAATGCGGTGTCGTGTACTGATTGCACAACATTCTTCTTGCAGCGAGAGTTCCCATGGCTGCCGCAGGAACTTCGCTGCCGGCTTGGCGTGTGGCATGTCGGGCAACGATCTTTTTGTTGAAATTGTACCCCTTACCCGTTGCAACTAGAAATTGAGCGCGTTATCGACGCCACCCCAGTTAGCGTTGATGTCTATGAAGCCGGAGAATTTGCGTTGTACCGGAATGCAAAAAGAGACGGACTTGCCACATGAAAACAGAGGCCTCTGACCTCTGGGCTCGGGCGTTACAAGCGTTGCGCACTGCCCAATTCATTTTGCCTTCAGACCCAGACGCTTCTGCCTCACGGGCCTACTACGCGGCTTTCTACGCAGTGTCCGCTTTATTCGCACTGGAAAGAAAATCATTCTCCAAACATGCTGCGGTGAGATCAGCTGTTCATCGAGATTTGGTTAAAGCTGGCTCCTGGCCTAAAGAGCGAGGAGAGGACTATTCACTCCTCTTCAAGCTTCGTGACACTGGCGACTACGGTGGAGGTGCTCATGTATCCGATGAAGATGCTGCCGAAGCGCTGGAGGCTGCCCGCCGCATACCTCAAGCCGTGTACAACGCTAGCCCACAGGACTCTCCGAAGCCGGACGATACCCCTTAGGGTTCGCCGCCAGCATGGGCTGCCGAAATTTCCGCAGTTGGAGGAACGGCTCTGTGAGCAGGAGCGGGACGGCCCAGGAGAGCCATACCGTCGCCTTTTCCACATCGCTGAAGTCGCTGACGCCCAGATAAACCGCCACTTCTTCAAACAAGCGTCCGAAGACAAACGCGAGGGTCACGACATAACTGCGGATCATCCATTCCCGATGCTGATCGATGAGTCGGCGGCGAATCGCCCAATAAGCCATTCCTGTCGTGATCGTCCACGCAACCGCCAAGCCAAAGAGGCCAGAGGCATACACCCATCCATAGTCCCGCGTCGTGAGCGCCAGATAATACCCACCGAGACAGCCCACCGTCACCCCTAACAAGTACGCCGCGCCCAACGTCCGGTGCCACGCAAGCGCCCAACGGGTCTCGCCCAGCCACAGTTGCACGGGGCCGGTCACAATCGCCACGGAACTACCTGCTATGTGTATGAGCAAGCCGTACCGTCGCGGCCAAAACGTGTCACCATAGACTTGCGGGTCCCACGACACATACCGCGCCGCGTAGACGAGTAGAAACCGGATCACCAGCGGCACGGCGATAATTAGCAACAAAAAAAACATCCAGGACATCCCCAGTATCGCTTGCTGTTTCACCGGAACGGTGTGGTTCATGATGCCTCCTTTCGATGCTGTCATTCTGAGCCGCAGGCGAAGAATCTCATGAAAAGACGAAACCCTTCGCGGAGTTTCTCCTGAGCGTAGCCGAAGGGCTCAAGGTGACATTACTGTCACGGAAATGACTGAATGAATTGCAACCCGGTATCGGGAATCACCCTGGGAGACCATTACATCGTGTCATCCTTCTCCTGGATCTCTACCCCAGGCGGATATACCATCCAGTGCTGGGCCGACCGCGTCCACATGTGCACGGGCAGCGCGAACCAGTTCGGATCATCAAAGGTTCCTCCAGCAACTGCACGCATCCCCGGCACGGCTTCTGCTGTCCAGGTCACCCTCGTCCCGCAGGTCGGACAAAATTCTGTCTTGACCCATCGGTGACTTTCATCGGAGCGGTACTCATACGTCTTGAGGGCGCCCCGCGTGATTGCGATGTTCGCATCGTCAAAATACACCGAGATGCCAAAGGCGCTGCCGGTGCGTCGCTGACATGAGGTACAATGACACACCCCAGTCAGGGCAGGATTCGGAGCCCCGACGACACGATACCGCACCGCGCCACAATGACACCCACCTGCATGGATTTCCGCCATTTCGACCCCCTATTTCTTTGCTCCTTGCGTATCTTGTGAGACAGTGAGGTTAACACAGCATCAGCAAGAACGTATGTGAGATTGGTGAAAATTTGGTGTGAGTGTGGTAAAAGTTGGCTGTGAAAACACAGACGTGCTTCGTCTTTCCCCCCTTCCGGCTCGACGTGAGCAACGAGCAACTATGGCGCCATGCGCTAGCGATTGCGCTCCGTCCCAAGACGTTCGCGGTGCTACGCTACCTGGTCGAGCATCGCGGCGTGTTAGTGACCAAGGATGCCGTGCTTGACGCCGTCTGGTCTGGGATAGTGGTGTCTGACGCCGCCCTTAAGACGTGTATCCGTGAACTGCGTCACGCCCTGGGGGATAATGAGAAGGCTCCACGGTTTATCGAAACCGTGCACGGGCGGGGCTACCGTTTCCTCCCCACCATCACCACCCAGCCAGTTCCAGGTGCAAAGTTGAAGGTTCAAAGTGCCCAATCCCTACCACCGAGCACCCAACATCCAGCACCGATTTTAGTAGGGCGTGAATCCGAACTCACACAACTCCACCGCTGGTTCGGTAAAACTTTGAACGGTGAACACCAGATAGTCTTCGTCACCGGTGAGCCGGGAATTGGGAAAACAACCGTGGTGGAAACGTTCCTCTCTCAGATTGCTCCATCAGGAAAAATCTGGATTGGCCGCGGCCAGTGCGTCGAACAGTACGGAGCTGGGGAAGCGTATATGCCGATCCTGGAGGCGTTGGGACGTTTGTGCCGTGAACCGGAAGGAGGGCGTCTTCTTGCCTTACTCCACCGCTATGCACCGACATGGCTGGTGCAGATGCCGGCGGTACTGGACCCCATGGAGATGGAAACGCTCCAACGAAGGACTCAACACGCCACACGAGAACGCATGCTGCGAGAGCTAGCCGAGGCGGTTGTCGCCCTAACGGCTGAACAGCCTCTCGTGTTGCGACTCGAAGACTTACACTGGAGCGATAGTTCAACTCTCGAATTGTTATCAGTCTTAGCTCGCTGGCAAGAACCGGCTCGGCTCTTCGTGCTTGGCACCTATCGACCGGTGGAAATGCTCCAGAATGGCAATCCCCTTCGTGCAGTCACCCAAGAGCTACAAGTTCACAAGCAGTGCGAGGAGCTCCGCCTCGGATTATTGACGGCAAACGAGGTGGCGGCCTATGTATCGGAGCGTTTAGCGGATGAAGTCATCGATCAAAAGAACCGCGATGCGTTGGCGCACGCTATTCATCAGCGCACCGAAGGGAACCCGCTCTTCATGGTGACGGTGGTGGAAGATCTGCGCGCGCAAAAAACACTGGGAGATATCAGGGCGGAGCTGCGAGGCGTCCCTGCCACGATCCAGCAAATGATCGAGAGGCAGCTCGACCGCTTGCGGCCTGAGGAGCAGCAGGTGCTTGAGGTCGCCAGTGTGGCCGGGGCGCGGTTTTCCGCCGCGGCGGTGGCTGCCGGAACTCAGCTGACAATAAGCAACGCTGAGGCGTACTGTGCAGGGCTGGTGCGGCGTGAACAATTTCTACGCACGGACGGTATCAGTGAATGGCCTGATGGAACGGTTGCAACCCGTTACAGCTTTCTCCACGCCTTGTATCAGGAAGTGCTGTATGAGCGGACGCCGGTAGGACAGCGCGTCAACTTACACAAACGGATTGGAAAACGCACAGAGCAGGCGTACAGTAACCAGGCCAGAGATATTGCCGCGGAACTGGCGGCGCACTTTGAGCGGGGACGGGAGTATCGCAAGGCCATCAAGTATCTACAACAGGCAGGGGAGAATGCCCTACAGCGCGCGGCCCATCAAGAGGCAATCACCCTGCTCACGGGGGGACTAGAGCTACTCAAGATGCTGCCGGACACTCCGGAGCGCGCCCGGCAAGAACTCACGCTCCAAGTTGCACTTGGAACATCGCTAATGGCCACGAAAGGGCAAGGAGCCCCGGAAGCCGGAGTCGCCTATAGCCGGGCAGGGGAATTGTGTCAGCAGTTGGGAGAAGAGACTCCACAGTTTTTCCTTGTGCTCTTGGGACTGTGTAATTTTTACATGTCGCAAGGAGAACTCCAGGCGGCGCTGGAGTTAGGAGAACAGCTCTTCACCCTTGCCCAAAAAACTGAGGACCCTGAGCTCCTGGCGGCGGCGCACCGGGCGCTTGGAGTGCCTCTTGGCCAACTTGGAGAGTTTGCTCGTGCACGCGAGCATTTCGAGCAAGGGATTGCTCTCTATGACCTCCGGCAATACCAGTCCCCAGCCCTCCGCTATGGAGGATATGACCCTCTCATGGCCTGCTTATGCTGGTCGGCGTGGGTTTCCTGGCATCTTGGTTACCCAGCCAAGGCCCTTCAGCGTATTCATGAAGCTCTCACCTTAGCCGAAGGCCTGTCTTCTCCCCCGAATCTGGTCGCCGCCCTGAGTCTTACCAACATGACCCATCAGTGTCGTCGCGACGTGCAGAGAGTCCGGGAACAGGCAGAGGTTGGCATTGCACTCGCAACCGAGCAAGGAACAAGGCACTGGCTCGCAATAGGAACAATCCTGCGGGGCTGGGCGCTGACTGAGCAAGGGCATGGGGTGGAAGGTTTTGCGCAGCTCCACCAGGGCTTAGCCACCTGCGAACCTACAGGGGTAAAATTGGGGCAACCGTATTTTCTTTCCATACTGGCAGAGGCGTACAGGAAAAATAGCCAGGTGGAAGAAGGGCTGAGCGTCGTGGCTGACGCCCTGGCCTTAGCAAACAAAACTGG
>DATLYA010000006.1:0-4526 GCA_035575235.1 Candidatus Methylomirabilota bacterium
AGATCTGCAAACCCTCGTGCGCATCTGGAAAGAACCCAAAGGCCTGCATGAGGAATACTTTGGCGAATGCCGCTTCGTCAAACTGCAGGGCGCGTACGGGTGGGAGAACTGGTCCGAACCGAAAGAATAGCTTACCGCTGCATCATGCCTTCCGTTTATCTTGACTACAATGCCACAACGCCGCTCCGCCCTGAAGCAGTGGGGGCCATGCTGCCATACTTACGAGAGCATTTTGGCAACCCGTCAAGCGTCCATTGGGCCGGCCGCCGCGCGAAACAAGGGCTTGAGGATGCGCGCGAACAGGTCGCGGCGCTGCTGCATGCGCGTCCCACTGAAATTCTGTTCACCAGCGGCGGCACGGAAAGCAACAATCTGGCGCTACGCGGCGTCTTCGCCGCCGTTCGCCACCCCAAGGCGCATATCATCACTACTGCGATTGAGCACTCGTCTATTCTTGAACCGCTGCGCTTGCTGGCCCGCGAAGGCGCGGCAGTGACAACGCTTCCCGTTAATCAAGAAGGGACGGTGTCTCTTGACGATCTCCGTGCGGCGCTCACGCCGGAAACTGTGCTGGTCAGCATTGGCGTGGCCAATCACGAAATCGGCACGATTCAACCAATTGCCGAGTTGAGCCGTGTGATTCGAGCACACGGCGCACTGCTTCACGTCGATGCTGTGCAAGCAGCGGGAAAATTGCCGCTTGATGTGAATCAGCTTGGGGTTGATCTTCTCTCACTATCCGCTCATAAAATATACGGGCCCAAGGGTATTGGCGCGCTCTATGTGCGGAAAGGCGTCACACTGGCCCCTTTGCTCGTTGGTGGAGCGCAAGAGCGCGAAAGACGGCCAGGCACGGAGAATGTAGCGGCCGCTGTGGGGTTTGGTGTTGCAGCGACATTGGCGGCGCAGGAACTGGAGAGCACGACGGCGCATTGTCTACGACTGACACAGCAGTTATGGGAAGGCATTCAGGCGACCGTCGCCGATGTGGCGCTTAACGGCTCTACGCGGCGCCGACTCGCGAACACGCTGAATGTCTGGTTTGCCGGAGCGGCAGGAGAAGGATTGACCATGGGACTCGATCTGGCCGGGATTGCGGTTTCCATGGGGTCCGCCTGTGCGGCTGGTTCAATTGAGCCGTCACACGTATTGCTCGCGCTCGGCCGCGATGAAGCGGCGGCAAAAAGCGCTCTGCGTTTCAGCGTAGGGAAGTACACGACAAGTCAAGAGATTGAGCGAGTCCTGGCTGTGCTTCCAGGTATAGTCGAGCGGGTGCGCGCCGCAGCACGGTAGTATACTATCACGCCGCAGAAGAGGAAGGATTGTCATTGCGAGCGGAGCGAGGCACTCTCTGTGAGGGGATATCAAGTTAGTGAGATTGCTTCGTCGCGTTGCGCCTCGCACTGACTCCTTACAATCATCGTGGTAAACGAGGTAGTCATCAAGTCGTCAAGTCAAAAAACGCAATTTGCTATGTCCTCCATTCCTCATTCCTCATTCCTCATTCCTCATTCTCTGAGCGAAGCTCGGAGGAAGCGTGTCCTCGCGGCGCTCAGCGGCGGCGTCGACAGCGCGGTCGCCACGGCGTTGCTGGTCGAGGCCGGCTACGAAGTCATCGCCATTTCTATGCTGCTGGCAGGGAATGCGGAAAGCCGAGACGGAGGCTGTTGCTCGATCGATGATTTTCAGGACGCACGTCGCGTGGCGGAGCACCTTGGTATTCCTTACTATGTTCTTAATCTCAAGAACGCCTTCCGTCACCGTGTGATCGATGTGTTTACAAGTGAATATCTGCGCGGACGCACGCCAAATCCCTGCCTGCTCTGCAACCGTGACCTCAAGTTCGATTTGCTGTGGCAACGTGCCCGGGAACTCGATGCGGATTTCGTCGCCACCGGTCATTACGCGCGAATCGAGTACGATGCGCAGACCGACCGCTACCGGCTTCTTCGCGGTGCCGACCCCCGCAAGGATCAGTCATATTTCCTGTTTACTCTCAACCAGGCTCAGCTCGCACGCACGCTGTTTCCCGTTGGTCGCATGACGAAAGATGAGGTCAGGGAAAAGGCGCGCACGCTCGGGTTGCGCGTGGCGGAGAAGCCGGAAAGCCAGGATATCTGTTTCATTCCAGACGGCGACTATGCCCGTTTCATCGAACGACGACTCTCGCCGGAGCAGGTCAAAACTGGCGAGATCGTTGACCAAGAGGGCAACGTGCTTGGCGTGCACGACGGTATTCATCGGTTTACGGTGGGCCAGCGCCGCGGGCTTGGCGTTGGCGGACTCGCTGAGCCGCGCTATGTCACGCACATTGATGCCCGGAGCGGCAGAGTCACGATCGGTCCAAAGAACCAGCTGAATTCGCGTGGTTTCATCGCCACGAGCGTGAACTGGACCGAGGAAGCGCCACGCACCGAGCAGCCGATGACGGTCAAGATCCGCTACCGGCATCCCGCCCTTCCCGCCCGTGTCGTTCCTCAGCCCGAAGGCAAAGCGCAAGTCTGGTTCGAGCATGCATCGCCTGCTGTGACGCCAGGACAGGCGGCCGTCTTCTACGAGGGAGAGCGCGTGCTCGGCGGCGGGTGGATTGCAGGAGCGCTGTAGCCTTATGGTGCGCGTGGCCCTCACAACCTTAGGCTGTAAAGTCAATCAATACGACACAGCCACAATCGAAGACCGCTTGAAGGCGGTTGGGCACGTGATCGTTGCCTTTAACGAAACCGCCGACGTGTACATTATCAATAGCTGTACGGTGACGAATCAAGCCGATGCGGAAAGCCGTCAACTGGCTCGTCGCGCCAGGCGCACGAATCCCGCAGCGCGCGTGATCATGACCGGGTGTTATGCGCAGGTGAACCCTCTAGCCGTCGCCAAGATGCCGGAGGTTGATCATGTCATCGGCTTGAATCGGCTTGATGACATGCTTCGCGCTGTCAAGGCGGAACTGGCCGAACGTATCGCCGTCAGCAATCTGCGGAAAACGGCCAGTAGCGAAACGCCCGGCATTGCTACGCTCGGCGCGGTGACGTTCAGCGGGCAAACACGCGCGTTCTTGAAAATCCAGGAAGGCTGCGATCTGTTCTGCACGTTTTGCATCGTGCCGATGTCGCGTGGAAAAAGCCGCAGTGTGCCTCCCCGTATTGTCCTCGAACAACTCGATCGTCTGGCGGCGCAAGGGTTTCAAGAAGTGGTGCTCACGGGCATCCATCTAGGCGGCTACGGTGAGGATCTCGACCCGCCGGTGACCCTTACCTGGTTACTTGAAGCCATTGAAGAACGCCGTCCTGTGCCGCGCGTGCGCGTGAGCTCAATCGATCCCCATGAAATCAGCGATGATTTGATGCATCTATTGGGCCGCTCAGCAATCCTCTGCCCCCACTTACATATCCCTATACAGGCGGGAGACGACACGGTGCTCGCACGCATGCGGCGGCGGTATGATACGGCCCTGGCGCGCGATGTGCTCACGCGCCTGCGCACGCTGCTGCCGCACGCGGCGCTCGGCACTGACTTTATCGTCGGGTTCCCTGGTGAAGGTGAAGACGAGTTTGCCCGGAGCCTGACCTTTTTAGAAGAGAGTCCGTTTACCTATTTTCATGTGTTTCCGTATTCCGTACGCAGCGGCACCACCGCCGCGAAGTTTCGCGATAAAGTGCCGCAACCGGTCATCGCTGAACGCGCCCGTCTCGTGCGGAAACTTGGCGCTGTCAAGAAAGCGCAGTTTGCCCGTAGCTTCCTTGGTCAAACGCTCCCCGTCTTGTTTGAGCACACGCGAGATAAAAGCAGTGGAAACCTGAAAGGGTACAGCCGAAACTACCTCCGTGTCCAGGCGCCAGGCGGGGACGATCTCATGAATCGAGAGGTCCTGGTGAAGATCACCCGGACCAATGGCGAGACGCTGTGGGGCGAAATCCTTGCAGAGAACGCGGCATATGGAATGCGGCGTGCGGCATTCATCCGCTAACATCGCCATGTCGGATTTATCTCAGCTCGAAGCAGTTCTACAGTATACTTTCCAGCAACAGGATCTCCTGGTTCTTGCGTTGACGCACCGCTCATCCCAATTGCGCTCAGGCGAGATGCACAACGAAAAGCTGGAATTTCTCGGCGACGCCGTGCTCGGCCTTGCCATGAGCGACTTGCTGATGCGGCGCTTTCCCGAAGCGACGGAGGGCGATCTCTCGAAACTGCGCGCCTCTCTCGTCAACGCCCGAGTTCTGGCGACAAAAGCAACAACTCTCTCCTTAGGCCGCTGGCTCCGTCTCGGCGGCGGCGAGGAACGCAGCGGCGGGCGTGAGAAACCCTCGATCCTCGCTTCAGCGTATGAGGCCGTGCTCGGCGCCGTGTACCTCGACGGCGGCTTTCCTCCCGCACGGCTGCTGGTGGAGCAACACTTTGCCGAGGATCTCGAAGAAAAATCGCGCGGCGTGCTGTTTGACAGTAAGACGCGTTTGCAAGAGATCACGCAAAAAATTTTCAAAGAAATACCGGTCTACACTGTCCTTGAAACCCGCGGGCCAGATCAT
>DATLYA010000007.1:0-12489 GCA_035575235.1 Candidatus Methylomirabilota bacterium
CCGCCGACTCTGACTTCAGCGAGCGGCCTTTCCGAACTCGCCGACACAGGGGAGGAGAGCGACTCCGCCTCTGGACCGGCAGCTTGAGCGGAAACGGCCAGCAATAAAAAGACCGTGCTCACCGTCCAGATTGTGTACTTCATAGATATGGAACGTTTCCCCGCCGAGGTTGTGTTCCCCCCTAACAAAATCCCTACAGGTTGTAAAGGCAGTCACTGCATACAGTCAAGTGAAGGCGCGCAGGCGAGAAATTGGCTGCGGCTTCACCGGGATATGTCCTTGAGCTGGCCGTGTTGCAGCCGCAAGGTCCGATCCATAGCCGCTGCTAATTTCTCGCTATGGGTGACAACCGCCAGAGTAGCGCCTAATTGCTGATTCAAATCAAGCAGCAAACGCAACACGCTTTCGCCAGTGACTGGATCAAGATTTCCTGTTGGCTCGTCCCCCAAAATGATACGCGGCTTCATCACCAACGCACGAGCAACCGCGACGCGCTGCTGTTCGCCGCCTGAGAGCTCTCCTGGGCGGTGCGTCAGCCGATCAGCAAGCCCCACCTGTTCCAGCATGGTTTGGGCGCGCTGACGCGCTTCTGGCAAACTCAAGCCTGCAATTAAGCCAGGCATCGCCACGTTCTCCAGGGCGGTGAAATCAGGTAGTAGATGGTGAAACTGAAAGATGAAGCCGATCTCGCGATTACGCAGGGCGGCGCGTTCAGGCTCGGAGAGAGCAAACAAGTCCTGTCCATCCAAAAGCACACGCCCGGCTGTCGGTTGGTCGAGCATGCCTAAGATGTGGAGCAAGGTGCTCTTGCCAACTCCTGATTCCCCGACAATGGCAACCCGTTCGGTGGGACGAATGGCGAGGTAGAGATCGCGAAGCACATGAATGGCCTGCGTCCCTTCGCCATACTGTTTGCTGAGACCAATGGCTTCGAGCAAAAATTCAGCCACTACGTCTCCATGCATTCCCGGGAAGTAAACGGCAAGAGCGATTGGCGTTCCATAACAGCGAATGCGTCGTTCCCTCATTCATAGCGCAGAACTTCTACCGGAGGCAAATTGGCGGCCTGGCGAGCGGGATAGATCGTCGCGAGCAAACAGATAATCATCGAGGCTACGCCCACCATAAGAAAATTACTCAGATAGATCTTCACTGGCAGTGTGTTGGTGTAAAACACATCAGGAGGAAGATCGATGAAGTGATAGCGGTCAAGCAACCAGCAGCCGCCGTAGCCGAGCATGGTGCCGAGCAGCGTGCCGACGACGCCAATCAGTGCGCCTTTGTAGATAAAAATTCGGCCAATCGATTGACTGGTGGCGCCCATAGATTTCAGCACGGCAATGTCTTTGCGTTTTTCCATCACCACCATAATCAGGGTGGCGATAATATTGAACGCCGCCACCAAGACAATGAGCAGTAGCACGATGAAATAGACGATCTTTTCCAGCGCCAGTGCGGCGAAAATATTGCGGTTAATCTCAGTCCAGTCCCGCGCTTTATACGGGAACCCCAGCGCAGCCTCAATCCGGCGGGCGATTTTTTGCGCCTCATAGACATCGGCCACACGTACTTCGACGCCCGTCACGCGTTCACCCAAACCAAAAAAACTCTGAGCGTCGGCGAGCGACATCATCATTAACCCTTCATCATAGTTGTACATGCCGGAGTCGAAAATCGCGGCGACGACGAATCGTTTCACCTTGGGCGTCATCCCCAGCGGGCCTGGACTGGCGTTGAGCGGAGAGACCACATTAATAGGGTCGCCGACCAGCACGCCGAGCTGGCGGGCGAGCGCCTGACCGATGATGACGCCAGTGAGGGTCACGGTGCGCGCTCCATTACCGTCCTGCGTCGTCACTTCTTGTGGGCGTCCAAGCCCATTGAGCGTTCCTTCCTTTAAGTGATCGGCAATATCAACGACAGCGTTGGCGTGCGCCGGCTCTAAACCGCGCACCAACACGCCTGATACGCTCTGCCGCGACGAGACCATGACTTGACTGTAAATAAACGGCGCCGCCGCCGCTACGCCTGGAACCTGACGGATCGTCTCAACGGCTGGTTGATACTCGTTGAACGCGCCGCTCATGCTGGTCACGATAATATGCGGATTAAATCCCAAGATGCGGCTGCGCAGGTCCTCTTCAAACCCGGTCATAACGGACAAGACGATGTTAAGCGTCATCACACCGAGCAGCACCCCAAAGGTCGAGATCACGGTGATAAGGGAAATGAACGCCTCGCGTCGTTTCGCGCGCAGATAGCGCAGACTGATGAAGAGTTCGTAACGCACGGAAGAATTAGGAATGAAAAATTAAAAATGCAAAATTAAAAACATTTAAGTTAAGTAACAAGCGGTGAAGAACGGCAGTAAGCTTGTTCTTTGATTCATTTTACATGTTGCATTTTACATGTTGCATTGTTCAGCGTTTCTCTGGTCGCATTTGTGGAAAGAGGATGACGTCGCGGATCGAGGGGGAATTGGTAAACAACATGACGAGCCGGTCAATGCCAATGCCCTCACCCGCTGTAGGCGGCATGCCATATTCTAGAGCGCGGACGTAATCTTCATCGAGCGCATGGGCTTCTTGATCCCCAGCCTCGCGTTCGCGTAATTGTTCGAGAAACCGTTGCAGCTGATCTTCGGGATCGTTGAGTTCTGAGAAGGCATTGGCAAGCTCCCGGCCAGCAATATAGAGCTCAAAGCGATCAACGAACTGGGGATCTTTATCGTTCCGCCGCGCCAACGGCGACACCTCCACCGGGTAGCTCACCACGAAGGTCGGCTGGATGAGATGGGGCTCAACGATCGCGCTGAATAATGCTTCCAAGACTTTCCCTAAAGGAGCCGACGCGTGGGGAAGAACACCTAACTCTCGCGCCTTTGCTCGCACGACCTCGTCGTTCTCGATATCGTCCGCTGAGAAACCTGCATATTCCTGAACGGCTTCCTTCAGACCAAGACGGCGCCAAGGCGGGGTCAAATCGATCTCGTATTCGCCATAGTGCAGACGTAGTCCGCCATTGATCTCTTGAGCGAGGAAGGTGAAGAGTTCCTCTGTCAAGGTCATGAGATGCTCATAGGTCGCGTACGCCTGATAGAACTCAAGCATGGTGTATTCCGGATTGTGCTTGGTCGACATGCCTTCATTGCGAAACATACGACCCAGTTCAAACACACGTTCGACGCCGCCCACAATCAAACGCTTAAGAAACAGTTCCGGCGCGATGCGGAGGTACAGGTCAACATCCAACGTGTTGTGATGCGTCACAAATGGCCGCGCCAATGCGCCGCCAGCAATGCTTTGCATCGTCGGCGTTTCCACCTCCAGGTAATCGCGGGCAATAAAAAACTGGCGGATCAATTGGATGAGCTTGGCGCGTTTGCGGAATGTCTCACGCACATAGGGGTTCACAAGCAGATCCAGGTACCGTTGACGATACCGCGCTTCGACATCTTGAAGTCCATGCCATTTTTCCGGCAGCGGACGGAGCGCCTTGCTTAATAAGCGCAATTCGCTTGCTTTGAGCGTCAATTCACCCGTGCGAGTGCGAAAAAGCGCGCCAGTAACGCCAACGATATCCCCAACATCCAGCGTCTCTTTGAGGAGCGTCACCGCCTCTTGTGGGCTATCCCCTTGACGGACATACACTTGGAGCTGTCCGCTACGGTCCTGCACATGAAAAAAAGCGGCTTTCCCGAAATGACGGAGTGACATTATGCGGCCAGCGAGCGCAAACTGCTCTGGCAGCGCTGCAAGGTCCTCCTCGGTAGCGTTGGCAAACTGCTGCAATAACGCCGCCGCCGTATGGGTCGGCGCGAAATCGTTAGGGTAGACTGGCGCCCCGCGCTCTTTGAGCGCAGCAAGCTTCTTTTTGCGCACCAGTATCTGTTCATTTTCTTCAGTCATAGAATCAAGGGCTTAACCGACCGCGCCCAGGGCGTCAACCAGGTAAGAGACTTGGGGGATATAAGCAAATTTCAGCTTTGAGAAAGGGCTTCCCCTGGCGAGGACTACGGTGCGTCGCATTTCTCCTCTCGGTTTCGGCTAATATAGCGTAATTGCTAGTTTCTTATCAGTTTCCATACTTATCAATGAAAATATGACCCAAAGCTTGAATTTTCTCTCGCTTTCGTTTATGCTGCGCCCGGTGGAGGTGAGGTAGATGTGGTGGTAGGTGGGGCTCAGCTCCTCTTCTTCAGCGCGCGGTTATGCTTGCTTACGCTTCTCTCATATTGCTGCGCGCTGGCGGTAAACAGCATGGTGGCGATGTGGCTGACATCGCCACCAGCCGTCATCTTATTCAATGATAGCGCATCAGGACGCGTTGCACAGCCAAAACCGCCGTTATCTTCCTACGCGGTTGTTTATACCCGGGATATTTTCAACGCTATTAAGGCTCCGACGCAGGTCGAAAGGACACCCCTCGCAGCAGGGAGCGGCAGCCCTCTCAAACTCTGGGGCACTGCCATTGGCGACAACGAGCGCACGTTCGCCATCATTGAAGATGTGGGAACCCACACGCAAGGTCTTTACCATGCCGGTGATCAGGTTCTGCCTGGAGTGACGCTCATGGAAGTACGCTGGGACCGCGTGGTGATTGACCGCTCCGGGCGACGCGAGACGTTACTCCTCCCTACGACTCCCTCTGTGACATTACCAATACAGACCGCCGCGGTTGCCGCGCCAAATGGAGAACAAGATGGCGTACGGCAGGTGACGCAGGATAGTTTTCAGATTGATCGTCGAGAAGTAGATCACGCCATGAGTAATTTGAATGAATTATTCACGCAGGCGCGAGCCGTACCATACACATCGTCCGAAGGGGAGGCGCAGGGATTTCGGTTATTCTCCATCAAACCGCAAAGCTTAATCGACCGCATCGGGTTGAAAAACGGCGATATCGTACAGCGCGTTAACGGAGTAGAAATTTCCGATCCGAGCACGGCCTTTAGCTTACTCCAGACATTGCAAGGGCAGACGCAAGTCCGCGTTGATGTCCTGCGTAACCATCAACCTGTGACGCTCTCCTATGAGATTCAATAGGCGGACGAGGGTTGGGAGCCGTGGGGGCGAGCAGTCCATCGCTTCTACGAGCTGTTCACTCACAGCCCGAAAAATTTTTCCTGTAGTCGCGAGTGTTCTGCTGATGTTGCCGGCAGGAGGGGGCGCGGCGCAAGAGCAGGACGGCGCAGCGCAGGATGGGTTTCGTCAGAGTGGCAAGCCGCCCGAGACGATGGTGAATGAGGGGGTGCGCGCCGGGGATGACAATGGACAGCGACGCGTGGCGATGAATTTTCAAGATGTAGACATCCCTGTGCTGGCGCGGTTTGTCAGTGAACTCACCAATAAAAATTTCATCGTTGACGAAAAGGTCCGTGGGAAAGTAACCGTCATCTCACCCACGAAAGTCACGCCGGAGGAAGCGTACGCTATCTTTCAGTCCGTGTTGCAAGTCAAAGGCTTTACTACCGTGCCGAGCGGCGGCGTGGTGAAAATCGTGGCGAGCCGTGAAGCAAAACAAGCCGGGTTGCCGACTGTTTACAATGGTTCGCTTGCCGCCGCGGGCGACGAGTTTATTACCCGGCTTGTCCCCTTGCGGCATGTCTCAGCCGCTGATATGGCGGCGACTCTGCAACCCATGGTGGCCGCAGACGGCTTAGTGCTGGCGTACGCCCCGACCAATTCGCTGATTCTGACTGATTCCGCTCCGAATGTGCGCCGCTTGCTGGGGATGGTTGAAGAACTCGACGTGGAAGGGCGCGAGCGCACGACGGAAGTCATTCCCTTGAAATACGCCGTGGCCGCGGACCTGGCGAAGAAAATTGAAGAAATTATGAAGGAGCAAGGAGCGAGCGACGGCGTCAGCGGGACCGTGCGCATACGCACAGCGGCAGTCACTTCTCCCCCTCCTCCTGCCACAAGCCCGAATCGCCCTGTGCGGGTCCTTCCCGATGAGCGCACGAACGCCTTGATCGTTATGAGCAACCCCATAGAACTGAAAACCGTGCACCGCCTGGTGGAGCGGCTCGACGTGCCGCCGCCGCCAGGTTCCAGCAAAATTCATGTGTACGCCTTGAAATACGCCAATGCGGAAGAATTGTTGCCGGTGCTGGCGGAATTGATTGGCGCGAAGACCAGCGCCAGCCGGTCGATCAGCGCGCCGCGCCAGGAGCGACGGTATCGCCGCTCGGAGCGCTTCCGGTCAGGAGGCAATCGCTTTGATGCGGGGATGGGCGATCGCTATGAATCGCAACCGCCCGTTTCTGCCCCACTGGCGCCTCCGCCAGGAGCGACCGGCGCTGCGCCGGAGTTCAGCCATGAAGTGCAGATTACGGCTGATCCCGCGACCAACTCACTGTTAATTAGCGCCTCCCCGCAGGATTTTGCCACACTGCGGGCCGTGATTGAAAAGCTCGACGTGCGCCGTCGGCAGGTGTATGTCGAGGCGATTATTCTAGAGGTGAGCGTCGAACGCGCCCGACAGCTAGGCATCGAACTGCAGTACGCCTTCAGTATCAACGGAGAGGGCGTTGGCCTGGGCCGGACGAATTTACAAAATCTCAACCAGGCTTTAAAGGACCCCGCCAGCTTATCCGGGCTGCTTCTGGCCGCAGCAAGCAATAAAACCATTGAGCTGCCGGACGGCACGCGCATTCCCGCGCAAATCGCTTTGTTACGCGCAGCACAGAACAGTTCGGACATTAACGTGCTTTCTGCTCCTACCTTACTCACCGCCGATAACCAAGAGGCAGAAATTCTCGTGGGGCAAAACGTGCCGTTTCTGGCGAGTCGCGCCACCAGCAGCGCGAACTTGAACAACCTGTTCGCCACGGTTCAGCGAGAAGACGTTGGGATTACCCTCCGTTTAACTCCCCAGATTTCCGAGGGTGAGACGGTGCGCCTGGACATCTATGAAGAGGTGTCGGCGATCGTGCCGACGACCGTGGGCGACCCCAATCTCGTGGGCCCGACCACTTCTGTCCGATCGGCCAGCACAACGGTAGTGGCCAAGAGCGGGCAGACCGTGGTCATTGGCGGGTTGATTTCGGACAACGCGACGCGGCGGCGGAACGCCGTTCCCTATATCGACACCATTCCGGTGTTGGGCAACTTCTTTCGTTCGGATCAGCACTCTGACGCGAAAATCAACTTATTAATTTTTTTGACGCCGCACATTGTGCGGGATGATGCGGAAATTGCGCAACGGTCGTTGCTCGAACGCGACAAGATGCGCGAGTCCTTGAAAGAGAATCACGCGCCGGAGCGCTGGCAAAAACCTCTTGAGCGTCCGTCGTTCACGCCGCCGCCAGACAAACGATCCGGCGGCGTGTTGCTGCCCGGGACGGGAGGGAAGTAAGCGGCTACTTACGCCACCGCCTTTTTCGCTGCGCCGTTCGCCACGAGTTCCAGCACGCCGTTTACTAATGCTTCCCAATCCGAGCCTTCCACCTCCCACTGCTCGTTGAGCGAAACCGTAGGAATCCGCAGAAGATCGGCGTACAGCAACGGACGGGGAAGCGGTTCTTCGGCTGGAAACGGCGCTTCGGGATCGAAGAGTAACTGCAAGTTATCAATGGCGCGTCGGCAACACGCTACGCTGCTGAGCAGCAAGGGCGAGGGGTGACGGCGCTTGAACAGACTCAGTTCTTCTTGCACAGCGCCTTGCAGCGTCAAAATGGTTTGCCGCAAACGCTCTGCTTGTTCCTGGACTGAGCCTTGCCGCTGGCCTGCATAGACCTCTTGCAGCTCGACCCAGCGCCGCGCAAACCCAAGCGCTTCGCGCGTATAGAGGCGCAACTGTTCGAGCGAGCGGCCAGTGATGTCGCCTCCCAGACGACGTCCCAGCAGTTCGCGGTCAGTGTGATCCACCTCGCGTTTGAACTGTGCTTCATCGGAGAAGAGGTCAATGGCTCGTTTCACGGCGGCAATTTTGCTCGAGTCGTGGTGCCGAATAGGGGAAAGGAGTGTGGCGATCACTCCTTTGGGCTCAAGCCACCGTTGCCAGACTTTTGCGGCCGGCGCGAACGTGAGGGGAAGTCGTGAAGCGCGCGCCCACCATAACTCTACGGCCTGTTTCAGCACGTCGATTTCCGCCTGCCAGGCGGCCTGCTCTTTGCCCTTCTTGAGCAAATTGGGGTCGAGGGGATGCTGCTGCGCCCCGTAGTCCGCAATACTTTTGCAATATGTTGAAAACCGCGGGAGGTTCACTTCCCAACGCAACGCATGAAGGACGGCCGGCGCATGAGTTTGGGGCGCCAGCAACGCCGGCTGCAAGGCCGAAGCAGCCAGCAGGAAGGTGACCGCCTGGTTCCATTCGCTTTGCCCGTCCAGGTACAGCTCGGTAGAGCAGTGCGCGAAATCTGTTTCCAGGAACCGCGCTGTCTCGCCCTTGGGGTGCCGGATATGGCGGCCGAGAATGAGCGTGCGCAACAGCCAAGATGGCAGGCGCGGCTCGAGCTCCGGATGACGCATATCTAAATAGCTCGCCAGGTGAAAGGCCAGACTTACTTTATCTTCAAAGATTAACCGCCACATTAAATCGCGCAAAGAGGTGGGATGCTGAACGTTCCCCTGGGCCTGCGCGATCATCGTGGCGATGTGCTGAGCGGAATCCTCTAGACTGAAGCCATAGAGCGCGCCGAGCGGCACGGTGTCCGGTAAGGGATCGTGAACCGGAGCCGGCGGCTTGTCTTCCTCTTCTGCAGAAAACGCTGCGGCAAAAATTGTCTCATTCTCCCCTGTTTCTTCCTCTGCGGCGTGAGCGATTAAGGCTTCGCTCTCTTCGATTGTCAATTCAGGAAGATGAGTTGGCGCCTCTTGCCGTCCGCCATTCTCCCTGACGGGGTCGGCCTCTTGAGGAAGCTCTTGTACGAGTGAGGGAATATCTTCCTCAAGAGGCTGCACAAGGGGGGGGGGAGCTGCACTGAATAGCTTCCCGCGTGAAACGGCAATGGCAAGGGGTTTGCCGAAGAATTGTTCGACGGTGTCTTGTAGCAGCGCCCACGCATCATCTTCTAGCGTATCTTGTTGCTCAATCCAGGCCAGCAAGTCTGAAAACGGGTCTTCGCCGTTCGCGAGCGACTCGGTTGCAGGATGGAGATTGGGCCAATGCGCGTCGGCCACTGCCTGGCGCATTTCACGAGCCCTTTCCTGGCATTCTACTAATGGCGGAAACTGCGGCTGTTCGCGGTGACGGAGGCCCAGCACACGATCAAGGACAGTGAGCGCCCGGTGGCGAATGTCATCATAGAACGCGCGTTGTTCCTCGGCTTTGGCAATGCCTTGCACGAGCGCTTTCAGCTCATGCAGAGAAATTGGCGCTGGCGCTGATGGCGGAGAGGGAATGGCGAACGATTGAGCAACAGCCTGCCCCTGCTCACACAAGGCAAGACAGCGCCGCCGGAAGGCCGCTGTCTCCTCTAGCAAGCGTTCGCTGGGAATTTCTCCTGTTTCTTGAAGGTTCTTCGCGGCCTGCGCCAGTTGGACGCTAAGGCGCCCAGCCTCTTCTGTTAAAGAGGCGAGCGCCTGAAAAAGTGAAGATGAAGCTGACGGCTGCATGTCGATATCCCCTCTGCGCGCCTCACCACACGGGTAAAACGCAGAGCAGTGGTGCACAGGGAGGAAATCGGCGCGCTCGCTCGATTCTTTACGGAAGATGAGCGAGCTCTAATGAGGGGTGAGGGACAATGCCGTTTACCTCAGGACTCTGAGAAGGCGGCAAGGGCGACCTTTTGATGGACAAGAGCGGTAATAGCGATCTCTGGTGGCGCGGGCTTCTAGCCTGCGCTGTGGACAGGCTGGAAGCCCGTCCTACCATATCCTGCTCAGCAGGGGCATTCCCGAATGGGAATGATCATCTCTGCTCATTGCGTTTGGCCCGCTCAGACCAACTCCACCCAGACCTCCTGACGCGGCGTCGCCTCGCCAATAATAGCCGCAACCAGGACGCCGGCATCAAGCAGCTCCCGCGTGAGGGTTTGGGCTTCGCTTTCTGGCGCGGCGATCAGCAACCCGCCTGAGGTTTGTGGGTCAAAGGCCACTTCATTCAAATCTTGTGGGACTTCCGGACGCGCCAGTACTTTATCGGCGAGGTAAGTCCGGTTCCGTTTACACCCGCCGGTAATGTACCCTTCCATCGCCAGGCGCAACGCTCCCGGCAGAATTGGCAGCGCGGACGCGCGGATGCGCAGCGTTACGCCGCTGCCCGCCGCCATCTCACAGCTATGGCCCATCAGGCTGAACCCAGTGATGTCCGTGCAGGCATGGACGGTGTGCCGCTGCATCACCTCAGCCGCAGTAGCGTTCAGCATGGCCATTGAAGCAACCGCCGCTTTATATTCTTCCTCCGCCAGATGTCCGCGCTTCAAGGCTGTGGTGAGGATCCCAGTACCGAGAGGCTTCGTAAGAATCAGAACATCGTCAAGCCGCACGCCCACGTTGCGTCGAATATGGCGCGGATCAATAATACCGGTCACCGCCATGCCATATTTAATCTCATCGTCGGCGACGGAGTGGCCGCCCACGACGACTACGCCGGCTTCTGCGGCTTTGTCCGCGCCTCCTTGCAAAATGTCCCGCAAGATCGCTTTGTCGAGGCCGTTTTGCGGAAAGCAGACAATATTCATCGCGGTTTTCGGCTCGCCGCCCATGGCGTAGACGTCGCTCAGTGAATTCGCCGCGGAAATCTGCCCATACGTATAGGGATCGTCGACTACTGGCGTAAAGAAGTCAACAGTGTTGATAATCGCCAGATCTTCACGCAGCCGAAAGACGCCGGCGTCGTCCGACGTTTCAAAGCCGACGAGCAAATCCGGATGCTGCGCGCGCGGGAGCGTGCTCAGAACAAGCGCCAGGTCCGCCGGACCCAGTTTCCCCGCTCACCCGGCAGCTTTGACTTTTTCCGTCAAGCGGATGGCCAGCCGCTGGTCGCGTGGTGGTGGCTCTGTGTGACTCATACGCTCCTCAGTTAAATGGACAATGAAAACTGAAAAATTATCAGAATGAGCGCCTCTTCATTTTACGTTTTACATGTTGCCTTTTTCATTTCTTTCGTAGTTTTCGCACGTCTCCTACTCGTAAGGTCAGTCCGGTGCGGTCGAAATACTCCAGTAAAGGAATCGCCGTTTTCCGGCTAATGCCTAAGAGGTCGCGAAATCCCGCTGCGGAGATGTCCTCGTGGGTTGTGAGATGAGTCAGCAGCGCGGTCCTGGCTTTCTCCAGCGCTGGACTGGCGAAATAGAGTTCCGTGGCGACCTTGACGACCTTCCCTTGCGATTCGAGCACGTTCAGTAAATCGGTCAACGCTTTACGCGGTACGCTGACCTTGCTTTCCAGCTCCTTAAGTTCTGGCGGCGTCAAGTCGCTTTCAAGCAGAAGGCGCTCCACGCGCCCAGCCGCGCCTTGTTCGTCCTCACTTAAGGTGACCTTGTGCGACGGGAGGCGCAAGGCGCTCTCCTCACGCACTGCAACCTGTTCAGCGACAAGCTTGTCCGTCACAGCGCGGAAGATTTTCGGCGAGAAAGAAAAGGACAGTTGCGTCCGCAGCGACTCCATCTCCATGCCGCGCGCCAGAGGCGACCCGTGATGAAACGCCGCGAGCAGCCCCTGCACCTCTTCCGTCAACTTCCGCCATTTAGCCAGAACAGAATACGCTTCCGGATGGTGTTGATCCGGCAGCGGCAGAATTTCCTGGTCTTGTGCGAGCAGCGCCGCCACTTCTTCTTCCCGCGCATTCACACCCTGATAGATTTCTTCTAATGGTGCGGCGAACTCGCTCTGCGCCTCCAGGTACGCGCGACACGCTTGCAGCAGGTCGGTCGTCCGCAACGCCGCCAGCCGCTCGACGACGCCGGTTTCGGTGCGACGATGCCGCTGCGCGAACGGATGCAGCACCTCGCCGCCGCCCAGGGTTCCCTGAGCGGTCTGATTGCGCAGAATAAAGCGATCGCCGCGGAGCGCGACCACCGGCTCTTCGAGGGCGATCTGGCAGAATGCGGTCGAGCGCGGCGCGAGCGCCTCACGTCCATCGAGCATGATGATCTTGCCCAAGACTTCCGCCGTGCCGATATGCACCCGCACGCGTTCATGGTTTTCCACGTCCCGCTTCGCGCCCGGTCGGATTTCTACAAAGGCATCAAAGCGCCGGGTGGTGAGCGTCAATTTCGGATGACTCACGACATGACCGCGAGTGAGGTCCCGCTTCTCCAGACCGGCTAAATTCATCGCCACCCGCTGTCCCCAATGGGCGGCTGTGACTGGTTGACCATGGACCTGAATACTGCGCACCCGGGTTTCCTCCCCTCCAGGAAGGATGCGCACCGTGTCGCCTTCGCGCACCGTTCCAGCGACGGCTGTGCCTGTCACGACCACGCCATGGCCTCTCATGACGAATGCCCGGTCAATCGGCAAACGGAAATATCCAGGCAAAGGAGGACGTTCGTAGGAACTTAACTGCGCTACAATTTCTTGGCGAAGCCGGTCAAGCCCC
>DATLYA010000008.1:0-4622 GCA_035575235.1 Candidatus Methylomirabilota bacterium
GCCGGTGGTTCGGCCCGCCATGACATTGGTGTCGACGTAGACAGGATATACGGGATCAGGAACGGCGATGCGCGTATCAGGCGCGAAGAGTTCCTGAAAATTGCCGGTATCGCACTTCGCCCCATCGCTGATGAACACCTCGTCTGGCGTGATCTCGGCGCCGCGCGACTGGAAATCGTGCTCGGCCACCTTCTCGCGGAGAAAGGCGTAGCCCTGCTCGGGACCGTAGCCGCGAAATGTCGCGTCGTTGGCCATTTCGTCCACCGCTTTGTGGAACGCCTCCACGCAGGCCGCCGGCAGGGCGCGCGTCACGTCGCCGATCCCCAGGCGGATAATGGTTTTCTCCGGATTCTGCGTGTGATAGGCGTTGACGCGTTTGGCGATTTCCGAGAAAAGATACGAGGCCTGGAGTTTCAAATAGTTTTCGTTCAAGTGAATCATGCTGCCTTCCTCCTGGTTTTTTCCTGTGTCAGCAATCTCAGGGAAGAAAAAGATATATCCGCCTCGCTCACACGGAGAAAGGGGTCTACTGTAAAGGCCAATGGCGGGAAGTTAAGCGCTGCTGTCATTGCGAGCGCAGCGAAGCAATCTTTGTTTTCCTTGGAGATTGCTTCGTCGCTCACGCTCCTCGCAATGACACCTGTTGCTGAACTTTCTGCTATCACTGTAAAGGCGGGGAGCAGGCAAGATCCGTTCAGGACGCCAGGAGAGCAGCTGAAAGATATTCCTTTGTGGGGGACTGCGCTTAGTAGCGTGATCCATCTGGCGTGCTAGCCGGCCTGATAAGCCCTTACCCCTCAACAATCTCCCCTGCCCCGCCGTCCCTTCCTCCGTCATCACAATTGCCAGTGTTGCTTCCCGCGTCGCGCCCATCAGCGTGTTCCTTATGGCATGCTGCCCAACTGTCCATAGTTGGCTGCTGCCAGTAGATGTCTGACCACGTAGGCGCTCGCTGATAGCGCGGGCTTCTTTGCAAGAACCAGTTAAGAATCCAGAGGAAGAGCCAGAGAAGAGTGAGAACCGTCAAAACAATCTCCACGCCCACTCCCAGGCCAAAGAGTATATCTGGGGCAAGGATCATAAGCACAACAAGTCCGAGGCCGAGGAGAAGCAGGTAAGGAACCCGAGGGGAGGCAGTTGCGGATGGAGGAATGCGCCGTTGGGTCATATGGAAACCAAGGAGTTGTTTCGCTGGTCGGTCGTTTGCAGCATCCGATTAGTTGCACGTCGTTGCCCTGCGAAAGCGGAGAAAGCGCCAAAGAGGTGCGCCTCGTTTGTTCTCTTGGCCCTGTGGAAGGGCGATCCTCCCCGAGGGAAAACCGCTCTACGGCTGTGACTCCTACTCGCCTGCTCTCATTTGTAAAAATGATATTATCACCTATTTCACTGGCAACACCTTGACTAGGGAAAATAAGGCTTGTACGGTACGCGCATCCACAAGGCCGAAGCGTGGTGGGCGGGCTGCACGGTGGGAGCACCAACAGTGAGAGCTGTAGCCGCTGAGCCGAGGACCTCTAAGACCAGGGAGCGATTGGCGCGCGCGGCCTGTGCCTCACAGGGGATGAGCCGTATGATCACAAGCCAGGGGGTAAGCCATGGGGTGCGGGACGGGCGAATGGTTGGCCGTGCTGCGGCGCTCTTTCCGCCCGGGAAGCGACGTTGGACGCATTTTCTCGTTCATGTTGGGTTGGCGCTGTGGTTCGTGCTGCTTGGCGGCATAGACGACGCCGGGCGCATAGTCATCGCCCGTGCTTATGCCGGCGCACCGCAGTACGTCTACGATATGCCGGCGGTCTACACCTAGACGCGGTCGGCAACCTTCTGTCCATTGCCCGCCAACCCTCCTCCACCCTCTCGATCCTGAATTTCACGCCGAAGAGCGGGTCGATTGGGACCGTCGTCACCATCTACGGCACGGGGTTCAGCACGACGCCGAGTCAGAACACCGTGACCTTCAATGGCGCAGCGGCGACGGTTACTTCAACGACGGCGACCCAAATTGTAACGACGGTCCCGAGTGGGGCGACCTCAGGACCGATCGCTGTCACCACGCCCGACGGGTCCACGACGAGTGCGGACGCCTTTGCCGTGATTAATGTCGGCGCACCGGGCGCGCCGCCGACTATCACGAGCTTTACCCTCACGATTGGATCCGTTGGCACGGCAGTAACGATCAATGGAACGAACTTTGATTTGACTCCCGCCAACAACCGTGTGCGCTTCAACATCACACAGACAGCGGTGACGACGGCAAGCGCAACCAGTGTGATGGCCACAGTCCCTGCGGGAGCAACGTCTGGAAAAATTAGTGTTGGCGCCACCCAAGGGACGGCAGTTAGTAGCGATGATTTCATTGTACCACCCATGGGCTTCACGGCCGCCGACGTGCAGAATACGAGCCGCGCGGCCTTTGGTTCAGATCTTACCGTCACCGTGAGCACTGCCAATAAGATTGCACTGGTGCTGTTTGATGAGACGGGTGACCAGCGCATCAGCATGAATCTTAGTAGCGTGACGATATCCTCGGTCAACGTGTCGATTCTCACGCCGGTCGGGGCGACGCTGAAAACCGTCACGAGCGGGACCAGTGGCGCCTTCATGGAACCCATCGAGCTGCCGATGACCGGGACCTAGACAATCGTGGTAGATCCAGTGGGGACGGCGACAGGCAGTCTGGTCCTGACGATCTAGAACGCGCCTCCTGACTTGACCGGCTCGCTCACCTCTCCTCCGGCAAGAGAGCTTTACCTACGATAGCAAAAATAATCTGACCCAAAGGACCGGCCGCAAGTCCCAAACCACTACCATCACCTATGACGGCCTCAACCGGCGCATGCAGGTGACGTATGCCGATGGTCGACGGTGACCTACACGTATGATGCCGGCGACCGGGTGACGCAGATCGTCGATTCCGTCAATGGGACGATCACCCGCACCTATGACGGCCTGGATCATTTGCTTACCGAAACCACGCCGCAGGGGACGGTGACGTATACCTATGACCTCGCCGGGCGACGCACCAGCATGACGGTGGCGGGACAACCGACGGTCAACTACAGCTATGACGACGCCAACCGACTCACCCAGATTACCCAAGGCGCGTCTACGGCGACGTTTGCCTATGATGCAGCGGGGCGGCGCACGAGTCTGACGCTGCCCAATGGGGTTGTAGTCGCCTACAGTTACGATAATGCCTCACGCTTAACCGGCTTGACCTACACCAAAGGCGGGAACACGCTCGGCGATCTGACGTACACCTACGACGCTGCCGGGCGACGGATTGCCACCGGCGGCTCCTTTGCCCGCACCGGCGTCCTGCAAGCCTTGAACGCCGTCAGCTACGACGCCGCCAACCAGCAACTCGCCCTGGGGAATAAAAGCGCCACGTTTGGCAGTAACGGCAACTTGGCGACGTTGACCGATCCGAGCGGCACGACGACGTACACCTGGAATGCCCGCAATCAACTCGTCAGCCTCAGCAGCCCGAGCGTGACGGCGAGTTTCCAGTACGACGCGCTCTCTGAGCGGCGCCGAACGGCCCGTGCTACTGCCGTACCCCGCGGCTATTCTGTCAGGTTGGTGACTTGCGTAAGACCTTAGCGAAATTTCGGCATCACTTTTTCCGCAAAGCGACGGAGCGACGCCCATACTTCTTCGCGCGGAAGGCCGCCGAGATCGGTATACACCCAATAGTGTGTGTTGCCGACCGCCTCTTTCGCTTCGGCAATGCGGTCAATGCATTCGTCGGCGTCGCCGCAGATCGCCAGGGTCTTCCGAGCCTTATCAAAATCAACATGTTCGAGAAAAGGTTTGAACTTGGCAAAGGCTTTGAACTGAGGCGTGTTGTCATAGTCTTTGGCGTCAACCAGAGTGGCCACAAAGTGCAGGTAGCGAAGGTAGTGTTTTTCCCATACTTCCTTGGCCTGCGCGGAGGAGGTCCCGACATAACAATGATTGCCCGTGGAAATCGAGACCCGAGCGGGATCATATCCGGCTTCACGAAGTCGGTCGCGATACAGCTGGACAAACGGCGTAAACTGAGTAATCGGGGCTAACACGGACGCCAGCATGAGGTTGTAGCCATGGGCGGCGGCGAGCTCGTATGCTTCAGGCGTCGTCCCGGCGCCAATCCAGATCGGCGGTCGGGGTTTTTGCACCGGGCGAGGCAGCACCGGCAGGTTCGGCATGCTGCGATAACGTCCTTCGTAGGCGAGCGTATCCTGCGTCCAGGCTTTGTCGATAATTTCAATACCTTCGGCGAAAAGTTCGCGGCTTTCATTCATCGAACGACGAAAGCCGTCATAGCTGGTTTTCTGAAAGCCCCGGCTGGCGCCGAAGTCGAGCCGTCCGTTGCTCAGCACGTCCACCATGGCGTAGTCCTCAGCCAGGCGCACCGGGTCGTGGAGTGGCAACAACACTACCGCCGTGCCGATGCGTAATCTCGTCGTCCGCTGGGCGACGGAGGCGGCGAAGATTTGCGGAGACGGGCACAGGTAGTTGCAAAAGTGATGTTCGCCGAGCCAGACCGAGTCGAAGCCCAGTTCTTCCGCGTAGACAATTTCGTCAAGAAGAAAACGGTAGTATTCCTGGGCGGAGCCATCTTCTGGATAGTAATCGAAAAG
>DATLYA010000009.1:0-19845 GCA_035575235.1 Candidatus Methylomirabilota bacterium
GGAGGATGGGCCGCCTACGCCGAGCAAGCGCAACCGCCGCCGGTGTGGCAGGTGGTGTTGCCGTGAGGGGAGGAACAGGCGCCTCTGATGTCGTAACCCATGAAAGTCCTCGTGCTGTTCCTGGCCTGTCTGTGGGCGCCAATCCTGACTGCGGATGCTGTTCCGGGTGAAACGCTTGGCCATCTGACTGGTCCGCTCGATCCTCGTTTTTTGGCGGAACACCATCTGTATGATGTGATCTGGGGCGACGGGTTATTCGTCGCTGTGGGGCAAGCGGATTTTGAGGAAACCGAAGCGCTGCTCTCCTCCGACGGTCAAAGGTGGGAGCGTGTCTCACTGGGAAAAGCTGCTCGTCCGCTTGGGCTCTCAGGCGATGGCGCCGGTGCACTGTATGGCGTAGCATGGAACGGGTCTACTTTTGCCGCAGTGGGCGAGCGCATTCTTACTTCGCCCGATGGCAAGAGCTGGACGGTTGCGGCATCGTTTTCCTCGTGCGTCTTCTCCCGTATCGCCGCGCACGAATCGACGTTCGTTGCCGTCGGCGCCGACCGTGGGCGCGGGTGCATTGCGACATCGGTTGATGGCGTTGCCTGGGTTGATCGGACTGCAGCGTTGCCGAGCAACACTGGCGTTCTGGCGAGCGTCGCCTGGACAGGCTCCGCCTTTTGGGCGATTGGCAATGTGGATCAAGGACGGTTGGGGCTCTCCAGCGTCTTTTTTTCTTCCGCTGATGGCGTGACCTGGTCTCGGCAAGTCGGACCAGAAGAGTTTTTGGTGGGTGTGGCGGCGCAGGGCGCGCTTCTTGTGGCGGTTGGCGGCCTCGCTCAGCGAGGAGCAATTTTTGCCTCTTCTGATAATGGGCAAACCTGGACTGAGGGACGGACCAGCTCTAAGCAACCCTTCCGCGCCGTGACGAGGAGCGACTCTCTCTTTGTTGCTGTTGGGAGAGAGGGAGTGGCGGCGACTTCACTCGATGGCGTGAACTGGGCAGAGCGGCAGTCTGGCGTGTCGCAAGATTTAGTCGGCGTGGTGTGGAATGGATCGCTCTTTGTGACTGTCGGGGATGGGGCCGTAGCGACCTCCCCAGACGGCATGCAGTGGAAACCGCTAGGCGGCAAGTGACGCTGAAAAGTCGGTAGAGACGCACCGCGGCTTTGGGCACTTCCTGGATTCCTGCTCTCGCGGGAATGAGGTCATGCCCACGTAGGCGGGCATCCAGCAGGCGGGGCGGGCTGTCCTGCGCGGGTGAGGCTCCCGCTCAGCACCCGACGCAGCAATTTTCTACATAAGCCGCCTCTTCCTGTGTGGCGAATCACGACACTGCCGCATCTGCGAACACTCGACTGATCAGCGCTTGCGCTTCTTCCTGGATGCGGCGGAGGTGTGCTTCGCCGCGGAAACTCTCTGCATAAATTTTGTAGATATCTTCCGTTCCAGAGGGGCGGGCGGCGAACCAGCCATTCTTCGTCACAACTTTCAGTCCGCCGATAGCAGCGCCGTTGCCGGGAGCGGTGGTGAGTGTGGCGAGGATTTTTTCTCCTGCTAACTCCGTGGCGTGTAACTGCTGCGGCGATAAGACTTGCAAGATAGCTTTCTGCGCCGGCGTCGCGGGCGCATCGATGCGCTCATACACCGGCGCGCCAAACTCGCGCGTGAGGTCGCGATAACATTCTCCAGGGTCGCGCCCGGCCTGCGCTGTGATCTCAGCGGCAAGCAAACCCGAGATCAAGCCATCCTTGTCCGTACACCACACAGAACCGTCACGGCGGAGAAAGGAGGCGCCAGCGCTTTCTTCTCCGCCGAAGCCGAAGCTGCCATTGAGCAGTCCCTCAACAAACCATTTGAACCCGACCGGCGTCTCGACAAGTTTCCGACCGAGTTTAGCGGCGACTCGATCAATCATGCTGCTGCTCACAACAGTTTTCCCTACCGCAGCCTCTGGCTTCCAGTGAGGGCGATGTTGAAACAAGTAGAAAATCGCCACGGCAAGGTAATGGTTCGGATTCAGCAAGCCTGCACTCGGAGTGACAATGCCATGGCGATCATTGTCCGTATCATTGGCAAAGGCAATGTCAAAGTGGTCGCGCAAAGCGATCAGACCCGCCATGGCGTACGGCGATGAGCAATCCATACGGATTTTGCCGTCCCAATCGACTGACATGAAGCGGAAGGTAGGATCAACTGCTGTATTTACGACAGTGAGCTGCAATCCATAACGTGCGGCGATGGGCTCCCAGTAGGCGACGCCTGAGCCGCCCAGTGGGTCCACGCCGATGGAAAGATCCGCGGCGCGGATTGCCTCCATGTCAATGACGGCGTTGAGATCGTTGACATAGGCGCTGACGTAATCATAGCGATGCGTGGTCGCCGCCGTGTGGGCCTTTTCATACGGCATGCGGTGGACGCCGCGCAGATTTTCTCCGAGTAAGACGTTGGCCCGGTCTTCGATCCAGCGGGTCACGCTTGTATCGGCTGGGCCGCCGTGCGGCGGATTATATTTAAAGCCGCCGTCTTCTGGGGGATTATGTGACGGGGTGATGACAATGCCGTCAGCGAGGCCCGTCGTGCGGCCTCGGTTGTACGTCAGGATAGCGTGAGAAATCACCGGTGTCGGCGTGTAGCCGCCAGCGTGATCAATCATAACCTCAACGCCGTGAGCGGCGAGCACTTCCAGAGCGCTCACGAACGCTGGTTCTGAAAGCGCATGCGTATCCATGCCGAGAAACAAGGGACCGCTGATATGTTGCTGTCGACGATATTCACAAATAGCCTGACTGATGGCAAGGATATGCGCTTCGTTAAAGGTGCGCTTAAAAGCGGAGCCGCGATGACCAGAAGTGCCAAACGCGACACGCTGCTCCCGCACGGCGGCGTCAGGCCGTTCAGTGTAGTAGGCAGTGATGAGCCGCGGGATATTGACCAACATGGACTGCTCGGCTGGTTTCCCTGCGTGAGGGCTCGTGCTCATAAGAGGTGCTCCTCATCTTTCTGTTCAAGCAGAAGTGTTACTGTTCCTGCGCTCTTGATGTGATTATACCGGAGAAAAAACGAGTTCGTCGCCCTCTACCTTCTCAACCGAATTATTGGTAGGGTAGGCAGTCGCAAAACCCTCAATGATCGCAGGCGCTACGAGAGGAAGACGGAGTATATGGCTGAGTTTGCATTTCCATCGCACGTACAGGTGGGCGAGAATCGCTACCGGGAACGCTACGGTCTTGACTTCGAGGATTTCGAAGTAGGGCAAGTGTTTAAGCATCGTCCAGGACAAACGATTTCGCAGCAGGACAACGTAGAAGAATCTATGGATTCGTTGAATCAAGCCATGCTGCATTTTGACGCTCATTACGCCGCGCAGACCGAATGGAAGAAGCCGCTCGTAGTCAGCACGATTACCCTGCAACGGATGATTGGTCTAGGGTGGAAAACCTTCGCCAAACGCAAACGTCTGCTTGGCTGGACTGACCTTACTATGACTTATCCCGTCTTTGGCGGCGACACCTTGTATGCCGAGAGTGAGATTAAAACCAAAACCGAGGAGTCTGGCGATCCCTCCTGCGGCAAACTGACTGTCGTGACGAGAGGGTTCAATCAAGACGGCAAGATGGTCTGCACCATGGAATATGACTTACTGCTCTATAAGCGGGGTCAGTCGCCGTTTGAGAAAGCAAATTACTAGAACGTAGTGCGTAATGCGTGTTGCGTGACAACGCATTCGCGCTACGGGTCATGCAGACCACGCACAACGTATTCCGCAACACGCCACGTAGGGCACGAAGAGAAAGCGCTATGTCGAAGTTCTATGCATATCGTAAAGTAGCAGACAACGTCTTTATGGAAATCGCCGGTGTTAACTTCGAAGACTTCGAGGTCGGACAGATTTTTGAACACCGTCCAGGACGCACCTTCACCGCTGAGGAGAACCGCGCGCATATCATGCGCTCGGCTGATCTCACCATGCGCAACGCCGACCTGTTCTACAACGAACAAGCCTACGGCGGAGAGCAGCTTATCGGCGAATCCTGGGTTCTAACGGTTGTCACCGCGTTGACGACAAAAACGTTCAATAAAGTCGTGGCCAATTTGGGCTGGAAGAACGTGCAGTTTCCCAATCCCGTGCGGGCGGGCGACACGGTCTACGCGGAATCCGAAATTCTGGGCAAGCGCGAGTCACAGTCCCGTCCGGATCAAGCGCTGTTGCATGTCAAAACCCGCGCGTTCAATCAACGCGGCGAAGAGGTGTGTTCCTTTGAACGCCGGTTGTTAATCTACAAGCGCGGGCTTGGGCCGTATGAGGCCGCGGGGTATTAATTCGGCGCGAGCATGCTGATGGCGTGGCGCGTGGGACAGGGAAGCGAGGCGGCGGGCGACGAGTGCAGTCCCAAGGGGAAGAAGGGAGAGGCTCCCTCTAGATCCCTGGTCGCCTGGGGGCGGAGGGACTGAATCATCATGAAGGGAGCCCGGCTACAGGGAAAGGGGGCTGCGAGAAAGAATTTCTCTATATGTAGAGAGGGCAAGTCCCATATACCTGTAGACGCCTCTCTATTTTAGAGAGGTGGAGTAATGAGTAGCCGAATCTGGCGGATGTCGAGGATGCTTGCGGTGTTCTCGATGTTGTATGTGGCGCCGTATGTCTCGCAGGCCCAGGAAGGTCCCGGCAAGCTGATCGCTCAAAATATAAGAGAAATGAAGTTCGGTCCCACCCCGGGGTTCCCGACGTGCGCGTCAGACGCGGTGCAGAGTGGCGATCCCGCGGCGGGGCCTTCCATTCTCTTCGGTAGATTCGTTACGGGATGCGTAGTCCCGTGGCATTGGCACACGCCGAATGAGTATTTGAGGATGGTAAGTGGCGTGGCTCAGGTGCAGCCGAAGGGCGGCAAAGCGTTCACCCTGCGTCAATGACACGGACGCCCCTGCTGCGTTCGCGGCAAGGTGCAGCCGAAGGGCGGCAAAGCGTTCACCCTGCGAGCTGGTGGCTTCGCGCTGATGCCATCGCGGCACGTCCATCAATTCCGTTGCGTAACCGCATGCAGGCTGTTTGTCCATTCTGACGCGCCCTTCGATACTCATTACCTCGATGGACAAGGGAATGAATTGTCGCCGGAGGACGCCTTGAAATCGGTGAAGGAGATGATAGCGAAGCCGAGGTAAATCCGAGACGCGGCCGCCGAATAAGGCGAAACCACTATCTATCACGAGGAAGGTTCGGGAAGGGTGGGACTACAAGAGGATGATGGCTATCACCGGACACAAGACCTTTGCGACCTTCCAGCGCTACCATAACCTCAATGAAGAGGATGTGAGAGAGGTAGTTGCTGCTCCCCCTCAGGTTATGGTACACAAAGGGTCCCATTGAGGGAATTTTCCCCTATGGTGCACACATGAAAAGACCGCGTGCACTACCTATCTTGTAAGCCCTTGAATTTCTTTATGCGCCCTTAGCTCAGCTGGATAGAGCGGCAGGCTACGAACCTGTAGGCCGGGTGTTCGAATCACCCAGGGCGCACCTACTAGTTAGCGGATACGGCCTTAAGGTGAGACAGGCTATTTGCCAACAGTTTGCCAGAGGATTTCACGAACTGCGTGGAGACAAACTGGAAGAACCGCCCCATAAATCTTTGCCGGGTCGGTGATGTCTTTGCGGGGAACGCGCCGCGCTCCGACGCGCTGCCGCCCGTGATCGGCGCTATTGTCGGGAGCGCCTGATATCGGATGGCGTAGCGCCATAACGGCGACGGAAGGCCCGATTCAAGTATGACAGATCGCCAAATCCAGCCCTAAAAGCCAGGGTGCTGATGGAGTGGCCGGCGAACCGGGGGTCGGTCAGCAGCCTGTGCACGCGGTCCAACCCTTGCTCGAGGACACAGGCAGAATAGGTCGGTCCCTCGGATTCGAACAGCTTGTGGACGTAGCGCGACGTGACGCCCTGGCGGGCGGCGACCGCGCTTACGCTCAACTTGCTGTCGGCCAGGTTGGCCGCAATGTCCGCCTTGATCGCATGCAGCCGGACGGCGCGAACACCGAGACCGTGCGCACTCACGGCGCGCTCGCTCGTGGCGTCGAGGGCCAGGGCGGCCAGCTCGTACACGTGGCCGGCCACCAGCTGGTAGTAACGGGCTGCGCCTCGTCTAGCGCGAGGCCGACGCAGCGCGCTAACAACGCGAGCGCCGGCGTGTCGCGGCGAATCACCCGCATTACCGCCTCGTCCCGCGTCGACCGTCTCGGAGGATAGCAACGATTCGCTCCTTGTAGGGCCGCTTCACTCCCTCGTTTTTTTTCATGACTGACTCGCCTCTAAGGTGATGGCTAGCGGAATGAAAGCTCTTACGGAAGGCGCACGGAAGTCTTCCTATTGTTTTTCTCCGCTTTTGCCCAATCTCTTTCTCTATGGTACGGTTTGGCGCTCGAGACGCTTGTCTCCTCCAAGACGTGACGGTCGGATCAAAAAGAGTAAGGAGGGTTAGATGTTAGACCGTAATCGTATGTGTCATTGGCAGCGCGGGCTGTGTCACCGGAGGTCGCTGGCAGCGGTTGTATCAGCAGGGGTGTTGTTGACGAGTTTTTTCCCGGCGGCGTGGGCTGCTCCGCTGCAATCCCCCCATGCCGGCGCTGGCGTCGACGGGGCAAAGGTCTATGAGGAAAAGTGCGCCAGCTGTCATAACGGTCAGGTGGCGCGGGCGCCACAACTCCAGGTGCTCAAGACAAAAAGTCCGGAGGAAGTGCTTGATGCGTTGTTAACCGGACCGATGGTGTTTCTGGGGATGGGTATGGCTGATGCAGAACGCCGGGCCGTTGCAGAGTACATCACCGGGAAACAGTTTGGTGAAGAACAACTCATAGCCACTGTCACCAATTTCTGCCCGCAAGCGCCTGGAGAGTTTGCCATGTCTGACGGCGCTCCCCAATGGAATGGTTGGGGAGCAGACCTGGCGAATACGCGTGTCCAATCGGCTCAGCATGCTGGTTTAACTGCCGAGCAGGTGCCGAATCTGAAGGTGAAATGGGCTTTCGGGTATCCGCCTGGCACGGTCGCCTCGCAGCCGACTGTTGTTGGTGGACGGGTGTTTGTCGGCGCCCTGCGAGGACAAATTTATTCACTCGACGCCAAGACTGGCTGTCTCTATTGGGCGATCAAAAACCCTACTGGCGTGCGCTCAGCAATCACGGTCGAGCGGCTGCCGAACTCGAACCCGCCACGGTATGCCGCCTTCTTTGGCGATTTATCCGCTACCGTGCATGCCCTGGATGCACGAACCGGTGAGGAAATCTGGTCGACGAAAGTCGATACACATCCGATCTCACGGGTGACTGGTTCGCCAAAGTTTTATGACGGGCGTTTGTATGTGCCAGTAACGTCGCTGGAAGAAGCCTCCGCCGCCGATGCTCGCTATGAGTGTTGCACCTTCCGCGGCAATCTCGTGGCGCTTGATGCAGCAACCGGGAAACAAATCTGGAAAACGTATACGATCCTTGAGAAGCCTAAGCTGAGGGGCAAGAATAAGGCTGGCGTCAATATCTATGGACCGGCAGGCGCGTCGATCTGGTCGTCGCCTACTATTGATCCGGAAGGCGGACGGATCTATGTGACTACGGGGGATAACTATGCAGACCCAGCCACGAAAACCAGCGATGCGTTCGTGGCGTTTGATTTAAAGACTGGGAAGTTCCTCTGGTCGCAGCAATTCCTGCCAAACGACGCCTGGAACGTGGCGTGCGGGTCTAAAGATGAAACTAACTGTCCGAAAGCGAAGGGACCGGATCTGGATTTTGGCTCTTCGCCAATTCTGCAAAAACTCTCCAATGGGAAACGAGTCCTCGTTGCCGGGCAAAAATCCGGCGTCGTGTACGCGCTTGATCCCGACAACGGCGGCAAGTTGCTATGGGAACAACGAGCCGGGAAGGGCGGCATTGCTGGTGGGATTCAGTGGGGACCTGCCGCAGATAGCGAACTGATGTATGTCGCGGTGTCGGATATTGGCCTGACTCCCACGAGCGATCCTGAAAGGGGAATCGTACCCGTCCTCGATCCCAAAGTTGGCGGAGGAATCCACGCATTTCGCTTAGCGAACGGGGAAAAAGTCTGGTCCGTGCCGCCGCCAGGCTGTGGCGACCGCAAGAACTGTAGCCCGGCGCAGTCCGCCGCAATTTCAGCTATTCCTGGGGTAGTGTTTTCCGGCTCCGTAGATAGTCATCTGCGCGCGTATTCCACCAAAGATGGGAAAATCCTGTGGGATCATAACGCCGCGCAAGAATATCAAACGGTTAACGGCGTCAAGGCGAATGGCGGGTCTTTCGACAGCGCCGGACCGACGATCGTCGACGGCATGCTTTACACCAACTCCGGCTACGGCCAGTTTGGTGGGTTGCCAGGCAACGTGCTCTTGGCGTTCTCGGTAGATGGGAAATAGGCCCAGCAGAGAGTCGGGTGGTCATGATCTACCGCTTTCTTGAAGACGCGATGGACCTCGAAACCGTGAGATGCCGTCACGCACTGATTGTAGGGGCGAAGCTTGTCTTCGCCCTAGAAATGGCGGCTTACCTGTGGGCGATCACAAGGATCGCCCCTACAGGATACGCTAATCTTTGGAGTTTGATTGAGAACGCACCGCGCCTTGTCTTATTAGAGTTGCGCGCCGCAATGCCCGCAAAAGAGCGCTTGCCCTCGATTCTCCCAATCGCAACGAGGGCAAGTTTTTCGCAAGGGCAGGTTGGGTATTTCCGCAGGTTGTTCCGCGAGATGATTTTGTGAGGTGATCGCAGGAATGCGGAGTTCTTCCCACACTACACGTTGTTGCTGCACGGCTTTGCGTATCTGACGTTCTCGCTGCGAGAGCGAAGAGGAGCCGGTTTTCACCTCGACGAAAGTAATCTGCCGTACTTCTCCTTCGTCGAGCCCGTCAAAAATGATGAAATCTATCGGCGTGCCGATAAAGCGCGCGTCTTTGGGGTTGTGTTCAAACCCAGGAAGAAAAGGAACAACATGTTCGGTGACTTTCCCTATCGTGACCGCACGGCTCTTCTCGATCGCCTCTTTGCGAATCGTTTCGGCGCTCTCTTGCTTCCACTGCGTTAAGCGCACATCCGCTTCTTGCTGAGCGATTTCCTCATATTGCCGTCGGATACTTTGCAGTTCATGGTCTCTCCATTGGTCAAATTGTTCCCGGACGCGCGTTTCCACAGCGGATTTCAGGGAAACGTACTGATAGAGCAAATACAGCAGAAGCACAGTGCTGACGACCAGCAACAAGGCGAGTATCGCGGTCAGCACTGTTGCGCTCTCCTATGTTTCCGCTCAAGAGTTTGCCGTTATTGCCTGTCGGCCGGCGTTTTTAGTTTAAACACCCGCGCCGCATTGAGACCAAGCACCTTGGCGCGGCTCGTTTCCGAGAGACAACCCATCTGCCGTTCGATGCTTTCCGCCGAATGCGGCCAGCTTCCTTCATGATGCGGGTAGTCGTTTGACCACATGAGATTATCGACAATGCCGAGCTCTTCGGCGCGTGGTAACGTGACGTGGTCTTCCATGAAGGCAGAGAAACAGTTGCGACGATAGTAAAAACTCGGCAACTCGGGCATCACTGGACGCACCCACATGTGATGCGCCTGGAACGAATAGTCCATTGCTTCAAGCATCCACGGGACCCAGCCGATGCCGCCTTCAATAGAGCCCGCTTTTAACGTCGGATGCCGCTCGAACACGCCGGAGCTGATGAGATTCACCAGCGGCTCCATCACCGTTGGCATCGAATGGCACACATAGTTGATCACCGCGCCGCCGAGCCCGGTGACGCCGCGCGGATCGCGCCCGGTGGAGACATGAAAGGTGATCGGCAGATCGACTTCGGCGATCAACGACCAGAGCGGATCAAAGTGCTTGTCATTGTACTGTAGTTCTCCTGGCTTGATAGGACCGAAGATTGGCTTATTGGGCAGCGCCAGGCCTTTGAAGCCTTGTTCCGCCGCCCATTTCACTTCGGCCATGGCGCCTGCGAGATCTCCCGGCGCGATGAGCGCCATGGGCATGAACCGGTCCCAGTAATCGGCAAATGTTTCTCTGGCCCAGCGGTTCCAGACGCGAAACATGGCTTGCTGAAAAACCGGATCTGGCGTGGCGAAGCACAGCATTCCTTTGTTCGGAAAAATAATCTCCGCATCCACCCCGTCCGCATCCGCATCACGCACGCGTTGTTGCAGGTCGGCGCCGGCGCGGTAGCGCAGGCGATCCTCCGGCTCCATACGACTGGTGTAGGGTTGAAAGAAATCCGGCTCTTCGTACAGTTCTCGCTCAATGAGATATTTCACCACATCTCGTCCCGGCTGCACGAGCGTAGGCTGCATCCCTTCAGAGATCATCCACTGCGCGCCGTCTTCGTCGACGTGGATGCGTGGAATACGGTCGCGGTACTGCTTCTCAATCCGCGAGGAGAGAAAATCGATAGGCTCGATGCCGTGAGTATCAACCGAAACCATGAAATACTTATTGGGGTCGCCAGCGCGCGCCGTGCGCGCCCAACCCGTATGGCCCGGCGTGACCTGACGCCAGGTGTTGCGGGGGGAATCGGTGTGTGATGCTGGTGCTGTCATTACTTTTCTCCTTTTTCACTCATTTCTCAATTCTTTATGCAGATAGGAGACCTTACTGTCGCCAAGAGGCGGCCAAGGCTCACCGGTGTGACGCTTCCAGGATGGTAACGCCGACCAAATCCTTCCCGCGGTAATCGAGAATGACTCCATCTTCTCGCATCTCGCTATGTGTTGCGCTTGCCTCAGCGGAAAAATGGATGTACAGCACATCGGCTTCTTCATCATAGTCCAACCACATCCGATGCTTGGGCAAATGCACTAGATGAGAGACAGCTTTAAGCAAATGTCCCAGGCTTTTTTCTGCTAATGCTTCTTTGGCCATACGATTGCTTTTCTGTTCACCTTTCGGGCGACGAAGGCAGTAATAATGAATCCGTCAGCCCGGCTCACTTCTCGGTAGATTACATGCAGATATTCTTGCTTTGCGAGAGAAAGGACTGCAACGAGTGCTCCAGCATATCCTTGAAGAACCCAAGTCGGACGCTCTACGGCGTCAAGGACTCTTTCATAGTAGGCTGCCATATACGGTTTGTTGCTAACAATATGCCCCCACCTTTCCTTCGTGAGGCGAATAGGCGCTCCATTCACTGAGTACACGCGATCCACACATTACCCCTCCACAAGCTCTTCCAACAGCGCCTTCGCTTCTTGCAAGTCTTTCGTGTCGAAACCTTCGGTAAACCAGTTGTACACCCCTGCCAACAGTTTGTGAGCTTCTCCGTGCTTGCCTTGGCTCTGCCACAGACGCGCCAGGCTCGTTGACGCGCGCAGTTCCCAGGATTTGGCCTGTTGCCGGCGGGCAATGTCGATGGCTTTGAGGAAACATGCTTCTGCCTCTCACACTATCTCCCCTCGAGGATTAGGGATTGGGGGTTGGGGGTCGACAACTTTGAACTTTGAACCTTGAACGTTGAACTGTTGAAGCGTCAGCTCTCCCTTGAGCCGATACAGCTCGGCTTCCCACATACGCCCTTCACTTTTTTCTACTTTAGCTAGAGCCTCGGCTACTGCGTTCAATCCTTCCTCTGCTTGGCTCCGCTTCTTATACACTGTAGCTAACAGAGCAAGGCTGTCCGGCAGTATTAACTCTGCTCCTGTCGCTCGGTAGTCAGCCAGGCCCTGGAGTATCTGGGCAGCCCCTTCTTCTCTGCCTTGCTCGACCAGCGCCCACCCCTGCACGATGGTTCCCTCTGCTCGCCAGAGCGGAAACCCCTCTTCAGTGCAGAGCGTTACCATCGTATTTGCTTGTTCCTCTGCCGCTGGTTGCTCTCCGAGAGTTTGATAGAACCGGGCAAGATAGCCGAGAGCTTCTGCTCGGGTCATAGGGAGAGCTATTTGTTCAGCCATGGTAAGCGATTCCTGAGCCCTGCTGAGAGCTTGGTCCGGATAGCCCAACGACCATAGGACCCAAGTTATACAATTTAGACAGCCCACGCCAAAATGGTGAGCCTGCCAAGCAGAACTCTGGTTCCTATAGGCGGTATAGAGTGCAATGCCCTGTTCTGCGTGCTCTCGGGCTTCGACAAATTCTCCTCGCTTATGCAAGACTACCGCCATAGTGAAATGGCCTCTCAGAAGATTAAGTGAGTCTTGGGTCCTTTCAGCAAGAGAGAAGAGTTGCTCTCCAAGCTGACGTGTGGTGTGTAGTTCTGCCCGTCCAAGATAAAATGCCGCCAAACCATACAGTATGGCGATGAGTTCAGGAGACTCCCCAACCTGTTGGCTCAGCTCCCTCGCCCGAGCATAGACTTTTTCTAATTCTGGAGCTGCGTACCCTTTTGTCACCATTAGCGGAGAGGCTAGAGTGAGCTGTAGTCTAATTTCTTGCAGCGCTTTCTCTGGGGTGTCCGGTAAAGTTTTGAGCAATTCCAGCCCTTGGTTAAGATGACTGATAGCCTCTGCATTGGCCGAGCGTCCAACAGCCCGCCAGCCCGCCTGCTGCCAATACGGAATCGCCTGCTCTATGAGATTTGCCTCAGTGTAATGACGCGCCAAGAGTTCAGGCTGCGTTTCTCTTGTATCTGGGAATTGCCCTTCCAATACTCTAGCAATTTGCTGGTGATATTGTTGCCGTGTGCTCTTGAGTAAGGATTGATAGGCGGTGTCTTGAATGAGCGCGTGCTTGAAGAAGTAGCGCGTCTGCTCGCCCATGCCGCGTTGATAGAGAATCTCTGCTTCCACCAGTTTGGCCAAAGCGGTTTGTAGGTCCGTCTCACTGACTGGCGCGACGGCGTGGAGCAGCTCGTAGGAGAACTCTCGGCCTAGTGTCGCTCCTAGTTGCGCGACTTGCCGTGCCTCAGACAAGCGATCCAGCCGGGCTAGTAGCGCTTCTTGTAACGTTGCAGGAATAGCGAGCGCTTGTAGGGGCGACCGGCCGGTCGCCCCTACAGATTCCACTACACTCTTCGTCAACTCTTCCACAAACAATGGCACGCCGTCCGTTTTACTGCGAATCTGTTCGATGATTTCCGTAGAGAGTGCTGTGCCTACTCCTACGTTCTCAATCATTATCTCCACCTGTTTCCGACTCAGGCGGTTGAGCACCAGTTGAGAGATATGCGAGCGTGGTTTCCACGGCGACGTGAACTCAGGGCGAAACGTTAGCACGAGCAGCAGCCTGGCGGTCGGAAGCTGTTCGATGAGGAGGGAAAGGAACTCTAGTGATGACGGGTCCATCCAATGCAAGTCTTCCCACACCGAAACGGTTGCCTGTCGCTCGGCTTGCGCGATGAGTAATTGCACCAATGCTTGTAACGTCCGCTCTTTCTGCTTCTGCGGGGTGACATTTAATGGTGGATATTGCGGCGGCGTTGGCAGCGAGAGCAGGGTGGTGAAGAGCGGTAGGGCCTCTTGCATGTTGTAGAGAGCTAAGGCCCGCTCCAGCTTTGCGACTTTCTCATTGTCGCTGTCCTGGCGCGTCAACAACGTGTGCTGTAAGACCTCAATCAACGGATAGAACGCGCTGTGCTGATGATACGGCGAGCAGCGCGCTTCAAGGAATAACGATCCTTCACTCATCACGTGCTCTCGCAGCGTGTGCGCCAGGCGCGATTTGCCAATGCCGGGCTCACCACTGAGCAGTACAACTTGTCCTCGGCCTTCTTTCACCTGCTCCCAGCGTTCGAGCAACAACCCTATTTCTTGTTCGCGGCCCACCAGCGGCGTCAGTGTAGTTCTTCCTGCAAGGGGAGAGGCGTTCTGCCGTTCACTCTGCACCTGATAGATGGTGATAGGAGTGTCGAGCCCTTTGACCAGATGCGAGCCAAGAGGCTGACACTCGAACTGTTCGTTTATCAGCCGCTGTGTGGCGGCGCTGACCAAGACGGTATTCGGCTCGGCCAATCCTTGAATACGCGCGGCGACATTCGGCGTCTCGCCCAGGGCGAGCTGTTCTGTGCGTCCGCTAGCGCCGATATCGCCGATAACCACCAGGCCGGTGTGAATGCCGATGCGGACCTGTAGTCTCCTCTCCCCTTGCAGGAGAGATTCCGCAAATCTCCTCTCCCCTTGCAGGAGAGGGCTAGGGTGAAGGGTATCTTGTAATTGTACCGGTTTTTCACCCTCTCCCTCTCCCCTCAAGGGAGAGGGGACCTGAGAACGTAACGCCTGAATAATCTCCAACCCTGCTCGCACGGCCCGCCGCGCATCGTCTTCATGAGCGCTGGGATAGCCAAAGTAGACCAACAATCCATCGCCGAGATATTGCGCGATATAGCCCTCATGTCGTTGAATAGCGTCGGCGCAGGTCTGTTGATACTGCCGTACTACCTCGCGCAGATCTTCGGGATCGAGCTGCGCAGACAATGTCGTCGAGCCCACCAGATCGCAAAACATTACGGTCAACTGGCGACGCTCACCTGCGGCTCGTGAAACGTGATGCGTGGTGCGTGATGCGTCAGAGGGCTCGGGGTTGGAGCTTGGAGGCTGAGTGGAACTTGGAACTTTGAACTCGGAACCTGGAACTGGCGAAGCGCCTGCCCATACCAGCACCTTACCGCCTTCATCTACAGCAACGCGTTTGACCTCGATGAGTTCAGCTTTGACGTCTTCAAGGAACTCGTCATCAAGCGTAAACTCGCGCTTCAAGGCGCGGTATGACACGCGCCCTTCGCGCTGGAGCCACGCCAGCGTTTGCGCGATCACTTCAGAGAATTTCATGGACGATTTTCCAGCAATGATTCAATGACTCAATGACCCGATGACTCAATTCTTCATTCTCTCGGCACGAACCGCGCCGGGTCAAAGCCAAACGGCAGCTTCGGCTGTTTGTACAATTCGACTGCGTTAGAGACCTCGATCAGCGAGAGACTCAGATGGAACAGCGTCCGCGCTTCCGGCGGCAGATCATCCGCCGGAAACTGCTTCAGATAGTGCACGATCGCATCCATGCGCGCCAGCATGGCGTCGTAGAAGGCGCGAATCTCCTTCATCGAGCTCGTCATGCGCTTCGTCATCCGTTCTGTTTCTGTGCCGAGCGCCCATTCTACGAACGGCGCGAGATCCTGAAATTCCGCCGGTAGGGGTTTATCTGGAGTAAGAAGTTTCTTTGCCCGCGCCATGGCTCACGCTCCTTCATACGGTCCGACAAATTTGTCCAGCACTTCATGGAAGTGACGAATCTGCGCTTCGTCATCTTGAAAGTGCAGTTGCGTTTTTACACGAGAAGCTAATCCATAGTGAATCTGCTCATGCGCGAGCGCATCTTCGTGCAAGATGTCGCGGATCAAGCACTTCATGTATTCCTGCTGCAACCGATGCGCGGCATGCTCTGGCCGGGGAAAGTACAGCTTGATGTCCCACGTCGTGCGATCGACTGCTTGCGGCCAGAAATTGTAGGTCATGTACCAATCCTGCGCGGCGCCCTTAAAGAGAAGGATGGCGAAATTAGGAAAGATCGTAAAGAACGCAAAATCGCCATTGATGGGCAACTTACGCGGCGTCGCTGCGGCCTCCAGACCAAACGCCAGTGCTTGCACGGGCGGCGCTTGGTAATCCGGCGGCGTCTCGGATGAGTAACTGGTATGGTAATGATATAAACTCATGTCCAACAGCCGGGTGAATTTGTTGTCTTTTTTGACGCAAAAATTGGGGATGGTGAGGCGATGCTGGAAGGGCAGGTGATAGAGTTCGTTCTGCGCATCCAGTGCGATCTTCCAGTTCGCGTTTTCCTGCACCTGATAGGAGACGGTGAGCTGAAAGGGATCGAAGTGACCGCCGCCAAGTTGATCGTTTACTCCGCCAAGATACTCCAGCAGCGTTTCTTGCGGCTGGGGATCAAGGTTGATGAAGATAAATCCTTCCCAGATATCCGTATGCACAGGCGTCAGGCCGAGTTCTTCTTTCTTGAGGCCGAAAAAGTTCTCTTCGTCGGGAACCCAGATGAGCTCCCCTTTGGTGTTGAAGGTCCAACTATGGAAGCCGCAACTGAGCGCGCCGGGGCAACTACCGCGCTCAGTCCACACGACTTTGTTGCCGCGATGCGAGCACACATTATGGAAGCCGCGAATGACGCCATCCTTGCCATGTATCAAGAGAATTGACGTTTTGCAGACCGGCAAATCTTTTACGAGATAATCCCCTGGTTTGGGGAGGTCTTCAACACGGCCTACGTTGAGCCAGGCTTTACGGAACACCCGTTCGCGTTCCAATTCAAAGTATGCGGGAGAGATGCAAGGAGCTGCGGGCACCGGGCCAGTGCCTAAATGCGGATATTTTTTCGCCCAGCGTTTGTCGGCGATTTCGGTTCTCATAATGTTGGCCTCCTTCTTGTTGCTTCCCCTCATCCTGGCCCCCTTCGACGGAGTTTATCCTGAGCGAAGTCGAAGGACTCAGGGCAGGCTCTCCCCCTGGGGAGAGGGAACCCTCTCTGTATAGCCAATACGCCACGCGCAAAATTGCTGTCAAGGCGCTGGTCATTCGTTAGAACTCCGGGACAAAAACCCAGCAGCATGGAGAGGAGGGTGTCATTGCGAGCGCAGCGAAACAATCTTTGCCCTTTGCAGGGATTGCTTCGTCGCCTGCGGCTCCTCGCAATGACAGCTCGTCTGCTCTGCTCCGCTGGGAAAGGTTTTTCCCAGAGTCCTAACGATCACGGCGCACACGCACGCAAAGTGTCCATGACCTGCTGCTTGGCGTTCGTCCCGCTGCCAAGCGGGAACAGGATCGGCAAGGCAATACCGGATTGACGATAGGCTTCAATCCGTTCGCGGCATTCGGCCGGCGTTCCGGCAACGCCGAGGGCTTGGATCAAGGCATCGGGAACCAGTTTTGCCGCCCCTTCGCGGTCGCCTTTGCTCCATACTTCTCGAATGGCTCGCGCCGCGTCGGGAAAGCCGCTTTCCGCCATCAGGCGGTTGTAGCGGGGGAAGAACCCGGCATAAAACGCCGCGGCGGGACGCATGCGGTCAAACGCCTCGCGTCGATCGTGCGACATGCTGCATGATAACAACGAAACAATGTCAATATCTTGCGGATCACGTCCCGCCCGGCGCGCGCCGAGAGCAATATGCTCGGCGGCCTTGCGTCCCGATTCTTGATTGCTCCATACCATGATTGCACCCTGTGCGATCTCGCCGCTCACTTCTAGCATTTGTGGAAAGACGGCGGAGATGTAGATGGGGAGCTCGCGGCGAATCGGAGTAAACCAGAGATCGAAGCGTTCGATGGAGGTTGTCTCGCCGTTGTAGGAAACGACGCCGTCTCGGAGCAAAGTGCGGATGATCGCCACGGTGTCACGAATCTTTTGCACCGGCTTGGCGTAGGTTATGCCGTGTTCTGGTTCGACCTGGACTTTATGGCTGGAGCCGAGACCCAGAATAAAGCGTTGATTGGAGAAGTAATCCACGCACGCCGCCGCCATGGCGATGGTCGGCGCGCTGCGAACGAATACGCTGCTGATCGCTGTGCCAAGCCGGATGGTCTTCGTCTGCACGGCGCAGGCAGTAAGAATAGAGAATTGATCACCGCCATGGCCTTCGACGACCCAGGCGGACTCGTAGCCGAGTTCCTCGGCTATTTTCACACAGTCAACAATTTCGGTTGGCGAGAGACCGCCGCCCAACGCAACGCCTAAACGAGCCATGGTCAATTCCCCTTTGCTGCGGAGTGTGGGCAGCATTGTCGACCGCAACACCGTTGCAGTCAACTGCTTTGCCCCTACTCGGGACGGTTGCAAGACGCCTCTCCAGCACACGTCTCACTCTGCTGCGCGGCTTGCTACCACAAGGAGACAGGAGCCGTGCGGCGCTTATCCGAAAAGAAATGATGCGCAAGCACGCCCGACGAACTCTCGCGCTCCGTATGCTGCATTGCACTTACTTTCTGAGCAGGGCGGAGAACTTTTCTGCTGGATCTCCGAAGTGATCCACGTAATCTTCTCGACTACGCTGAATTACCTCATACGCTTCTTGTCGATCAAAGACGTGCGTAATCTCGCAGCGTCGATCCGTGGCGTCGGGAGCGTCTTTATAGGTGAGAAAGTAATGCTTGAGCCGGGCGATGAGCGCATCGGGACAGTCCGCGATTTCTTGCCACCAGCCGTAGTTGGCGTCGCCCTGCATGACCGCGATGATCTTATCATCGGCCTCATTGCGGTCGATCAGGCGGAGTCCGCCGATGGGAATTGCCTGCAAAAGAATGTCTCCCCGGGGGATGACCTTCTCGGTCAGGACACAAATATCAAGAGGATCGCCATCGCCAACGATGCCCGAGCGACCGGTCTTTTCGCTGCAGAACTGCCCCACGCGAACCGCACACAGCGTGCGCGGAATGAAGCCGTAAAGGGTAGGGCAGACGTTTGAATATTGTTGTGGGCGATCCACTTTCAGGATGCCGGTGGATTTATCAAGCTCATATTTCACGGTGTCGCTTGGGACGATCTCGATGTACGACGTCACTCGCCGAGGAGCATCGTCGCCGATCGGCACGCCATGCCAGGGGTGAGCTTTACACAAGGGCCCGAGAAGTTGTCCGAGAGAAGCCGCACGTTCTTTGTCCATAGCAACACTCTCCCTACTGGTCCGCCGCTGATAATTCAACAAAGCTCCACTGATAGCCGTCTGGGTCGAGGGCAAAGCATTCTTTGCCCCATGAATAGGATTGCGGTTCCTGTAGCAAAGGCACCTTATTCCGCCGGAGGGCTGCGGCTAAAGCCTCAATGTTATCCACTTCAAAGTGTGGAAAGATGCCTGCGCCCTTTTCCGCGACTTGTTTGTCGAACGGCCATGGTCTGGTGCTGAGGTAAACGCCGACGGCTCCCGCGTTTAACATCGCGAAGGTGGTGTAGCGTTGGTGCACCTTTAATCCCAGGACATCGCGATAGAAGTGAATCGACGCCTCCAAATCTTTGACCGTGAGCAAGATATGATGCACATTCTTGATGCGAAACGGCGCAGCCGGTTCTTCCGCCGAAACAGCGCTGGTCAAGAGCAAGAGCAACAGCGTGATGGGCCATTTCATAGCTTGCCTCGTTCTTTCAATTGCACCCCGAGAGCATAGGCCTCGCGTTTAGACATCCCACGCCGCTCACCGATAATGTGAGCGATCTCTTTCAACGATAGCTCCTGAGTGAGGAGTTGACGGATTTCCTCTATCACAGATAGTTTGTCTTCACTCTCGTCCTTTTCGGTTGCGCCGGCGATGAGCAGTGCGACTTCACCTTTGACCTCGCGTTCCTGCAAGGCGGCGCGGACTTCACGCACGGTTCCACGCACTACTTCCTCGTACACCTTTGTCAGCTCTCGGCCAATGGCGATCGGACGGTCGCCAAAAATTTCTTCGATGTCCGCAAGTGCATCGAGCAGGCGGTGCGGCGATTCAAAAAAAATCAGGGTGCGCTCTTCGTGCTTGAGCTGTTGCAAGGTCTTGCGACGCTGAGAGGGTTTTGCCGGCAAAAATCCTTCAAAGGCAAAGCGGTCGGTCGGTAAGCCGCCGACGCTCAGCAACGCCCCTATGGTCGATGGACCGGGAATGGGAACGACAGCAACGCCGGCCTCTGCCGCGCCTTTCACCAGGCGATAACCTGGATCAGCAATGCCCGGCGTTCCGGCGTCGCTCACAAGAGCAATGTTCTTTCCGGCTTGCAGCTGAGCGATCAGCGCCGGCGCCTTGTCTGTTTCGATGTGATCGTAGTAACTGGTCAACGGCGTGTTGACGCCGTAATGCGTCAACAATTTCCTGGTGTGGCGCGTATCTTCGGCGGCAATCAGGTCGACTTCTTTCAGAATGCGTAGCGCTCGCAGCGTGATGTCCTCAAGATTGCCGATA
>DATLYA010000010.1:0-6087 GCA_035575235.1 Candidatus Methylomirabilota bacterium
AGGCGCGAAGGCGATTCGCCACATCATCGAAAAAGCGGAGGGAGGAAACTCATGACCTATGCATTTTATCCAGGGTGTGTTTCGCGCGGCGGTTGTCCAGAATTGTATCCCGCCGCCGTGAAGGTCGCCGACAAGCTTGGCATCGACCTCCAGGAACTCACGGATGTCGGCTGCACAGGAGCCGGCGTGCTCAGTCGCGACATCTCTGATCCGATCAATGCCCGCACGTTCGCTAAGGCGGAACAGCGCGGGTTCTCCACCATCATGACGATCTGTAGCACGTGCCAGGGCGTCATGACGCAAGCAAACCACCGCTTGCAAAACGATCCCGCCTACCGCACGCGTATCAACAGGACGTACCTGGCGGACGAGGGGCTGGAATATCGCGGCGCGGTCGAGGTGAAGCACTTGCTGTGGGTGCTCATGGAAGATTATGGTATTGACAAACTGAAAGCGAAACTGACACGGCAGTTGAAAGGGCTCAAAGTCGCACCGTTCTACGGCTGCTATCTGCGGCGGCCCTCGGATCTCATGGCTCCAAAGGGATTCGCTGGCCGCAAAACTTATCTCGAAGAACTCATCAGCCTCCTGGGCGCGGAAGTCGTAGACTTTGGCGGCAAATCAAAATGTTGCGGCTTTCCCATTCTCACCGCGAATGAGGAGAACTCCCTGCGCATGGTCAGCGATCACACCGGCGAAGCCAAAGACAAAGGCGCGCATTGCCTGGTGACGCCATGTCCGCTCTGCCACTTGAACCTCGACGGCAATCAGCCTAATGCTGCGAAGAAGGCCCAGAGGCCGATCGGCCTGCCGATCCTGCACCTGCCGCAGCTGGTCGGGCTGGCGCTCGGTTTTGATGAACGCGAAATGGAATTACAGCGACACATCGTGCCTGCTGACACTGTGGTCCCGAACATTAAGGTGAGTATGTTATCGTAGGGGCGTGTCTTCACTCATTTCTCAACCTAACCAACCATCAAAGGAGGGTGTCGTATGGCGGCATCTCGTATTATTTCGGCGGATTCCCATTTTGTGGAGCCGCCCACGATGTGGGCGGAGCGAGTCGATCAAAAATTCCGCGACCGCGCTCCGCACACGGTGCGCGGCTTCAACGGCAGGGAGGGCGAGTTCTTTGTCTGTGAAAACATCACTCCGGTCCCGGTGGCGGGTTTCTTTGGCGCGGGCGTGCCCTCTGAGGCGTTAGCGGAACATACGAAGAAGGGGTTTGAGGCGGCCCCGGCCAGCGTATGGGATCCGGCGGCGCGCATCAAAGATCAAGATCGTGACGGCGTGCAAGCCGAAGTGATCTACACCTCGATGGGCATGCCGCTCTATGGGCTTGACGATGTCGAGCTGCGCGCCGCCTGTTTCCGCGCGTATAACGATTGGGCGGTGGAGTATTGCAGCTACAACCCCAAGCGCCTGCTTCCATTGGGGTTGATTACGCTGGAGGACATTAACGCCGGGGTACAGGAGCTGCAGCGGATCGCGAAAAAAGGCATGAGGGGGGCGATGATCTGGGCGGAACCTCCGGATGACCGGCCCTACAGCCATACGGATTACGATCCGTTCTGGGCCGCGGCGCAGGATCTCAACATGCCGTTGTCGCTCCATATTTTGACCGGTCGGCGAGGAATGGGAGTTGATTTCTTCAAGGGGAACCTGGCGCTGCAAGTCTCCACGCTGCACCACGAAGTGGAGCGCTCAATCGCCGTGTTTGTCCTAGGTGGGGTGTTAGAACGCTTCCCCAAGCTGACGATCGTCTCCGCCGAGAACGACGTGGCGTGGATGCCCTACTTTATGTGGCGGATGGACTTTGCGCAGGGGCGGATCGGCGCGGTCAGCTCAAAGAAACTCAGCCTCAAACCGAGCGAGTACGTCAAGCGGCAGGTGTACGCGACGTTCATTAACGAACCGATCTTTCTTGACAGTCTCCATCGCTATGCGGCAGAGAATGCCATGTGGTCCTCGGACTATCCGCACACCGCCGCCATCTGGCCTAAGTCGCAAGAGTTCATTCAGGAGACGTTCAGTGGGCTGTCCGAAGAACAGCGGCGCAAGATCGTGCACGACACCGCCGCCCGCGTGTACGGCATTACTGATTGAGTGCTCCAGGTGAAGGGACAAGCACCAAGCGATGTTGGATTTTGCTCCAACTATATGCAAGGCGCACCAAGAGATGGAGTAGCGGCGCGAGACGTGCTTGTGCAGGGTAGGGGCAGGCCCCCGCGCCTGCCCTATCTCTGGGCGACCACAGGGGTCGCCCCTACGAGGAACTACTTGCGACCCTCACCCTTTCCCGCTCCCTGCCAAGGAGAGGGCCGCTCGAGCGGAGCGAGGGCGGGTGAGGGTGTGGGGTAAACCTCACGCCAGAGCAGACGCTTGTGCCGCTGGGTTTCTTCCCTGCAGAAGAGGTATACAATACAGGCAATGTTTTGGGCCAAAGGAGGGTAAGCCCATGGCGTCTTATCGTATTATTTCCGGGGATTCTCACTTTGTGGAACCGCCCAATATGTGGGCGGAGCGGATCGACGCGAAGTTCCGCGACCGGGCCCCGCACACCAAATGGGGCCACGACGGCAGGGAAGGGGAATTCTTTGTCTGCGAGAATATCACGCCCATTCCGGTCGCGGGCTTTTTTGGTTCGGGCAAAACCGCAGAGGAGCTGCCCGAACATGCTAAGCGCGGCTTTGACGCGGCGCCCAAAAGCGTCTGGGACCCCGCCGAGCGGCTCAAAGAGCAGGACAAAGACGGGGTGAGCGCCGAAGCGCTCTATACCTCAATGGGGATGTTGCTCTTTGGCCTTGACGATGCTGAGCTGCGCGCGGCGTGTTTTCGCGCGTTTAACGACTGGGCGGCGGAATACTGCAGCTACGACCCCAAACGGCTCATCGGGCTGGGCGCCATTACGCTCGAAGATATTCCAGCGGCAGTGACGGAACTCGAGCGCATTGCCAGAAAGGGGTTGCGTGGCGCACTGATCTGGGGCGCTCCACCGGAAGACCGTCCCTATAGTTCGCGCGAATACGATCCGTTCTGGGCGGCGGCGCAAGACCTGAATATGCCGCTCAGCTTACACATTTTGACGGGTCGTGGCGGCGTGCGCTTCGATCCACGCCGGGTGTTGTACGGCTACATGCGGCTGCCGCAAGAAATCCAGCTGACCTTTGCCGACATCATCGTCGGCGGCGTGCTGGAGCGTTTTCCCCGCCTCAAGTTGGTGTCGGCGGAAAATGACGTTTCGTGGATTCCGCACTTCATGTATCGCCTCGACCATGCCTATGACCGGCTGCGCCACTTTGAAGGGTTGACGCTGCCGATGCTGCCGAGCGCATACATGAAGCGCAATGTGGTGGCGACGTTCCAGTTTGAAACCACAAATGTCGGCTTCACCCGCGAAATTTATGGGGCGGACAATCTCATCTGGTCTTCAGATTATCCGCACACCGACTCACCGTGGCCCCGGTCGCGCGACATTATTGCGCAGGCGTTCAAGGGAACCGCCGAGCAGGATATCCAGAAGATCGTGGGCGGCAATGTCGCGAAACTCTACAACATTTAAGCTCGCTTACAGCCATTCGATGACGCCTGTGACAGGGAGGCGGCGAACCATGCCGCTCCCTGTCCCCGCCGACGCCGGCGCTAACATGGTTAAAGAAAAAAGGAGGAAGCATGAGCACGGTTGGCACAGGCCGCTATGAGTATGAAGTCGTAGAACATTGGGGAACGTTGCCTACCGGGTGGACCTTTGGCGCGGTCAGCGCCGTGGCGGTTGATTCGCAGGACCGGGTGTATGCGTTTCAGCGCAAAGATCCGCCCGTGCTTGTCTTTGATCGTGACGGCAATTTTCTGCAGTCCTGGGGCAGCCAGGCCATCAGAGATCCCCACGGCATCTACATTGGCCCGGATGATATTGTCTACCTCACAGATCGTGATGATCACGTCGCGCTGAAATTTACGCTTGATGGGCGGCCGCTTGCGGTGCTCGGAGACCGGGGGAAACCTTCCGATACCGGTTGCGAAGAGGATGGCGCGCTGGTCCCGCGCGCGGCCGGCCCCTTCAATAAGCCGACTGAGATGGTGGTGGCTCCCTCCGGCGACCTGTATGTGACCGATGGGTATCGCAACAGCCGTGTCCACCGGTTCTCTCGCGAGGGCAGGCTTATCGAGTCCTGGGGAACGCCGGGAAAATCGGCCCCTGGAGAGTTCCATCTGCCGCATAGTCTGTGGGTCGACCGCCAGGGTGCGGTGTATGTCTGTGACCGCGAGAACAATCGCATTCAAGTGTTCACCGCCGCTGGGCGCTATCTTGCGCAGTGGACGGATATCCATCGGCCGACCGATATTTACATCGACGCAGAGAACATTGTGTATGTGAGCGACCTGAAACCGACCGTGACGGTGATGAGCACGCAAGGACAGGTCATTGCCCGGTGGGATTCGCCCATGGGACACGGACTCTGGGTCGACTCACGTGGCGACATCTACTTAGCGGATGTATTAGGGAAAAGCATCACGAAATACATACGGAAGCGATAGCAGGACAGCGCTGCTCTTGCTGCAAGAAGGAAAGCGGCGCTCAAAGGGGGCTATTATGGCGCTTTCGGCTGAAGCAGTGGTGACCGCGCAGGCGACCGGCTGGCCGCAATGTTTCACCCTTGTCTATCTCTTTTTTCCTACTGTCATGTGACAATATCCAAAGAGGAGGGACTTCGAATGAAAAGCACAACGAAACTGCGGCAGTTGCTGGAGCGCCCGGGTATGCTTGTTGCCCCTGGCGCGCATGATGTCATGAGCGCTCGTTTGGTGGAAGCTGAGGGATTTGAGGCCGTCTATCTCGGCGGCTTTGCCGCGTCGGCCAGCTCGCTCGGCCTGCCGGATCACTCCCTGATTACCATGACCGAACTCTTGGATCACGCACGCCGTGTCGCCGCCGCCGTACAGATTCCCATTCTAGCGGATATTGACGACGGCGGCGGCACGCCGCTCAGCGTCCAGCGCACTATTCGCTTGGCTGAACAGGCTGGGGTAGCGGCTGTGCATGTCGAGGATCTCATAGCGGGGAAACATTTTGTGGGGCATAAGGACAGACTATTTTCCAAAGACCAGGCCGTCGATAAAGTTAAAGCCGCGGTCGACGCCCGAACCGATGCGGACTTTGTCGTGATCGCGCGCTCGGACGCCATCGGCGTGACCTCGTTAGACGACGCGCTGGAGCGCGCACAGGCCTACGCGGAGGCGGGGGCCGACCTTGTCTTTCTTCCTTACCTGCGGCTCAAGGACATTCCCAAAGCGGTGGCCGCCGTGCCAAAACCGCTCTTCAATGTTGTGATCGACACGTCGCAGGAAGAGGTGGCGCGCGCCGGACTCAAAGTCGCCGTCTATCCTGTCCAGTCGTTGTTTGTCGCCTATAAGGCGATACGCGACATGATGAAGGAGTTGAAAGCGACTGGGACCATCGCCAATTGGGCGCAGCGTACGCCGACGTGGAACGAGTTTAACGAATTCATCGGAGCCGTCGAAGCGACAAAACTAGCCGAACGCTACCGGATCGTGTAACGCTTTGCCTCCTGACGTGTTAACGGCTCTGCAGCGCTACCCCCGCACCATCCTGGTGCGGGAGCCACCTCCTGCTCTCTAGCTCAATTCGGGTTCCTATGGGCAAAAGGCGACATATTTTTGTCCCTGTGTCCCAAAATGCCCACGCTCGGTCATCATGCTGGCCATAATCCTGTGATTTTCCTCCAGTCTTGGCGGTATGAGCTTTGCACCCCCTCAGGTTGTCTCCCGGGAGGCCGCCAGAGTGAATCTGACTCAACTTTCGTTCTTTGGATGGTTGTAGCAATCGTTTAAGTCTCCCAGGAGGCTGCCAGCGTGAATCTGACTCAACTACTGGGCGTCGTGGCGCTGGTGATCGGCGGAGGGCTGTTCGCGAGCGAACTGGTACTGGGACCAGGCCGCCTTGTGGACCTCACCGGCACGCCACTTGCGTCACTGCGGTTGTTTGGGACGGTAGTGCTCGTGCTCGGTGGGATCGCCCTCCTCGTCGGCAAGCGGGAGATGCACGAACTGCATGATGTGAGAAGG
>DATLYA010000011.1:0-3433 GCA_035575235.1 Candidatus Methylomirabilota bacterium
TTGCAGCAGATACACCAGACTCGCACTAAACGCCACGCCAAACACGGCATTGCCCAAGAACGCCAGCGTCACATGGATAGGCAACCACGCGCTGTGCAATGTCGGCGGAAGACCGCGCGCACGCGTGTAGAACACAAAGGCGCCGGTTGTGAGAACGGCACACAAAGGGCTCACCACCGCGCCGAGAATCGCCACCGGCGCGCGTAGCTGCGCCACCAGATACACGCCTGCCATCAAGCAACTGAAGAATGACACCGCCTCATAGGAATCAATCACTGCAATATATCCAGCGGCGACGGAGCGGGCGGTAATAGACCCGGCATGCGCAAGAAACGCCACACACAGCAAGACAGGCGCAAGCAGACGCGGCGCCGTGCGCGCGGACATGAGCGGCCAGAGAAACGCCGCCGTACTGAAGAGATAAAATCCGATCGCTCCTTGCAGCAGCAGAATTTCCATACATGCTAGAGTGTTACGCCCAACGCCGCACAGGTGCACTGCGGACCGACTACCTGTTGCAGCACGGCATCCACCTGCTCGATGCGCCGTTCCCGTATATCGTCGAGCAGAGTTGAGGATGCTAAGGCAGTAAACAGACGCTCCCGCTCCTCCGCGGAGACTTTATCACCTGCCAACATTTCACGCACCCGGGCCAGGATAGCAAGCGTCACGGCATATTCGGGTCCAAACTGTTGTTCAAGGTCGCGGCGAATCTTTTTCGCCAGCGCCGGACTGGCTCCACTCGTGGAAATGGCGAGCGTCAGATCGCCTCGTGAGACAATGGCAGGCACGATAAACGAACACAAAGCCGGACGATCAACCACATTGAGCAACACGCCGGCCTCGCGCGCCTCCGTGGCGATCTGTTGCTGCAGCGCTGCATCATCCGTCGCAGCAAAGACTAGCGAAAAGCCCTGGAGATCCCCCGCCTGATAAGATCGTCCATGCGCCACGATTTTGCCCTCTGACGCCCACACCTGCAGTTGCGGCGTCAGAGTCGGACTAATCACTGTCACACGCCCCCCGGCCTGTAACAGCGCCGCCACCTTCCGCTCCGCCACAGCGCCGCCGCCAACTACGAGACAGTATTGCGTATGCAAATCAATAAAAAGGGGATAATACCGCATGCCGCCCTAGCATAGCAGCATGACCTGGACGAACAAGCTGACCTCGCCACTAGAGAATAAAAAGCGAAAATACTATATCAGCTGGATGAGTCCGCTCCTCTCCCAATACTTCTCATTTGCAGGGGTTCTTGCGGTCATAGGTCCCCTCTCCCTTGAGGGGAGAGGGCCAGGGAGAGGGTGAAACAATGGCGGATTGTCGATTGCGGAATACAATATGAAACACACGCCATCTCCACTCAAAGGCCGCGGCGCCCAAGAGAACCCGCCAAACCGCTTTGAGCGTCTCTCGTACCATCCTGATCCAGACGCAGGCGCTGCGGGTGATGACCCAGACGCCCTACCCCGCCTACGTACAAGTCTGTTACGCGACCCGAGCCGGACCATTCTTACGTACAATGACAGTCCAGACGCCGGCTTCACCGTCAGCGTCAATCCGTATCGAGGATGCGAGCCTGGGTGTGTCTAGCGCCTGAGTGGTGACACACTTGTCCTCATGGCGGACGGCTCGATGCGGGCGCTTGCAAAACTCAAGGTCGGAGATGAGATTTACGGCACGGAACGTCACGGCTGGCAATGCATTGCTCGTCAGGGGGAATATCGCACCCAGGCGCGGTTTCTTCCGCTTCACTCATCCCACTCACGGTTGCACGAGAATGCGTCTTCGGAGCATGCCTTGCTAGCGACCCAGAAGGCGAAATTACTTGACCAGGTCCGGGCCGCGATCCGCTTCCGCCACTATAGCATCCGCACCGAAGAGACTTATCTACAGTGGGTCAAGCGGTTTCTCCTTTTTCTCGAACACCATCATTCCTCTGACCGAAAAGAGCCTATCGTTGCTGAATTTCTCACCGCGCTCGCCGTCGAGCGCCACGTCAGCGCCGCGACGCAAAACCAGGCGCTCAACGCCATTCTTTTTCTCTATCGTGACGTGCTGAAGCGAGAGATTGGTTGGCTCGACAACGTCGTGCGCGCCAAGCAACCACGACGTCTCCCGGTCGTGTTGCGAAAGCACGAGGTGAAAGCGTTGCTCGACGCGTTGGAGGGCGTGCACTGGCTCATGGGTCACCTGCTGTACGGCGCCGGGCTGCGGCTGTTGGAGTGTCTGCGGTTGCGGGTCAAAGACATAGACTTCAGTGCAAACCAGATCACTGTGCGCGAAGGCAAAGGCAACAAAGATCGCATCACCATGTTGCCTATTGCCGTCAAGGCGCCGCTGGCCGCCCATCTCGCAGAGGTACGCGCGCTGCACCAGCACGATCTCGCCCGAGGGTTCGGCAGCGTGTATTTGCCCCACGCCTTGCACCGGAAATATCCTAACGCGCCGAAAGAATGGGGCTGGCAGTGGGTGTTTCCCGCCCGCCAGATTTCCGTTGATCCACGCTCTGGAGAACCGCGACGCCATCATCTCCATGAAGCCGTATTGCAACGCGCCGTCCGCACCGCTGCGCGACAAGTTGGCATCATTAAACCCGTGGGGCCTCATACCCTGCGCCATTCATTTGCCACGCATCTGTTGGAGGACGGCTACGACATCCGCACCATTCAAGAACTGCCAGGTCATAACGATGTGAGCACGACCATGATCTACACCCATGTGCTGAATCGTGGGGGCAAAGGCGTGACCAGCCCTTCGGATCGGCTCTGAGTCAGTACACACTTTAGGAAGGGAATTATGCAGACACGGTTAACATTGCATCCTGATCAAGATGGTGCTAAGCAGTTGCGTGATCGGTATGGGGACCGACTCGTCTGTGTACGATACCGGTACGACGAGACGAAGAAGCAACGGTGGAAGACTGTGGAATTAATTATTGAAAAGATTGCGTGGGAACCACCGACGTCACGGCAGCCGGAAGACGCCGTGGTGGCTATTCAGGTAGCGGTGCAGGAACGTGAGGTGCGACAGCAAGTGAAGGCTGCGGGGGGCAAGTGGAACCCCAAAGCAGTTGTATGGGAACTGCCCTACGGGCAAGTAGTGACCTTAGGGCTCATGGCGCGCATTGTCACCAAGGGAGACGAGCGCGAGCGGGAAACCCATCTATATGTAGATGGTTCAGAAAAAGAAGTTCCATCCACATATAGATAGAAAGAGACCCATCTACTGGTAGATGAAGGCATCTAGATATAGAGGGAGCCATATATTGGTAGAGAGGGGCAAGTCGTTCAATACATGTTGGACATAGCGGACGAGGCGTCCACAAACAGAAAGTGAAGTCACCCCAAGGTTGCTGCTCATGGCCGTCACGTTACAAGGGATTTTGCAGGCGAGCTTTACGGCGTTTGCCCAGGCGCACAAGCTGCCCCGC
>DATLYA010000012.1:0-37510 GCA_035575235.1 Candidatus Methylomirabilota bacterium
CCATATTCGGTGACGATGTAGTCCGTGCAGAACCGTGGCGTCGTGACCACGCCGCCGGCTAGCCGTGGGACGATCTTGGAATGCTTGCCATCTTCGGTGGTAGACGGAAGCGCAATAATCGATACGCCCCCGTCAGAAAGCGCCGCGGCTTCCACGTAGTCGAGACTGCCCCCTACCCCACTGATCTGCACCTCACCGATTGTTTCTCCGTTACTCTGTCCGTGGAGATCAATTTCGACTGCTGAATTGATTGAGGTGAAACGGGGCAATTTCGCGAGTAAGAGAATATTGTGCGTCACGCTTGAGGTCGCCATCTCGACCAGCGGAGTGCGACCGCAAAACGCGTACAAGTCTTTATCACCCGCCAGCTCGCCCGTGACCACTTTGGGCGTGTGCCGCGCGTGTTCAACAAAATGAATCAGTCCTTGGGACAACATGCCAGAGTAGAGGTTAATGCGCGGTTTCTCCGCTAAACGGAATAAAATGAGATCAGGCACAGATCCAACGCCAAGCTGCACCCAGGCGTGATCGGGGATCAGATCAAGCACGTAGTCCGCAATGCGCTTGTCACGCTCGCTTTGATGCGGCGTATGATATTCCCCAAGCGCAGCGGAGGATTCAACCGCCAGGTGAATTTTTTCTACAGGCGCCCGACTGTTGCCTGCCGTCACCGGCATATTAGGGTTCACTTCGGCAATGACCAGATGCGCGCTGTCAATGAAATCCTGATACAGACTGACGGAAATACCAAGGCTGACCGTGCCGTCCGCTTCCGGTGGAGACACTTGCGTCACTACCACGTCTGGTTTTATGGGCCCATTTTTGTTCACCAGCCGGGTGATTTCGCTGAATCGCATCGGCACGAAACCAGCTTTTTTTTCCTTGAACAGGTGACGAATACGAGGCGCAGCTTGCCAGGTGACGTAGCGGAAGTTGGTTCCCAGTCCACGGCGCAAAAAGGCGTAGTCTCCGAACGCCAAGCCAGAATAGATTGTCAGATTGTGAAACCGGTCGACCTCTTGCTCGAAGGCAGTATAGAGTGTCGTCGGCTCCACGCACCCATGCGGGAAGATGACTGTACTGCCATCCGGAATGGCGCGAATTGCTTCGGTAGGAGTGACAAGTTTCATAGGGCGCCTTTACTCAAGGGATGACGGCGTACTTGATTCCCAGGCCTTGTTGCAAGAGATCAAAGGCGTATGGCAGCTCGGCAAGTGGATACGAGCCGCTAATAAAATGCCGGGTTGGGATTTGTCTCGATGTAAGCATCTCTACGGCTCTCCGAACTGCTTTGGGCGTGAAATGAAATGGGCTAAAGACACGGACTTGATCATAATGCAGGCGATACGTATCAAGCGATACGGTTGTGCCCGGTGGGCAGCCGCCAAAAAGGATCACCTGGCCGCCGGGCCGGGCGAGGAGAATTGCTTCTTCCCATACACGCGGCTGAGCCGTGCATTCGATAACAAGATCCGCTCCTCGTCCTTCAGTCAATTCGAAGACAAACGGACGGGCGTCTTCCGCTGCGCAAGGGATAATGCCCGTCGCCCCGAGTTCACGAGCCACTTGGGCGCGACGAGGATTCCTGGCGATCACATAAACTTGTTCAACGCCTAAAGCTCTAAGGACGACAAGGTGGAGAAGGCCAAAAGCGCCAGCCCCAATGACCACTGCCATATCATCTAGTCTGATGCTCGGCTGCTGAAGTCCGTGGACAACACAAGACAGCGGTTCGACGAGAGACGCCTCGGCGAATGATATGCCCGCAGGCTTCTGAAACATATTGGTGCGGATCACGCGATCTGGCACCGTTACATATTCTGCGTAGCCGCCCAACACCATGGTTTCCATGAGCGAGGTGCACAAAGTTTCCTGTTCCCGTTTGCAATAGAAACAGACGCCGCATGGAGCGGTGGGGGCGAGCATGATAGCGTCGCCTTCGCGCACTTCTCTGACATTTTTGCCTCGGGCTGCAATAGTGCCGGCATATTCATGACCAAAACGCGTTGGCATAGGCCATTTAGGATGCCCTCGCAAAAACGCCTTGAGATCCGTGCCGCAGGTCAATGCAGCGTCGATCTTGAGAACGACCTCGTCCGCTCGTGGCCGAGGAAGGGGAAGTTCTTCGCAGGAGAGCTTCCTGGGGCCGAGCAACATTACTGCCTGCATGTAGGTATCCATCCGCCGCCTCTCATAGAGACCCGTATCTGCTGTGTCAACTCGGGTCCGTCTCACCACAACAACGGGCGCACATGGAAGTGATAGTGATCTGGAATTTGCCGCATCTGGTGATCAAAGATCCACTTCGGAAATTTGCCCGCGAATTTTTGCTCTGCGACTAAGGCGAGCGCTTTTTCCATATAAGCAATTTCTTCTACTGTGACCTCTACTCGGTGCTCGCCCAGCACGGCAATAGGCACGTCACACGCATCGCAGTCGAGAATCGTAAAGCGGAACGGATGATGGAACTCTGCGTACCATTGCGTATAACGGGCAAGCACGCACAGATCACATGGTCGATCGGCCACAACGATATTCCTCCCTGCTGCCCCGATTGCATGGAGCAGAATAGCGCAGCATAATCGCTGGCGGCATCTTACGGGGGAGCAGCGGGAATGGCAAGGCGTGGAAGCACACGAAGAAAACGAATGATTTTAGGGGTGGGTATTGCTTTGCTCTTCGCTGGCTACCTGCTCTGGGCGTTGCGCACGGAAGAAACCTTCCGGGTTGTTAACAAAACACTAGAACAAACTGATGCCGGGATTGTTGTCGCTGGTGAAGTATACAACGTCTCATCGTCCGCGGCCTCAGTACACGTAGAGGTCTCTTTCTTTGGCCATGATGGGCGCAAACTTGCCGAGGATATCGTCACGCTTCACAATGTTGCTGCTGGCGCCTCGGCTCCATTCCGCACCCAGCCAAAGAAACTTCAGGGAGTCACAGAATACAGTCTCTATTTGCATGCCGGCCGTAATATGTATGGAAATTAGCAGCTCTCGTTGCTTGCAGGTGTTGCACCTCAGCGGAAACGTTCTCTTTGCTCTCAAACGCTTCTATGCTCAAGCTTCTTTGCTCTAGCGCCGACGCTGTCGCCGATATTCCTGACGGCGCCAGTATTCTCCTTGGCGGCTTTGGGGTGCTTCAGGGATGGCCACATGAACTCTTGCTGGCGCTGCGTGATCGAGGGGTGAGAGGGCTCACGCTCATTTGCAACTCCCCAGGGTTTGGCCCTTATTCTCCGCAGATTTTGGCCGAAAACCGGCAGATCAGGAAATTAATTGCGTCCTTTGGCGGCTATTCCTATCGCGTGACTCCACTATCCGAGCAGATTCGTCGCGGCGAAGTCGAATTCGAGATGGTTCCCCAGGGGACGCTGGTGGAGCGACTTCGCGCCGGTGGAGCCGGAATTCCCGCTTTTTATACGCCAACCGGCGTTGGCACCGTGGTAGAAGAAGGGAAGGAAAAGCGCATCTTCAATGGCCGTGAGTACATAATGGAGACTGCCCTGCGTGCTGATTTTGCCTTTATTCGTGCCCATAGAGCCGATACACATGGCAATCTTGTGTACCGTGGCACCGCGCGCAACTTCAATCCGCCGTTCGCGACGGCGGCGAATGTCACCATTGCAGAAGTCGATGAGATTGCTGAGCCCGGCATGTTGGACCCTGAAACAATCGTAACGCCTGGGATCTTTGTGCATCGCCTTGTCCGGCGTGAGACGCCTCTTACGCCAGAGCATGTTTTTACGCTCATGCAAAGCATGGGACGAAATATCAAAGTCGCAGAGAATGCAGCGGAAGGAAAGCATGGGTTGTCACCCGAATTAATGGCGTTACGCGCGGCGCGTCTACTCGAACCTGGACAGTATGTCAATTTGGGCATTGGCCTGCCAACGCTCGTGTCAGACTTCATCTCGGAGCAGGTCACGCTCCATGCGGAAAATGGCGTCTTAGGTTATGGTCCGCTGGCGCGAGCTGGCGAGGAGGATCTCGACCTCTACAACGCGAGTTCTCAATTTGTGACTTTGTTGCCTGGCGCAAGTTTCTTTCATAGCGCTGACGCCTTTGTCATGGCTCGCGGCGGCCATATCGGAACCGTGATCCTTGGAGGTTTTCAAGTGGCGGAGAACGGCGATCTGGCGAATTGGAAAACGCCGGGCATGGGCGCCGGGGCGGTGGGCGGCGCTATGGATCTGGCTGCCGGCGCGCGCAATCTTATTGTCATCATGTTCCATACGGCAAAAGATGGAGAGTCCAAACTGCTGCGAGCCTGCACCTATCCTTTGACCGCCCGCCGTTGCGTATCTTGGGTTGTAACCAATCTCGCATTAATTCAAATTGATCAACAAGGGTTCTTGCTACGGGAGCTCGCTCCTGATGTGTCCGTCAGCGAGGTGCAGGCGGCGACCGCAGCCCCGCTGCGCCTTGCTCACGATCTTAAAACCATGGAGTTTTAGCCATGGAAGATGGGAGAAAGGTCTTGGACGTGCATCTGTTCCACGATGGAACAAGGATTGACGCGTTTTTGCCGCGAAGGAAAAAATGGGTGCAACGTCTATCTGTGATAATTGGATTAAGGGAAGAGGAGGAGGTGGCGGCATGATGCGAACCGGTGTGATCGTACTCTGCCTGGTCTTGTGGCACCCTGCTGTCGTACTAGGAAAATCGCTTTATGTACGGGACAATATCCGTGAAGCCCTTGTACGCACAGGTCCAACTCTAGAGAACAAGATTATTGCCATACTGAAGCCCGGACAGGAAGTCACCCTCGCCGGAGAAGAAGAAAATCACTATATCGTGGTGACTCCTAATGGTTCGCAAGGCTACGTGCTGAAATATCAAATGACAGACCAAAGTCCGGCGGAGAAGCGCTTACAGGAAATTGAGCAGCGAACCCAGCAAAAAATCAAAGATCTGGAAACCCAAACCCAGACCCAGGAAAAGGAATTAATTGCGTTACGTGAGGAACGGAGTCAGCTTGAAGCCGCCAAGAAGCAGGCGGAAGAACGAGCAATGCAACATGCGGATATGATTGCGCAATTACAAGCACAGCAAAGCGCGCGAGAAAATGAGGAGGCCTTAGAATGGTTTCTTGCGGGCGCTGGCGTGTTGTTACTTGGCGTTCTGTTTGGCCGGTTATGGGGAGGGGCAGCGCGTAAAAATAAACGCGCCAGCCTTCCTCTACGTTAGAGGGCAGAGAGGTGCAGGTATATGAGCCTGTCAATATGGAGAGGGCCAGAGGCGGCTTCACTATTCTTTTGCAATACTTATGAATGCCTGCCGCCCCTGGCGAGTTCGAGACGAGCTTGAGCGCGCTGAGACGCCGCTTGCACTTCAGGAAAAGCCGGGTCGGTTGGAGAAAGCGTTTTCAGAGCCTCTTCCGCTCTCTGGAGAGCGGCGCGGGCGCGCTCAACATTAATTTCCCCCGGCAGCTCGGCGCTATCCGTTAGCACGGTCATGACGTTGTTGATCACTTCAGCGAAGCCCCCGCTAATCGCCATTACTTGGGTCTGCCCTCCGCGTTTATACATCAAACGCCCGGGCTGCAGAGCGGAGAGAAAGGTCGTGTGATTTGGCAGTACGCCAAATTCACCGACGACGCCGGGCGCGGTCACCTCGTCAACATCCTCATCGAGGAGAAGACGCTCTGGAGTTACAATACGGAGGCGAAGAGTGTCTGCCATAACTTCTAGAATTACGAATGAAAAATTAACAATGAAGAAGAGAAAACTCTGAATTCTTCATTCATCATTCTTCTTTATTTTACGCTGCTAAGCGTTTCGCTTTTTCGATGGCGTTCTCAATCGTGCCCACCATATAGAACGCCTGCTCCGGCAGGTCGTCATGTTTTCCTTCCACTAACTCTTTGAAGCTCCGGATCGTGTCCTTCACGCGAACATATTCGCCCTTAATATTGGTGAACTGCTCCGCCACGGTGAAAGGTTGCGACAGGAAGCGTTGAATCTTGCGTGCGCGTGCAACGATGATTTTGTCTTCTTCCGAAAGCTCGTCAATGCCTAAAATTGCGATGATGTCCTGCAAGTCTTTATAGCGTTGCAAGATTTCCTGCACTTTACGAGCGACCTGATAGTGTTCTTCTCCGACGATATTGGGATCAAGCATGCGCGACGTGGAGTCGAGCGGGTCCACTGCTGGATAAATGCCTAACTCAGCAATCTGCCGCGAAAGCACGGTAGTGGCGTCGAGGTGAGCAAAGGTCGTAGCAGGCGCCGGATCGGTTAAGTCATCAGCAGGCACATAAATCGCCTGGACTGACGTAATTGAGCCGTTCTTAGTGGAGGTAATGCGCTCTTGCAGATCGCCGACGTCAGTTGAAAGGGTCGGTTGGTAGCCTACAGCAGAAGGGATACGGCCAAGCAGTGTGGACACTTCCGAGTTCGCCTGCACAAAACGGAAAATGTTGTCGATAAAGAGGAGCACGTCTTTGTGCTCCTCATCGCGGAAATATTCCGCGATCGTCAGGGCGGACAGGCCGACACGAGCGCGGGCGCCGGGCGGCTCGTTCATCTGGCCGTACACCAGGGCGGCTTTATTGATCACGCCTGACTCTTTCATTTCCAGCCACAGGTCATTACCTTCGCGCGTGCGTTCGCCCACGCCGCCGAACACGGAATACCCACCATGCTGGGTAGCGATGTTGCTAATGAGCTCCAGGAGAATAACGGTCTTGCCCACGCCAGCGCCGCCAAACAAACCGATTTTTCCACCGAGAGGGTAGGGGAGAAGCAGATCGATGACTTTGATGCCAGTTTCCAAGATCTTCGCTTCAGTCGCTTGATCAACAAACGAAGGGGCCGGACGATGAATAGGAAAGCGCTTGACGTTGTTGATGGGAGGTCCTTCGTCGACCGGCTCGCCCACGACGTTGAGGATGCGTCCAAGAGTAGCGTCTCCCACCGGAACGGTAATCACGTTTCCAGTGTCGCGCACCGGCATGCCGCGTACGAGCCCTTCCGTGCTATCCATAGCAATGCAGCGCACGGTGTGTTCTCCAAGATGTTGCGCGACTTCAAGAACCAAATTCCACTCTTTTTCACTGATCGTAGGATTGGTGACCTGTAGCGCGTTATAAATAGGCGGGAGCGCGCTGTCTGCGAAATCAACGTCTACGACCGCTCCCATCACTTGCGTAATCTTTCCCACATTCATACTTTGGACTCTCCTAGCCCTTCAAAGCTTCACTGGTAGAGACAATTTCTAGTAGTTCTTTCGTAATGCTGGCCTGGCGCGCCCGGTTCATGTCGAGCGTCAGACGACTGATCATATCAACCGCGTTGTTCGTCGCGTTTTCCATGGCGGTCATACGGGCGCCGTGCTCGCTTGCGACCGATTCCAGCATGGCGCGATAGAGCAGCATATCAACGTACCGCGAGAGGAGACTGGCCACCAACTCCTGCGGCGCTGGTTCGTACAGATACTCCAACGCCGCTTGCGGCGTAGTGCTCTCCTTCGCTGTGACAGGCAAGATTTTATCTATGGTTGGAACCTGTGAAATCGCGGAACGAAAACGCGCGTACAACACATACACGCCGTCTGTCTCTCCTCGTAAAAATTTCTGACTCAGACGCACGCCAATCTCATGCGCGAGCGCAGACGTTAACTTGCCAAAGAGGTTGATGTGCTGCTCGCCTTTTTCCACCGGGCGTCGCTTGAAATAATCAAAACCTTTTCTGCCCACAAAGGAGACCGTGACTTGTTGCCCTGGATGCTCGCGGATGAAGGCTTCGGCCGCGCGAATAAGGTTTGAATTAAAACCGCCGCACAGACCGCGATCCGAGGTGAGCAAAATAAGATCAAGCTGTTTCTCTTCCCGGACTTCGAGCAACGGGTGGGAAATCGTTGCGCCCTGCGCGGCAAGATTGTGTAATACGGCTTCGAGTTTCTCCGCGTACGGCCGCGCCGCAAACGCCGCCTCCTGGGCTCGCCGCAGGCGAGCGGCGGACACCATTTTCATTGCCTTGGTGATCTGTTGAATGTTCCGCACCGAGGCGACGCGCCGACGAATTGCTTTCAAAGTAGCCATGGGGTGTACGTTGCTGCTAGATCAAAACGTCTCGTGTACAGTCAACAACATCCTTTCCACAATACTGCACTCTACGCCGTAAACCCCTCGTTGAATTCCTTGAGCGCGGCGTTGAGGCGGGTCTTCAGGTCGTCTGTCAGCTCTTTTTTCGTGCGAATGTCTTCGTAAATATCCGGATGTCGATTTTCGATGAAACGGCTGAGCTCTCCTTCATATTTCTTGAGGGCGGATTCAGGCAAATGATCAACAAATCCATTCGTGCCGGCATAGATAATGACAATTTGTTTTTCGACCGGAAGCGGTTGATATTGACCTTGTTTGAGCAATTCCACCAGACGCGTGCCGCGGTTCAGCATGCGTTGCGTAGCTGCGTCGAGATCAGAGCCGAATTGCGCGAAGGCCGCCATTTCTCGATACTGGGCAAGATCGAGGCGCAACGAGCCAGCGACCTGTTTCATCGCTTTAATCTGCGCAGAACCGCCCACGCGCGAGACGGAGATGCCCACGTTCACGGCAGGCCGCACGCCGGCGTAAAACAGATCAGTTTCCAAAAAGATTTGTCCATCAGTGATGGAGATCACGTTGGTGGGAATGTAGGCCGAAACGTCACCGGCTTGGGTTTCAATCACCGGCAGCGCAGTCAGCGACCCCCCGCCTTGTTCCTTGCTCATTTTCGCCGCCCGTTCAAGGAGACGCGAGTGGAGATAGAACACGTCTCCGGGGAATGCTTCACGTCCCGGCGGACGGCGAAGCAGCAGTGAGAGTTGCCGGTAGGCGACAGCATGCTTTGAGAGATCATCATAGGCGACCAGCGCATGCCTGCCGGTGTCGCGGAAATACTCTCCCATCGTACAGCCGCTGTAGGGGGCGATAAACTGTAATGGCGCCGCCGCCGAGGCGTTCGCGACGACCACGGTGGTGTAATCCATAGCTCCAGCGCGAGTTAGCCGTTCCACTACCTGAGCGACTGTCGATTGTTTCTGACCGATAGCGACGTAGATACAGAAAACGTCGCCGCCTTTCTGATTAATGATGGTGTCGATAATGAGAGCGGTTTTTCCCGTCTGACGGTCGCCTATAATAAGTTCTCGCTGGCCACGGCCGATGGGAATCATCGAGTCGATCGCTTTGATGCCCGTTTGCAGCGGCTCTTTCACCGGCTGGCGGCGCACGATGCCCGGCGCTTTAATCTCAATCCGACGTGTATGAGTCGTATCGATCATGCCTTTGCCGTCAATCGGCTGGCCAAGCGCGTTGACCACGCGGCCGAGCAAAGCCTCTCCGACTGGCACTTCAGCGATACGTCCAGTTCTTCGAACTTCGTCACCCTCTTTAATCGCCTGCACTTCGCCAAAGACCGCCGCACCAACATTGTCTTCCTCAAGATTCAGGGCAATGCCGTAGATATCATGCGGAAAGAGCAATAGTTCTCCTGCCGCGACGCCCTCAAGGCCGTAAATGCGAGCAATGCCGTCTCCAGCGGACAACACCGTCCCGGTTTCCCGTAGCTCGATCTGTTTGTCATAGCCCTGAATTTGTCGTTTGATGATTTCGCTAATCTCAGCAGCGCGCAGTTCCATCGTATCCTCGTGCTCTTTAGTTCGTCTTGCGAAGGAGTGAAAGCTTTAGAGATGTTGAGCTAATGTTTGCCCTATCTTTTGTAATTGAGTCTTTAAGCTCGCGTCATAGACGCGCCCTTCAACCTCGACGACCACCCCTCCCAGGAGGTCAGCATCGACCTCAACGGAAGGAATCACTGTCTTCTTCGTCAAGTGGCTGAACGCATCAACTAATGACTGCAGCTCTCCATCACTTAACGGTGCTGCTACGCGTATCCTGGCGCGCACACGCCCGAGCGTTTGTTCCAGCAACCGCTGATAGGATCGTTCAACAATAGGGAAATCCTTGAGGCGATCATTTTCCGCCAGGACGCGAAGAAAATTACCTACAAGCGGGTGAGGAGAGAGCGACTGAACGAGCGCGTCGACAATATTTTTGCGTATCTTTGGCGAGAGATTCGGCAACGCCAGGGTCTTGGTCAGAGCCGGGTCCGCCAACACCTCCGCCACTTGCGATAATTCGCTTCCAACAGCTTCCGCGACGCGTTGTTCCTGAGCGAGACTTAAAAGAGCCTTAGCGTATCGCGTTACTCCCGGCATTCTGACGCACCTCTTTGACAAGATCCTGGACGAGTCGGCTCTGATCACTTGGCGCCATATGGGAGCGCACCAGCTCAGTGGCAAGACGAACGGCCTGTTCAGCAACTTCCTGCCGCAAGATGCGGCGCGCTTCCGCTACTTCACGCTGGGCGGTCTGCTGCGCATCAAGTCGAGCGCGTTCCGCCAATTTTCGCGCTTCTTCCAAGATTCTTTGCTTTTCGCGCTCCGCATCCGCCACCGCTTGTTGTCGTAAGCGCTCCTGCTCCGCCGCAAGTCCCGCAAGTCTTTGCTCATATTCGCGGCGCAGCGCTTCAGCTTCCTCTTTTGCTTTTCTCCCTTCGTTCAGTGCTTGCTCTATCGTGGCGCGCCGTCGTTTGAGGCTCTCCCTGACGACGGGAAGCGCGTACTTACGCAGGACAAACACGAACAACAGGAAATTGACTACGGAGAAAACGAGTCCGAGCCCTGGTGAACCGCCCTCTGCGTGACCTCCGTGGCCTGCAGATCCTTCTTCAACCGCCCATACGACAAAAGGCGTGGCAAGAACAACTGCGGAGATGGCGAAACCGACCACCTTGTTTAAATGTTTCCTCATAGCTACGTCAAGGACCTCCCAAGCAGCTTTTGGGCGATATCGCGAGAAAATTCCGGCGTGCGCGTTTCCAGAGCGCGGCGAGCTTCGGCGGTCTCTTGCTGTAACGCGCTGCGCAGCTGCGAGAGGGTCATCATCGCTTCTGTGCGAGCGCTCTCGATGAGCGCTTGCGCCTGGGCGTCCGCGTCGCGATAGATCGCGTCGACCTGCTGCAGGGCTCCAGCTCTGGCCTCGGTCAGGCGCGATCTATACTGCTCGCTCATCGCTTCTGCTTCCGCTTTTATTCTGCTCGCTTCTTTCAGGGCCCCCGCGCTGCGTTCTTCACGCTCCGTGAGGACGGCGAAATTAGGCTCGAAGAGAAAGCGACGGAGGAACGCCCAGAGGCAGAGGAACAACACGATCTGAAAGAGAAATGTCCAATTGGGAAACGATAGCACGCGCGCTACTCTCCTCTCTTGCGTGTCGGTTTAGTTGAGCACCAGCGTCTTTAACGGGTGTGCGCCAGAGACAGGGATATATCTTTTACTGTCCTTTGAGGCGACGCACAAGTCCTTCAAGCTCTTCGTTCGAGTAGTATTCGATCTCAATACGTCCTCCTTTTTTCTTGGGGACGAGCCGTACTTTCGTGCCAAGAGCGCGCATGAGATCTTCCTCAAGCGCGGTGACGTGAATATGGACGTCTACGCTCTGGGGGCGCTCTCCTTGCCACGCTGGCAGAGAGGCTGGATCGGGCTCAGGCGAACGGGACACGAGCGTTTCAGTTTCACGCACGGACAGCCCTTGCCGCATGATCTTGCGCGCCAGCTCCAGCTGTTGCTCTGGCGTGTCCAGGGCGAGCAGCGCCCGCGCATGCCCGACGGAGATAGCGCCGCGGTCCACTTCCTCCTTAATCTCTTCAGGAAGATTGAGAATGCGCAGTAAGTTCGAAACCACGGGCCGACTTTTTCCTACGCGGTGCGCGATATCCTCCTGGGTCAGGTGAAATTCTTCCATGAGCTGCCGATACGCCAGGGCTTCCTCGATCGGGGTTAATTCTTCTCGCTGGATATTTTCTACTAACGCCATCTCCAGGCTTTCAGCGTCGCTCACGTCCTTGACAATCACCGGTACACGATCAAGGCCGGCGCGCTGCGCGGCGCGAAAGCGGCGTTCGCCAATAATCAGCTCATAGCCGTCCGCTAGTTTCCGGACGACTAGGGGTTGTAAAATGCCTTGGGCGCGGATGGAGTCGGCAAGCTCGGCGATGCGCTCTTCAGCGAAGAACCGGCGCGGTTGGCGCGGGTTCGGACGGATTTCGGCAATAGGAACGCGCCGCTCGGCGGGCGCCGTTGCGGGCGGCGGCGCTTCGCGGATCAACGCGCCTAACCCTTTGCCGAGCGCGCGGCGCTTCACTCCGACGGCGGATTCACTCATTGTGAATTTCTCCTGAGCAATTTGTCACTTTTTGTGATTTCCTGCGCCAGCTCCAGGTAGCTCTGCGCGCCGCGGCATGAGGGGTCATAGAGAATAACCGGCAGGCCATGACTCGGACTTTCGCTTAACCGTACGTTGCGTGGAATGACGGCGTGAAAGACCTGCTCGGGGAAGAAGGCGCGCACTTCATCCGCTACCTGGCGACAGAGTTTGTTGCGCGGGTCGAACATGGTCAGCAGCAACCCTTCGATCGCCAACTCCGGGTGCAGACGTTCACGGATCAGCCCGATGGTTTCTAGTAAAGAACGTAAACCTTCTAGAGCGTAATATTCACACTGCAAGGGGATGAGCACGCTATCGGCGGCGGTTAACGCATTCACTGTCAGTAAACCCAGCGAAGGCGGGCAATCAAGAATCACATAGTGATACTGATCTCGCTCCTGACGGAGCAGAGTCTGAAGGCGATATTCACGATTCTCTATATTGAGGAGCTCCACCTCTGCGCCAATGAGGTCGTGATTCGCCGGTACGACTTCAAGTTTTTCAATCACGGTTTTTTGTACTGCCTCTCGCAGCACGCATTCACCAAGCAGTACATCATAGAGAGTGAGGTTCTCTTCTGTAACTTTCACGCCGATGCCGCTGGTCGCGTTGCCCTGGGGATCACAATCAATAAGGAGTGTAGACTGACCAGCCACGCCAAGCGCCGCAGCCAGATTAATAGCAGTGGTGGTTTTTCCTACCCCCCCCTTGCGATTAGCAATGCAAATAACGCGGCTCACCGCCGGTTCCCTACCATAAGACGCTGCGGAAGAAAAGCGCCCTAAAATGCGGAAGATGATGAGAAAATCTCCGCCATAGCGTTGCAGTTTTTTTATAACTTGTATCGCTCCTTCATGGCTTTATACCGTTCATAGGTATAGGGGTCCATTTCCGCTAACGGTAAAGAGTCAAGCAAAGGAACTACAACGCGCCGTAAAGTGTCTCCACGCGCGATCCACTGGTAATATTGCCTGCCTCCATGGTTGTAAGGACCGTAAAGCTTTCCTGCCGGTATGTTCTGTAGCAGCCAGCGTAAAAGCGGCTCGTGACGAATATGCATGCGTAAGGTTACTTGGGGTTGTTTGCCGTCGCCGCCAAAATGACCTTCACCCACTAATAAGCCGAGGAAAAATCCAGTGGAGAAAGAAGAACAGTCTACAACATTGCCCATGGCGCTTTATTACATCAGACTTGTTTCACCGTCATGTATCACGTGGAACATTAAAGAGCAATCGATAACTGTTTCACCGTCATGTATCACGTGGAACATTGATGGCTAAAAAGAAACAATTGCCGACGTTCCGCACCAAACGGCAGGGTATAAGTGGAATGCTGTTTCAGGTGAAAAAGCTCGTTCTCAGTAAACCCATCCGGCCATGCTTCTGCTGTGGTGTATGGCCCTTTCATGGCGATCGCGATTCCTGTCGTGTGTAAGAATGGAGGCGCGTACTGAAGAAAGACGTTAAGACTCCAGGTCGCGCGCGAAATGACTATGTCAAAAGCGTTGCGTAGCCCCTCTTGCCTGGCGAGTTCTTCCGCTCGTCCTTCGAGGATCTGCAAATTTGGTAGGTTGAGTTTTCGCTTTACAGCTTTGAGAAAGCTTACCCGTTTCTTCCGTACTTCTAGTAGACTAATGGCAGTCTCTTGCAGCACAGACGCCAGCGGCACTCCGGGCAGGCCGGCTCCACTGCCAAGATCAAGAATAGTGGTTGCTTTGGGGAGAAATGGAATCACTGCCAGAGAATCAAGAACATGTTTTCTGAGGATCTGGATAGGATCACGCTGAGAAACAAGATTGACGCGAGCTGACCAGAGGAGAAGCTCTTCGAGATACAAAGAGAGTCGTGTAGTGGCGTCATCGGCGAGGATGACGCCGAGACGCCGAGCGCCTTCAATCAAGAGGTCAATATGCGCTTGAGCGAGAGCCATTGCCTCAAGCCGCGCCGGCGCGTTTCAGATGAATAGCTAAAAGAGATAACGCGGCCGGAGTAACGCCAGGAATACGCGCAGCTTGCCCTAAGGAAAGAGGACGAATAGAGGCGAGCTTTTCCTTGACTTCTCGTGACAATCCGCTCACTGCGCCATAATCGAGATTGGCTGGGATACGCGCCTTTTCCAGGTGACGCAATCGCTCTACCCCATCTTCCTGTCGCTGAATATAGCCGGAATATTTAATTGCAATTGCTACTTCAGCTGCAACGTCGCGCGCAATCGGCGTAGGAGAAGGACTAATAGTCTGTATCGCCTCAAAGGAGAGCTCCGGCCTACGCAGCAATTGGGCTACTGATACTGGAGTCTTGACTGGAGCGCTGCCAAACGACATGAGCTGTTCATTCAACGCCTCTGTAGGGGGCAGCATAGTTGTCTCTTGCCTGTGTCTCTCGTTCTCTATGGCTGCTTTTTTCTCTGCCGTGCAGAGATACTCGGCGCAGGATACTAATCCAATACGATAAGCAAATTCTCGCAGGCGTAAATCGGCGTTATCCTCTCGGAGCAAGAGGCGATGTTCTGCCCGTGAAGTAAACATCCGATACGGTTCGCCGCCTACCCCTTTGGTCACCAAATCGTCGATCAGGACGCCAATGTAAGCCTGATCCCGGTTGAAAATGAGGGGTTCTTCGTCCCGGAGGCTTAGCGCCGCATTTATACCTGCCATAAGACCTTGAGCGGCCGCTTCTTCATACCCGGTCGTTCCGTTTATTTGTCCGGCGAAGTAGAGCCCGCACACGAGTTTCGTCTCCAGGCTACTGAACAGTTGAGTCGGGTCAGCATAGTCATATTCAATAGCATATCCTGGACGCATAATTTCTGCGTGTTCCAGCCCTTTAATTGAACGGACCATTTGCAGTTGCACGTCCAGAGGAAGGCTTGTGGAAAGGCCGTTGGGGTACACTTCCACCGTGTCGCGTCCTTCTGGTTCAAGGAAAATCTGATGGCGGGGTTTATCCTTAAAGCGAACGACCTTATCTTCAATTGACGGGCAGTAGCGCGGTCCCCGCCCCTGTATCACGCCAGAGTACATTGGTGAGCGAGCGAGATTCGCCTGAATGATGTCGTGCGTCTGTGGGTTGGTGTACGTCAGGTAGCAGGGGAGCTGGCTCTGGATAATACGTTCAGTGGCAAATGACAGCGGCGGCGGCGGTTCATCACCGTATTGCGGCTCCAGCATACTATAGTCGATCGTGCGGCTATCAAGGCGCGGACAGGTGCCAGTTTTCAGTCGCCCAATGCGGAATCCCAACTCCACAAGATTTCCGCTCAGGCCCTCAGCCGAGAAGTCGCCGGCGCGACCTGCAGCATAGTTTTTCAGACCAATATGAATCAGGCCTTTGAGGAAGGTTCCGGTTGTAAGAATGACTTTTCTGGCTGGAAAGACTTCACCAATTTGTGTTTCGACGGCTCGCACTTCTCCTGCTTCCACTATGAGCCGTTCAGCACAGCCTTGCCGCACCGTGAGGTTGGGAGTGCTTTCTACTACTCGTTTCATACGCTGCCGGTACAAGGCTTTATCCGCCTGCGCGCGCGTCGCTCGAACTGCAGGTCCTTTACGAGTATTGAGCACACGGAATTGGATGCCGGTCTCATCAATAGCCCTGGCCATTTCTCCGCCTAAGGCGTCAATTTCACGTACAAGGTGGCTTTTCCCAATTCCTCCAATGGCGGGATTGCAAGACATCTGACCAATATGATCAAGGTTCATGGTCAGCATGAGCGTCTTACAGCCCATCCGCGCGGCGGCGAGCGCAGCCTCGATGCCGGCGTGCCCTGCCCCAACAACGATGATGTCGTAGGTCATAGGTAGTCCCTATTTACCGATGCAAAATTCTCGAAAAATCTGGTCTAAAATATCTTCGGAAGTTACATGTCCGGTAATTTCGCCAATATGATGAAGAGCTGCATGCAAATCAACCGCAATAAGATCAATAGGGACGCCAGTTGCTAAACCATTAAGCGCTTCTTGCAGACGCTGCTCCGCCTTTATTAAAGCGTCGTGATGTCTGACATGAGAAATGATGGTCTGATCGTCAGCGCTATTAAGGGGGTTCCCACTGAAGACCGTCTCTTGGACACAAGCCTCCAAAGCGCTTCTTCCTTCTCCGGTTTTAGCCGATAGCCTGACAAGAGGATTGCCCGACAGGCGTTGCCGTAGCGCTGTTGCCGGCAACAGTTGCGGCAGATCAGATTTATTGAGAATGAGGATCGCTTTTCTTGTGGAGATGGCGTCGAGCACAATCTCGTCTTCATTGTCCAGAGGACGCGAGGAGTCAAACATAGCCAAGATCAATTCTGCTTGAGCGATGCCAGCCCGGGCGCGTTCGACGCCGATCCGTTCGACTTCATCTGTAGTGTGGCGAAGACCGGCTGTATCCCAAAGGACAAGAGGAATCCCTCCGACCAGCACGGTCTCCTCGATAATGTCACGCGTAGTTCCCGGTACTGTAGTGACAATGGCGCGTTCGGCTCCGACGAGAAGATTCAGTAAGCTCGATTTCCCGACGTTTGGCTTGCCGATGATCGCCGTGCGTACGCCCTCTCGATACACTTTTCCCTGTGTAAAAGTACGCGCCAGGGTTGCAATATCGTTGATAAGTGCAGTGAGATCGTGCGCTAATTCATGCTGCGCACGCTCCGGGATATCTTCATCAGGAAAATCGATATACGCCTCTACATAGGCAGTAAGCTGCAGCAGCCGTTCACGCAAGGTCGCGCATGTTTCTGAGAGGTGGCCGGCCAATTGTTCCCAGGCCAAACGTACTCCCTGGTCGCTTTTCGCCTGGATAAGATCAAGCACAGCCTCCGCCTGGGAAAGATCTAAACGACTATTCAAAAACGCGCGCTTGGTAAATTCTCCCGCTTGCGCTACCCGAGCGCCTTGCCGCAATACAACGGTTAAAATCCGCTGAGCGAGAAAACTGCCGCCGTGGCAGTGAATTTCAGCAACGTCTTCCCCCGTATGGCTCCGGGGAGCGCGCATGATGGTCAGGAACCCCTGATCAAGAATTTGGTTACTGTCCGGATCGATGACATGACCGAAGTAGAGATGATGCGAACGGGGCGGGTGCGCAGCGGGGGGGTGTTTAAAAAGAAAAACTTTACGGACAATCGATTCTGCATTAGGGCCGCTAATTTTTATAATAGCAACTCCACCCTCTCCGCGTGGAGTCGCTATGGCCGCAATCGTATCATGTTCATACACGGCTGATTAAGACATTAAAAGCATTACTCATTCGCCGGCATACGTGGACCGCCGCGCCCGCGCTCCCGCCGTACGCCTTCTTCAGGAACAATATACAAGCGACGGAAGTAGCCGCGGCCCATGCTGCGCGTGGTCACTAACGGATCGCCTTCCAGGGCAAGATGAATCACGCGACGATCGCGAGGGCTGAGAGGGCTTAGCGTTATGGTCTTTTTCCGGCGTTTAGCGCGTTCCCCCAGACGGAGAGCAAGATTTTCCAGATTTTTCCGGCGGCGCTCCCGGTACCCCTCTGCGTCAAGCGTCAGATGGGCATCAGACTCTTCGCTGCGTGTGACAATACGATTCAGTACGTACTCAAGCGCATCCAAAGTTTGACCATTCCGACCGATCAAGGCACCGCTATCTTTTCCTGCGAGGGTAAGCACAAATTCATTTCCTCGTTGTTCCAGTGCTACGGTCGCATCTACTTCCATGTAACGAAGAATTTCCTTGAGGACTTCGCTAGCCTTTTCTCCTTGTTCGCGAGACGGAAACGCTGCCTCTGTTTCCTCAATGACTGTTGGGGCTGCTGTTTCAGGTGTTCGCGCCGTTTCTTTCTTTCTTCCTGCTGTCTGGCCTGAGGCCGCCGCCAATTGCTGTGAAAGCGGCACACGAAGAGTTGCCCGAATCCGGGCCTTCTTCCCGCCGATGCCGAGGAATCCCCGTGTCGCCTGAGATAATACCTCAATCTCAACGCGCTCGCGTTCGACCTGAAGCTGCGCCAGCGCCGCGGCGACAGCCTCCTCAATTGTTCTGCCTTCTGCTTCGACAGAATTCATTATGTTCCTCTCTCCTCCCGGTGGTTACACCAATCCCTTTTGATAGGCGTATTGCTGCGCGATACTTAGTACATTGTTGACTAACCAGTAGAGGACTAAGCCTGAGGGAAAATTCACAAACATGATTGTAAAGATAAGCGGCATCAACATCATCATTTTCTGCTGCGTGGGATCTCCTGTCGCCGGCGTCATTGCTTGCTGCACAAGCATTGTAGCTCCCATCAGTAAGGTTAGTACAGGTATGCCAGGAGGTTCAATAAAGATAAGATTGACAGAACCAAGGCGATCTGGTTGGGAGAGGTCTTGGATCCAGCCAAAAAACGGCGCCTGGCGCAACTCGATGGCGTTGCTCAGCGCTTGATAGAGGCCGATAAATACCGGCATCTGCACCAGCATGGGGAGACAGCCGCCCAAGGGGTTAATCTTGTAGCGGCGGTACAGTTCCATCATTTCCTTGTTCAGCTTCTCACGGTCATCTTTGTATTGCTCACGCAGGCGTTCCAGCAATGGTTGGACTTCTCGCATTTTCGCCATTGACTGGAAGCTCTTATTCGTGAGCGGGAAAAAGGCCAGTTTTACCAGAAAGGTAAGAATGATGATGTCGATGCCGTAGTTCCCGGTAAGGGAATGTGAGTAGCGCAAGACATACACAAGTGGCCGGGCAATGAAATGGAACCAGCCAAAGTCAATGGCGCGATCAAGAGAGGGGTCCACTGCGTTAAGGGCCTCAAAATCTTTTGGCCCAATATACAGCGTGTAGGTGATTGGCTCTCGTTTCCAGGGGATGGTTAACTTTGCCGTTGTCGTCCCTTGCGCTGAGCTCAGGAGCAAGTGATTGGTTTCATTTTCCGGGGGAATCATTGCCGCTAAAAAGTAGGTATCCGCATAGCCTCCCCAACGAATGCGGCCAGGACCAAGGTCTTTTTCTTCTTTTTTCAAGCTTGTTGCTGACTCATAAATAAATTTGCGATCGACCAGAGCGACTGGCCCATGGTGTTGGTAGGAAGAGGTTAAATGAGGTTCTGCGCCTTGAGTCCACACAAGCGAGGCAAAACTCACTGCTTCTGACGCTCCTTCCGTCTTGATCATCAGTGTCATCCCGTAAGTTTGCCCGGAAAAGACGAAAGTTTTGCTAATAGCTACGCCATTCGATAATTTTCCCTTCAGTTCCAGAGTTGCCTGCTCAGCTCCATGCACTTGCAGGTTTCCGCTGGTCGTTTGATAGTGCACAGCCTCATCACTTAGGGTGAATCCTTTTCCTTCCAACTTAAAGGCAAGAGGCAGCTCTCCACCGAAGCCTTCTTTGATCATCTCACGCGGAGGACTGTTTCTCCCTGCATCTCCCGGGTAGTACTTCAGGCGGACACTTTTCAGTCTTCCCCCCAAAGTCGTGATAACCGCTGTGTAGACGTCGTTTTCGATCGTCAAATCACGCATTGTAGAGTCAGTGGATGGCGGTTGCAGCGTAGATTCCTGAGTTGTAGAGCCTTGTAAACTCTGTCCGATAGGAGGCTGAGGCGTCTGGGCAGGGGCCAGAGTTTGGGGTGTTGTCGGTGGAGCCGCCTGTTGCGGTTGATGAGGTTGTTGTGGAGGCGGGTAGAAGTACGAAATCAGTTCCTGAGAGACAACCAGGATAAGAATGGAAAGCACAATAGCCAAAAGGCTTCTTTTGTCCATAAATGTTCGACTAACTCTCTCTGGCTAACGCACTGGGTCAAAGCCGCCTGGATGTAGGGGATGGCATTTGGCTAATCGTAGCGCTGTTAAGCCTATTCCTCTACATACGCCGTATTTTTCAATGGCTTCCGAAGCATAGACCGAACAGCTCGGATAGAAACGGCACGTTGGCCCTAACAAGGGAGACAGAAAAATACGATACAGAAAAAGCATGCTTTTAAGCACAACTTTTCCGAAGTGAGAGAAGACCTGTGCAATGGAAGACTGGAACATTTTGTCTCTTATGAGGCATTCCCTGCAAGAGAGAATACCTTTCCTAGTTCCTCCGCGATGTGAGTGAATGCTAGCGTCTGCGCCCCGGCTTTTGGGATAATGAGAATATCTTGAGCCGGTGCGAGATGCATCCGATGCGTACGGAAGAATTCGCGGAGGAGCCGTTTCATCCTGTTCCTCACGACCGCGTTGCCAAAGCGGCGCGTGACCGTAATACCAAGACGAGAGTGTTTTCCTTTCGCCGGAGAGAGCACCACAACGAAATGGGGACAATAGCGACGTTTCCCATGGCTTTGGAGAAACAGGAATTCTCTGCGCGCCAACAGACGTGCAGATTTTGGAAATGAGAACGGCTTATCTTGAGAGACTAGCGACGCGCTGGTTTGGGCGGCACCTCGACGACGAGGCGTTTGCGTCCTTTGTCGCGTCTCCTTTTGAGGACGGCGCGCCCAGCGGTTGTGCTCATCCGTTTGAGAAATCCGTGAGTGCGTTTTCTGCGAATGTTGCTTGGTTGATATGTCCTTTTCATTCTGATTCATCCGTTTATGTATTGGTATTGTCTTTGAGGAAAGGAGCGACTATCTCACCATAGCCTCTTGAGGATGTCAATTTTCCCGCCCAGGAAATTCAGGCTTCATTTCACGGGCGAGTAATTCCGTGAGAACTTGTTGGGGTTGCTTCCCTTCATACAGCAAAGCGTAGACTTGTTCCGTAATAGGCATTTCGACTGCTAAGCGGTGAGCCAGCGCAGCAACAGACCGGCTCGTGCGCACTCCTTCCGCTACCATTGTCATACTTTGGAGAATACTACTGATAGGTTCTCCTACGGCGAGTCGGAACCCTACCCGGTAGTTTCTGCTCAGATCGCTAGTACAGGTCAGAATCAGATCCCCTATTCCGGAAAGTCCAGAAAGCGTCTGTGCTTCTGCTCCCATGCGGATGGCTAGCCGTTTAATCTCCGCCAGTCCACGAGTAATGAGCGCCGCGCGTGCGCTATGCCCGCAACCAAGCCCATCGCTGATCCCTGCAGCTATGGCGATCACATTCTTTACTGCACCGCCGATTTCAACTCCTATGATATCGGTTGTGGTGTACACACGAAAACGGGAAGAGGAAAACACTTTCTGGACTGCCGTCGCAATTTCACCGTTATGAGCAGCAACAGTAACGGCAGTGGGACATTGTCGCGCCACTTCGGTAGCGAAACTTGGTCCAGACAACACGGCAATTCTGCTCTCTACGCTCTTGCCCCATGTTTCACCCAGAACTGCGCTCATGGTTAATAACGAGTCTTCTTCAATGCCTTTGGTTGCGCTGACTATAAAAGGATTGCCATGAATAAAAGGGGCAAGGGCATAAGCAATTGAGCGCATGGTGTGCGAGGGGACGGCAAGGACAATAAGCCGTGCTTCTTGCACCGCTTCGGCAAGCGAGGTTGTCAGCAGTAACTGCTCAGGCAGGGGCACTCCAGGCAGGTAGACGGCATTTTCCCTTTCCTGTTGCATTGTTTCCCATAGTGAGGAGCGGCGAACCCACAGCCTGACCGTATGGCCCTGGAGAGTCAATAATAAGGCGAGAGCAGTGCCCCATCCGCCGGCCCCGATAACCGCAACTTGCATGGTTCGGTCTCCCTTTTTACGCACCTAGAGCTTCTGCCATCCAATCACGCTGAGTTGACGGCCTGCGCTCGCACCTTCTCGACGGTACGAGGCGAAATGCAGGTCGCAAAAGGTGCATGGACCAGTAATAGCTATGTGTGTTTTCGGCACCCCAGCTGCAGCGATCTGTAGCGAGTTGACCTCTCTAAGATCAAGAAACCCTTTTGCGCCGAATGGACGCCAGGCAGAGCTACTCTGAATGCGCCATTGCGAGACGATGGCTTCGCCTACCTCCGGACCAACCTCATAGCAACAACCTCCTATGGCCGGGCCAAGGGAGACATAAAGCTCCCCAGGAGAGATATTCCATCGTGAATGGAGCTCTTCTATCGCACGTCTGGAAATCCCTTGTAAGGTGCCACGCCAACCAGCGTGTAAGGCCGCTGCTATTTTTTTCTCCGGCGCCGCTATGAGCACCGGAACGCAATCCGCCGTGGCAATCCCCAGCAAAACGCCCGGCTCTGCGGAAACAAGTCCATCAGCCTCCGGCTTTGCCGTCGTCGCCGACTGTTGTGTAATTGTGATGATGCGGTCTCCGTGTACTTGCTTGAGGGTGTAAAGTTGAAAATCAGGCGCCCCAAGTTTTACTAGCGCCGCTTCGTGATCAAGCATGCGGCTTGAGAAACCGTGGATAAGTCCCGGAAAGTTACCCCAGCTGTTAGTTTGCAGCCAGAACGGATCGTGAGAGAAGGTGGTCACGAGTTCTATCTCCTGAGGCGAAGTTGTTACGCTCTCGTATTGAGAGAGTCTGCCATTCTGAGGCCGCGGGCCGAAGAATCCCAGGAAAGCTTCTACTTCTCCATGTGAAATTCTTCGCCTTCACTGCGTTACAGCCCAGAGTGGCGCCATTCAGATAACTCGTCACTTTGATGGTGGTGTGGTTTCCTCTTCTTTCCGCACCGCCGTCAACAGCGCCGCCGTCTCCACTTGTTCCGTTTGCGGAAACATATCAAACGACTGCACGCGCTGCACGGCGTATCCATGTTGCGAGAATCGATCGAGATCCCGCGCGAGGGTGTCAGGATCACATGACACATAGATCAGGCGCGGGGCTTGGGCGGTAAGCACAGCGGCGAATGTTTCTGGACTGAGCCCTTTGCGTGGCGGATTCACCACCATCACATCGATCCGCGCCAGGTTTGCTGCCGTTTCCTTCAATTTCACTGCACTGTCGCCGGCAAAAAACCGTGTATTATGATAGCCATTACGCCGGGCGTTTTCTTTCGCCGCGTTAATCGCGCTGAGATTTTCGTCAATACCGATGACAAGTTTTGCTCCTCCCGCTAAGTGTAACGCAATAGGACCGATGCCGCAGTAGAGATCCAGAGCAATCTCGTCTCCTGTGAGTGCCGCCCAACGTACGACAAGTTGGTACAGCTTCAGTGCAACAGGGGGATTCGCCTGCGCAAATGCGCTGACCGGGACGGCAAGGCGTAAAGGGCCAAACTTCTCAATGAGTGAGTCTCGCCCTCGCAATGGATGGAAGCGATCTCCCCAAATCACGTTGCCCGGTTTATCGTGGATATTCTGCACCACGCCGCTCACGAAGGGGAACCGGCGCTCAAGCTCGCGAATCAAGTCGCGCACCTGCGGGAAGTGCATGTTCCGGGTGACAAGGGTAAGCAGCACTTGATGTGACCATAGGCTGTAGCGGATGTCGAGATAGCGCAACAATCCGGTGTCGCGTTCTTCGTCATAAGGAGCGATGTCGAGCCGTTCAATCGCTTCTTTAATGAATTGAATAACCTCGTTGACAGGCTGGGGATGCACTGGACAGGCCGACGCATCCGCTATCCGATGCGTTTCCGGAATATACAGCCCAATGACTGGTTTGCCGCTGACTTTCCGGACCGCGAGCTTGACCCGGGTGCGATAGCCAAATTGCCGGGGCGAGGGAATAAGCGGAGGGATTTCTAATGCGGTCAAACACGGATAATTCGCAAACGCCGCTTTCACACGAGCTTGTTTCTTTTCCAGTTGTTGAAGATAAGGGAACTGAACAAAAGGACAACTATAGCAGGCCGGGAAATGCGGACATGGTGGACGTTGTTCTCTTAGAGCAGGACGCCGCTGCGGTTCCTCAATCGTGCGTGAAAATGGTTTTCGCCCAGAGAAGCGATTGGGCTTGCCTGTGAAACGGCTCGGCGCAGGTTGCAAAGAAGGGCCAGACTTAGAAAAGCGCCGCCGGCCCTTGCGCTCTTTTGCTGGAAATTTTCTCCGGATAGCCACACTGAAGAGCCTATAAGGCCCTCAGTGTGGCGTCAACGAGAGGGACGCAGAGGGAAATATCTGTTAGGGAGAAGTAATAGTCACAGTGGTTTCGCCCGAAGATCCAAGAGCGCTCGCAGTCACAGTAACCGAGCCAGTGGGAGCGTTGGCAGGAATGATGAGAACAGTTGTAGCCTGACCACTCGCATCCGTTTGTGCTGTGGTTGGGTCAAGTGTTCCTAGAGTCGTTGTAAAGAGAACTGTTGCCCCTTCGATCGGCTGATTTGATGGGTCAAAGACCCCGGCGGTAATGGTGACTGATCCACCGGTTGACCCCGAGACCGCAGCTGGATCTGCGGTTACTACAACGGTCGCTGCTGGTTGGACAGTAAGAGCGACGCTTGCCGTGCATCCGCGAGCATCACGGATGAGAATCGTATCTGGATTCACGAAACGGATTTTGTTTGGGTCTTCAGGGAGGGAAAGAATGACAACACAATGTTCGCCCGCGGTGTCACACACTTCGCCGGGGATGATATTCCCCCTGGCGTCAACCACCACAATTTCTATATCTACCGAACCGGGAAAGGTTGTAGTCACCGAGAATGGCGGAACCCCATCTCCCACGTCAACCTCAAAATCTCTCCCCGGGATTCCTGCAAGGGTTACATTCGTTCCGTCTGCTCGCAAGTGACACTCGGCAAAAATCACCGACACCGTCGCTGTGGCTTGCTTGCCGGCGGCGTCCAGCAATCTGACCGTGTCTTGAAGAGCCTCTTTTGTGTCAGTCGGGATCGGACCAATCAGGGTATACTTCGCCGTTTCATTGACATTCGCAATGCCCGTCGGTTCGATCTTCGCCAAATCTTTGTTGCTGTTGTCCCAACGATACGGCGGAGTGCCGCCGGTCGCGCTAAAGATGGTCATCGGGTTGTTGGTGCTGCCTGGTCCTACGAGGGGATTAATAAAGGTGACTTCAGTTGGGATGATGCCCAGGTCGCCGAGTGAAACAAAGCCTTGGGTCGTTAATGTAACGGTAATGCCAGTTGCGATATTCAACGCCGCAGGAGCTTCGGCCAGGACGCGCATCTTCCCAATAGTCAGCCCGGCGATTAAGGTGATTGTGGCTTGGCCGTTATCATCTGTTGTCACTGAGCCTCTATTATCTTCTCCTGGGACGAACGTTGCGTCTGCGAAATCCGCGGTGAACGTCACCGGTGTATTGCGAAACGGCAGACCTTGGGGGTCTAGTAAAGTAGCGGTAATGAGCAGTTTTCTCGGATCATTAGTTACCTGGGCGACAAGATTAAGCCTGCCGCGTGCAGAGAAGAGAAACTGATTGCCAGAGTCTGACGGTCCTCCTCCGGTTCCTCCACAGCTCATCATGCCTAGTGCGATCAGCAGCGCTGCTATACGATTCCATATTCCACGTCCCATACCTCACCTCTCCTTCCCTTTCCGCTCGGGCGCTGGCTCTCTACAAATTACATCGCGCTCTTGTTAGTTGGTGAACTCAATCGTATAGCGTGTTTCATTACTGACCATCTTCTCGCCGTTGTCTGTCCTCCCCCGTGCGCGGATGTGGATGATCATGATGTAGGGTAATTGGGGCAGGGAGGGTTGATTCTGACGCAAGAACTGGATGACGCGGGCCGGGACCATCTGCCCATCAGGCTGAATAAAGGCAACGTTTACTTTGCCGAAGGGGGTCGGATTTGTCTTTGGGTCAGCATCTGCAGGAAGGATCCTAATGCCCGTAGGGAAATCAGTCGCCGGGATGCCGATCCGCGCCCCTGGAATCTCGTATTCAAAGTCTAGGCGATCAACTACGAGAGACTGATTCGCCAGGTTGTTTTCTAACAGGAGAAAACCTCTGCAGAAAGTCGACGCGCTGGAGCTGGGAAACCCTGGATCAAGGACGGAACTTGCCAGCGGCAGACTTATCCCTTCGTCAGTAATAGCCTGGTCAATTACCGGAACCTGACAACGATTCTCTTGCGCCGTTCCCTGGAAAATCCCTGCTGCCCGGAAGGATATTCCCTGGTCATTGCTCCCGTCGTTTCCACACCCTCCACCCAACAAGCCTAAAACCAGGATCAGGCCGACAACTCGGCGAACCGTTCCCACAACCGCTCCTCCTTCCACGCCACTTGGTGCGCCTGGCGTTACCGACACACTAAGGAAGTTTATACAACAGTTAGAGATAGCCTCCGATTTCTTCTACCGTGAGATAGTCAAACCTTGTCTTCCCTAACTCTTCAATGCACACAAACTTGATCTTGCCTCCCGCCGCTTTTTTATCTGCCGCCATGCCCAACAGCAAATGCTCATTCTTCTTGAGGTCTTTGGGCAGTTCCACGGGAAGTCCGGCTTTTTTCACGAGCCTGTACACCCGGTCGCTCACTGTTGCCGTACACAGGCCTCGCTTCTGTGAGACATGGGCGGCGAACACCATGCCGATCGCCACAGCCTCGCCATGCAGAAATTGCTTGTAGTTCGTCGCGCTTTCAATGGCGTGCCCCAAAGTGTGGCCAAAGTTCAGAATCGCACGATAGTCGCCCTCGGTTTCATCTTCCTCGACGACCAGGGCTTTCAACTGACAACAAGTTTTAATGACGTTTATCAGCAGTGCCGGAGACAGCTGGAGGAGATCTGCAAGATGTTCTTCCAGAAGCGAGAACAACTCTGGACTTAAAATGACGCCATACTTGATAACCTCGGCAACGCCAGCAAGGAATTCCCGGCGCGACAAGGTTTTCAGTGTTTCAACATCGATAACAACTAAACGCGGTTGGTAGAAGGCGCCAATCAGGTTTTTCCCTGCAGGGTGATTCACAGCAGTCTTGCCGCCTACGCTGGAATCGACTTGGGCCAGTAGCGTCGTCGGCACCTGAACGAAAGGAAGCCCGCGTTGAAACGTCGCCGCAGCAAAGCCGGCCAAATCGCCAATGACGCCGCCGCCAAGAGCGATGAGAGGCGATCGGCGCTCGATACGCCCGTCGACAAGTTTATCATATAGAAACGCCAGCCACGCCAGGTTCTTATGCTCTTCTCCAGCGGGAATCTCGATGACCCATGGTTCAAACCCGGATCTGGTCAGAATGCTGGCGACTCTTTCCTTATACAGCTTGCCGACAACAGAATCAGTGACCAGTGCAACCCGCGTCGTCGTCAACCGGTGCTGGCGGAGCCAATGCCCCAATTGTTCCAACAATCCTTCGCCAATGAGGATCGGATAGGAGCGAGGACCAAGGTTAACTGTCACCGTTTCCATCAGGGCTTCTCACTCGTCTTCACCTGCGAGCAGATCGTTTCGACAACTTCGTCAATGCTCAGCGTGGAGGTGTCGATAGTAAGGTCCGCTTTTGCATACGCCTCTGCCCGCGAGGCCAGGAGGAGGCGGATCTTGTCCAAAGGATTCTCTCCTTGCAAGAGCGGGCGGTCTGCATTGTTTTGCACCCGCGCCCAAATGACGTCCGGCGCGGCCGTGAGGCAAATAACCATTCCACTTTCTTTCAAGCGTCGAGCGTTGTCTTCATTCACCATAGCTCCACCCCCGGTGGCTACTACGATGTCTTGGGCTTCGCTTACCCGGGCGATCGCTGCTCGCTCAAGCGCGCGAAAATGCGCTTCCCCCTGTTCCGCGAAAATGGCGGCAATTGTTTTCCCGGTCTCTGTTGCGATCACCACGTCCGTATCGACAAACCTTTTGTTCAGGCGCTGAGCGACCTTTTGCCCTACAGAGCTTTTGCCTGTACCCATGAAGCCGGTCAGGATGATGTTTCCCTTGTTGTTCACCGTCTCTAGAACCGCCTCACCTGTTCCATATATCCTTCGTAATTACGACGAATTTCCGTCAGCGAATCCCCGCCAAACTTCTCTAAAAAAGCCTGAGCGATAACAAAAGCCACAACGCTTTCCGCAATCACGGCCGCTGCTGGAATAGCGCATACATCAGATCGCTCAATCGTCGCTTCGACTGGCTCTTTTGTGCGTAAGTCTATGGACCGTAACGGACGCATTAAGGTGGAGAGCGGTTTAAACGCCACGCGTACGCGCAAGGGCTCTCCCGTGCTCATGCCGCCCTCAATTCCGCCGGAGTTGTTGCTGTGACGCAGAAATCCTTTTGTGGAGTCGAAAGAAATTTCATCGTGTACTTGTGATCCCGGCACACGCGCTGTTGCGAAACCAAGCCCAACTTCGACGCCCTTCACTGCTTGCAAACTCATAAGCGCAAACGCCAGTCTTCCATCAAGCTTCCGGTCCCATTGGGCAAAACTTCCCAAACCCGGAGGCAGTCCAACTGTGACTACTTCTACTATCCCGCCCAAAGTGTCGCCTTGCTTCTTACACTCATCAATCAAAGCAATAATGCGTTCTTCTGCCTGAAGATCCGCCAGCCGCACGGGCGACGATTCCACACGAGCGACGATCTCTTCAATGGTCAATTGACTGTGGTCAGCAACAATTCCACCAATTTCGGTTACATAGCCCATCACCCGTATAGCAAAAGCCGAAAGCAGACATTTGGCCAAGCCGCCTACCGCAACTCGCGCTGCGGTTTCCCGGGCGCTGGCGCGCTCAAGAATATTGCGCACATCATAATGATGATATTTCAACGCACCAGTAAGATCGGCATGACCCGGGCGCGGACGCGTCACAGCAATCTTCTCGTCCCGATCTGCAGGAAACGGGGACATGCGTTTTTCCCAATTGCGCCAGTCTTTATTTTCAATCAGCAGAGTAATAGGAGACCCCAGACTTTCCCCCCAGCGAACGCCCGAGCGGATTTGTACTTCGTCCTTCTCAATCTTCATGCGTCCGCCACGTCCGTACCCTTGCTGACGACGCGCTAAGTCCTGATTAATCTGGGCGACATCAATAGTGATGCCTGCCGGAAAACCTTCGACAATCGCGGTCAAACATGGGCCGTGAGACTCGCCTGCAGTAAAAAAACGAAGCATGGATATCTTTGACCTTCCACGAGAGCACGTAGCAGGTCAACACCCCTTTCTCTGCTTTTCTTGCATCCTCCTATCTTTTTCTGAAATGATCAGCTATAGGGGCAAGGCTGGACTGTCATTTGCGCCTCGCCCCTCCGTCCCGATTCCGCCTCCACCACACCACCGCAGACTCACAGGGACGCTTGGAAGCTCGGAACCGGCTAGCAAATTGGTCCCCCGCGACCACCTCATCCACCACCTCATCCCCACTAAGCGTCATTCGCTGCCGGTGTCCAAGCTCCCAAGCGTCCCGGCGGGTCTCTTTGCTCGCCTGGGAAACTGTTTTCTCATCAAGCCGCCTACAAGTCTAAGAGCTCCCGCCTGCCACATCCTCACACCACCGCCCGCTCTGAGCTCTTAGACTTCTAGGCACTTTCTCTGTGCGCTCCTAATGTCTGCATTTATGGAGTTGCTTCCTTCACTGTTGGACGACTGCTTCTGCCGTTCTTCCTTTCGCGCGATTTTCCCAGAGCTGCTGAGCTGTCGGCATCCCTGTCGTTGAAATTCCTGCGACGAGCTTCGGAGTAAGAAAAACAAGGAGTTCTCGTCTAGTGCTCGTACTGGTACGCCCTCTAAAGAGCCAGCCGAGAACTGGAGTGTCACGTAAATAGGGAATACCTCTTTCTCCTTGAATAAGTTGATCTTGTCTGATTCCTCCCAGTACAAACGTGTCACTGGCACGAATTAAGACATTTGAAGTAGCCGAACGCGAGAGTACATCGTTAATGATTGGTGTCGCGGAGGGGCCTGAAGGAGGTGCACTCGACGTGCCAGTAAGTTCACTGTTCTTAACCTCAATATCGAGAAGAACGAATCCATCTGAGGAAATTTGCGGCGTAACTTTCAGAGTAAGTCCAACATCAAATTGTTCAAATGCACCAGCTCCACCAGCGGCACCGCCCGCTCCGACAATATTTAGAGAACCAGCAGTGATAGGAACGCGCACCTCTGTCAATGACTGAATGGTCGCCGTTTTGTTATTAAGCGTGACGACATGAGGCCGAGAAATTACTCGAGCTCTCCCTTCTGTTTCCAGCGCGCTTAGTCTCATATCCAGTGATTGCGAGCCGCTTAGAGATCCTAAGTTGAGATCGAGGGCAGAGGCGTTTCCTAGCTTCAGACTAGCGGGAAAGTCAGCAATAAAGGGGAAATTCCCACCCAGAGGACCTAACGAGACTCTTCCCGGAAAGTTCACTCCTGTTGGGTTTCCAGTTTCTGGACTTGCTCTGTAACTATAACCCCACTGGATACCGAGGTCGCGAATGGCGGTCACGTCCACCGTGACGATTTGCGACTCAATCACAACTTGTGGAGTCTGGACGTCAATATTTTTAATCATTTCACGCAGCGCCGCGATATTCTCCGGTAAATCACGAATGATAATGACGTTGGTCGTCGGATCAGCTGCGATCGTGCCGCGAGGCGACAAGAGCGCCACCTGTTGTAACCTTCCACCTCCTCCAGCCGCCCCGCCTGGCGCGGGCGTTGGTCGGGGCGGCGCCGCCGGTCCTGCGCCAGCGCCGCCAGCGCGTTGCTGCGCTTCTCGCGTGACCAACGCCGCTACCTCGGTTGCCTTGACATAGTTTACTTTGACATATTCCGTAGCGAGCGGCGTAACCTTCTGCTGGGCATTTTGCGCGGCGAGGCGAGCGTTGCGTTCCGCCTCCAGCCGTTTGGTGGTTGACACGGTAATAACATTGCCTATGCGCGTCTTTTCCAACCCATTGGCCTGCAGCACGACATCAAGCGCTTGATCCCAGGGCACCTCCACAAGACGGAGCGTCACGCGCGCTTTCACGTCATCGGTTGCAACAATGTTAAGGCCGCTCACCTCAGCGATAATACGTAAGACATCGTGAATGTCCGCATTCTTAAAGTCGAGCGAGATTTTTCTTCCCGTATACAGTTTCTCCTGCTCTGGTCGGAATTCCGCTGCCGGCGGCGCGCTCTCTTCACGCGCCACGGTGACGGGGAACGCCTCTTCGGCTCTCTTCCGGCCTGTGCGCCGTCCTTTGCCAGTAGCGGAAGCCGGCGCTTGAGACACTTGCTCGACGTCCCATGGCTCTTCTTCAGCCTGGTTTGCTTCAAAACGCGCTGGCGCTGAAGGGCTGAGAGTTTCTTCTTGTAGCGGCTTTGGCTGCGCAGGGCTTTTTGCTGAAACAATCTGGGTGGGCTCCATCGGCGGCGCCGTGGGTTCTGTAGTCTTATGAGGCGGTTGTGACGCCGCAAGGGGAGTATTGAGGGTTGCTGCTCCCTTGACTGACTCCTCTTTGCTAACCGTACTGTCGTCTCCTTTGTGAAGGAGAGACATTGATGGACTTCCTGGCGCTGGTTCTAATTTCTTCTCTTCCGCCGTAGCGAGAGAAGATGAGGATTTCTGGGGGGCGGAGGCAAGCTGAGTTGTGCGCTCTTCTTTTACTTCGTCAGCGAGGAAGAGCACCTGCGCGCTGCTTTCCGCCTGCTCCTTCCCTTGCTGCTTTTCTGTTTTCTCCCCAATGAACGCTGTAATAAGAGTCTCGTAATTGTCGACCGAGAACGGCGGCACTTCTGCGCCTTTCAGATCAATGACGAACCGCATGCGGCCTTGATAACTACCTATGCGCACGGCGGAGACCAGGGGATCCGACGCTTTGTACCGTTGTACTTTGGGTAGAGACTCGATAGTGGAGCCTTTGATGTCAATGACCAGGCGGCTTGGGTTGCGCAGCGGAAAATAATCCACCCCTTCCGGCGGACGGGAAAGACGGAACAAAACGCTATGCTGCCCCGTTGACTCAATGACCCGCACCTCATGCAAACGTAGAGGACCGTTGTGTGCCGGTGTCACCACCGCCTGTGCAGCCGTCTGTGGTTCAGACGATGAAGAAGACGCAGTCATAGCTTTCTTCGTTTGGTGAGCACAGGCGCTTGTCGTGAGAAGGGTGCATAAAACCGCCACAACCCTCCTTCCTTCCCTTTTCGGTACGTTCCTCATCCCCGCTCTCCCTCTCCGCACCACGCCAAAACCTAGTCGGCTATTTTTTTTCGCGTTTTGTGTCGCTCTGAGATGCGCCGGTTACTGTAAGCCGTAATTCTTTTTCTTGTGCTTGCCGTTTACCGAAGAAATCGGTTTCATACTCCTCAACGACGATGCGCTTGGGCTCGATCATCTTCACCATCCCGCCACGAGAACCGATGAGGGTGCCGCGCGTCACAATGTAGCCGAGACCACTATTGTCTTCGATGAGGGCTCGCGGTTCATCGGTTTCCCAAATGACGCCAACCAGCTTGAGTTGGCCGAGATCAAAGCGTTGCAAAGGCGTTTTCGGCTCTGCAATCTCCTCGCCTTCCGCTGCTGGCTGTGAGAATGGAGGGGCGAATGGATCTCGCTTCCCAGCGGCCGTGTAGTGGTAGGCGTCTTCTGCGGCAGGATCTTGTTCCGCCGCCACAAGGTAGGTCTGGTGGGCAAAGGCGATAAACGCCGCACTACTCACCACTACACCCCATCTGCGCCAGGAAGAGTGGAAAGTCATGAATTTTCCTTCTTCTTTTTTCCTTTTTTCTTCGCCGCTTCCTCTTTTTCTTTTGCGACCCGCTCTCGCTCTTCTTCATTCAGGAAACGATACGTCGTCGCCGAGAACACTGCGTCAACCTGCAGTTGTCCGTTTGCCACTTGAGGATTTTTCATGCTGGTGTCAGAAATATTCACGATGCGGTCGAGACGCCGGACTTTATCGAAAAAAAGAGCGATCTGATGGTAGCCGCCTCGAACCGACATCTCTACGGGCACTTCGGCATAGAGGTCTTGCAGGACTTCAGGTTTCTGGCGGAACAGCGTAACGCTTAGCCCCGAATCCTGACCGAGATTTGAGACTTGCTTCAACAATTCGGGTATTTCCTTTTGCTCAGGAAGTTGCGCTTTTGCTTTATTGAACTCTCCTTCAACCTTATCGACTTCCAACTTTGTCTGGTCACGATTTTTAAGTTTCTCCTCTAATTTGGCCCGCTCCCCTTCTAGAGATTGAATACGATCGCGTTTCTGCAGAATTTGCGCTGACCGGGGGTTATACACGAGAAATACGTAGAGCAAGGCAAGCAAGATCGCTGTCCCGCTATAGAGCAGTAAACGTTGATTGAAAGGGAGGGCGAGAATGCGGTCAAGCATGTTTTAGTCCTTGCCTGCTTTACTGGCGGCAGCCGCGGTAGCTGCTTTTACTGGAATTTTTTTCTCTTCCTCTTTTTTTCCTGACGAAGTGCTCTTGTCTCCTTGAACATTGGCGGCGGTCTCTGTCCGGCTACCGTAGTTGACCGCCGCTTCAATCAGGAACTTCGTCATCATGACAGAAGAAGCCGTCGTTTCTTTGGCCGCATTTTTTCCAGGTTGCGTGCGTGGGGCGATGGTTTGCGCCTCTTGTTGGGTTTCCCTGATCTCAACATTGCGAAAATAGGGGGAACTGGAGAGATTACGCGCAAACGAGGCGATCGTCTGATTATCAATCGCTTTGCCGCGGATCTGCGCGACGCCCCGATTTTCTGTATACTCCGTCAGCCATAGGAATTCTGGCGTGCTAGAACTCAAGTCATCAAGCACATGAACGGAAGCGGCTCGCCTTTGTGGAGAAGTGAGGAGATTAATCACGCGCAATTTATCCTCCAGCTCCTTTTTCTGGCGCTCCATCTTCTCAAGATCTTGATTTTGCTTGCGAATTGTCGTCAGCTGTCCTTCCAGCTTGTCCAGAGTCTTGTTGACTTCGGACAACTGCGAGGATTGCAGCAAGTGAGCCGCTACTACTACTAGCAAGGCTGTGACAAAGATCCCTCCAGCAAGTCCTATCTCTTTTCTTTTAGAGGAGACCTGAGCAATAGCCTGCGCGGGAAGAAGATTAATGCGAATCACTTGTCGCCGGGCCTCCGAGTTGCAAGACCGACGCTCACCGCCAGAGCAGAAGCCTGCTCCTGGATAAATTGTTCGTCGATCTGGCGGCTTACAGAAAAAGTCCGGAAAGGATCGGAGAACATCACGGGAATTTGTAAGCGTTCTCCCATGGCTTCTGCCAAACCTGGAAGATGAGCACTACCACCGCTCAAATACACTACATTGATTTGTTCTTCTGCAGAGCCGGTCCAAAAGAAACTCAATGCTCGTTGCACCTCATCAAGCAGTTGGTCTGAGGCGCTCAGAAGAACGCTTGCGACCTCTTTCCGTTTGGCTTCATCGTCTGGACCAAAAATCTTCAGATCTTCGGCTTCCTCAAAACTTGCGCCAAGTTCTTGCGAGAGAATCTCAGTGAATTGACGACCGCCGACAGGGACATCCCCCGTAAAGATTGAACGCCGTCCCTTCATAATATTGATTGAAGAATACCGCGCTCCGATATTAATCAGAGCAACGACCTCATCCGGTCCAGGCGCGTAATTGGCCTCGAACATATTTTCTAAGGCGAAACAATCGACGTCGATAACGACTGGGGTGAGCCCTGCTTCCTTGATAGCTGCAACATAGCTATTGATAACGTCTTTGCGGACAGCGACGAGCAACACATCCACTTCATTCGAGTCTGAGGCCGAGTCAAGAATTTGATAATCAAGATTGACGTTCTCCAGGCTTTCCGGGATGAAGTTGCCGGCTTCAAAAAAAATGGTCTCTTGGAGTTCTGCAAGTGGTTGAATAGGAAACGTCGCTCGTTTGATAATAACGGCTGGGCCGGGAACCGCTGCGATAACTTTCGACGCTCTAATCTTTTGGGCTGCGACCAGAGTGCGAATAGTGCGAGCCACGCTCTCTGTGTCCTGGACTACGTTCCCTTGAATTGCATTAGCCGGGAGCTGCGCAATGCCGGCGTTGACTATTGTCAGCGCCTCGTCGCTACCGCGAACTTCAAGCATCTTCACCGAACTTGAACCGATATCCAGGCTCAGATAGCTTTTTTCTGCGCCTGGCAAAACAGAAAACAGCGGAGAGATGGCTTTCTTGATTAAGTTACCCGGCGACAACATTGGCAATTTCCTGAAGAGTAATAAACACGACCTATTTCAGTCACTTAGTATGTAATAAGAAAAGCAATTTGTCAAATGTTTGGAGAGAATATTTCTCCCTCTTCTTTTTTAGCAGATGTAGCAGTCCCTATGCCAATCACTGGGACCGGTATTTTATCTTATCGGGCGCAAGAGGGTTTTTCTTCACTTCTCCAGCCCGGTATGCGGGTCATCGTTCCTGTAGGTAAGCGAAAAATAACAGGAATTTTTATTCGCTGGAATGACGCCGTCCATCCGCCGGCTCCGGAAAAAATTAAGGAAATTCTCGGTGTTCTGGATGAAGCTCCTGTTTTTCCTCAGGACTTAATCCAGCTATGGCAATGGGCGGCGAAGTATTATTTAGTCGCTCCTGGAGAGATGCTGGGGGCGATGCTGCCAGGCGGCGCGCTCCGTGAGGAAGAAGTTCTTGTCAAAGTGAAAAAGAAACATGCGGGGGAAAAACAAAGTCCGCCGGCGCAGACCGAGAAGGTGAATGCTCCTCCCACCTCTTCTTTTTCTTGTCTTTCTACCCTGACCGGACCCGAGCAAAAGTTGTGGGCGTGTATCCGCGAGAAAAAGCGTGTCTCACTGCGCGCCTTGCGGAGACAGTTCCCCACCCTGGTACTGCCTGACGCTCTACAAAGATTAGTAGACCTGCAGCTTGTAGAAATGCAGAAGCATATGCGCAAACACCGAGCGCCGCGCGAAGGCCTTGCTAACGCTTATCTTAACGTCGCTGAAGAGGGAGAAAACGCCAGAGTACGGTTATCTTCTTATCAACAAAATGCATGTGAAAAAATTACAGCTGTACTGCGCGCCGGTGATTTCCGCGTGTTTCTCATCAACGGAGTAACAGGAAGTGGGAAAACCGAAGTCTACTTACAAACGGCGCAAGCGGCTCTGGAGAAACGCCGACGCGTGTTGTTTCTCGTGCCCGAGATCGCGCTTACCCATCAGCTTGTAGCGCAAGTGCGAGCGCGCCTTGGACAACGCATTGCGGTGTTGCACAGCGCCCAGACCGGCGCTGAGCGATGGGACGAGTGGCGTCGTATTGCGCGGGGAGAAATTGACGTTGTTATCGGCGTGCGGTCTGCGGTCTTTGCCCCAATGGCGAATCTCGGTCTTATTGTGGTGGATGAAGAACACGACCCTGCCTACAAACAAGAAGAAGGACCACGTTACAATGCGCGTGATTTAGCGATCGTGCGCGGCCAAATGGCGTCATGTCCTGTCGTGCTCGGATCAGCGACTCCTTCGTTAGAAAGTTTCGCGCATTGTCAGATTCAGCGATATACGTTGCTTGAACTGCCTGAGCGGGTTGAGGCGCGTCCCTTGCCAACTGTGGAAATTGTCGATCTCCGTCAGCGGCAACGAGATAACGCTGAGGATCGTGAGACGAGCCGCGTTTTTTCTGCGCTCTTACGGCAAGCGCTTGTTGACAACTATCAGATGGGAAAACAGAGCGTCTTGTTCCTTAACCGACGCGGATACGCCAGTTATCTGCAATGCCGCAGTTGCGGTGAGGTGCTCTCGTGCGTGCAGTGTAGCGTATCGCTCACGTTTCATTTGCAAGGGCGTGAACTGCACTGCCATTATTGCGGTTTTTCCCGACAAGCGCCGGATTGTTGCCCACTATGCCACGAACCCGAATTAGGAGGCGGCGGTGTCGGTACTGAGCAGGTCGAAGAAGCGTTGTTGCGTCTCCTGCCTAAAGTCAGAGTGGCGCGACTCGACCGGGATAGCGTACGCAAAAAAGGCGTCCTTAGTAAGATGATGGAATCGTGGCGGGCGCACGAGATCGATGTGTTGATTGGTACGCAAATGGTGACAAAAGGACATGACGTGCCCGGTGTGACGCTCGTAGGAGTGTTGTTAGCTGACGTAACGCTCAATCTCCCGGACTTCCGCGCCGCGGAGCGCACCTTTCAATTATTAACACAAGTAGCGGGCAGAGCTGGTCGTGGAGAGGAGCCTGGCCGCGTTATCATTCAAACATATGCTCCTCAGCACTATAGCATTCGGTGCGCCGCGCAACATGACTTCCGCCGGTTTGCGACCCTGGAGCTACGGTATCGCAGAAATCTTGGCTACCCCCCGTATACGCGCATGGTCAACGTACGGTTCGAAGGGAAGAATGGTGAGCGAGTGCAGAAGGCGGCTGAGCAATTTGTCGCGCGGCTCACGAACAGGGTTGTGCAGAATGAAAGAGGTCCAACAGTGTTAGGGCCTGCGCCCGCGCCCATCGAGCGCATCAAGGGCCGCGAGCGTTGGCAGGTGGTGCTCAAAGGGTATGATCGCGCCCTGTTGCATGAAGTAGTGCGTACAGTGCAAGAAGAACTTATCGGACAGGGACGATCGCCTCAATTGCGTATCATCGTTGATGTAGATCCATATAACATGTTATAGGTCCAAGAGATGATTAGACCAATCTTG
>DATLYA010000013.1:0-5844 GCA_035575235.1 Candidatus Methylomirabilota bacterium
AACCGGGTCGCCTTTATCCCCGAGGATGAGCAGGCGGCGTAACCGGGCAAGGCGCTCTGGCCGGAACGTGTTGACCCGTTCAAACTCCTGCTGAAAATCCGACTGTCCGCCAATGGCCTTGTAGGCCTGGCGGCTTATCCCTCCTTTTCCCTTGAACGTGAAGCGGCCGGCTATGAGACGCATGACGAAACTCACTTTCCGGAGCCGCATCGCCGCATCGCAGATATCACCACTACACGCGAGCAGAATGCAGTGACTGACCCGCGTATCTCGTTGGGCCGCAACCACGGACATAAAGCCTCCCAGCGAGTCGCCCACCACGGCATACTCCTGAGGCGCAACGCGGCGGGCCGTGTCGAGGAGTCTATTGGCCCCCTCATCAATCCACACACACAAGCCGCCAAACGTGAGCGTCGCCAGTTTGATGACGAGTCTTCCGACGCTGTCATGATAGGGGACAGGAATTCGGATGACCGTATACCCCAGAGTGCCAAAGACTTCTTCAATCTCGGGTTGGGCCCGCAGCGACCCCCCCAGGCCGTGCGTATAAAAGAGATGCATGAGCCCTGTTCCTCCGTGCTCATCAGGGTATAGCGCTCAGAAATTACAAAAGGCAAGTTGACGTCATCGCCCGCAACCACAGCTAGCTCTCATCGGGCGCCGGTGCTCCGCCCCAGAGGTTATTGGTGTCACTCTCGGAGCGAGTGCGCGGTTAAAGACCGGTCGTGAGATACACATCCCCTGTCTTGTTGAGCGGGAGGTGCTTGAACGGCTCCCACCATGCGCCGGTGCGCGCTGCCGGATCGCGCAGATACGCGTAGTCTTCAGTGCACCATCGTGTGCTGAGCAGCGGAGGTTAAAGAAGTCACTATCCGGAATCATTTCCGGGCAAAGTAGCTGGTCATCAGGTTGCGGGAGTTGATTGTCCTTTTGTGGCTATGAAACATCTACAAACAACGCTCTACGAAGGAGAATGATTTTCCTTCTCAAAACGAAACTCGTATGCTGCCGACATTTCGGCGCCGCTTCTTCGGCATGGCGCCAGCCATGAGCCAGCCATCTCGAGCGTAAATAGCATAAAGTCACTATTTTTCAATCGCTTAGAGTCTTAGCTGTTTTGTGGCGCCTACCCGGCACAACCCTTGCGCTTTTCTCTTGGTTAGAGACAACAACCAGTGGTGAAGGAGGGTACATGATGGGAAACGCTCTGGAAGATCTGACCACTGCATATACGACGCTCTTTATCGATCTTCCGCTCAGTGGCTTAAGACGGAGCCTGGGCTTGGCCGAGGAGAAAGAAACGACTGAAGCTGCCTGGAAGGCTTATGATGCAAGTATCCGGCTGGCGACGTCTGCTATCGATCGCCTCTATCGCACGCCGCTGTTTGGCGAGGCTACAGCTCGCTCACTTGACCTCTTTCTGCAAGGGCAACGACTCAGCAACGCCTTCTCTGGCGCCGTGTTCACTACCCTGTGGAATACCATAGGCTTGCCTACTGCTGCTGAAACCCAAGCGCTCCGCGCTGAAGTACAAGCGCTGCGCGAGGAGATCCGTCCGCTGACCACGCCGCTTGCCGTACGCCCAAAGACAAAAGCGCCCAGAGAACGAGAACACCACACCACTGACACAGCGCAGGCAAAGCCCACAAAATCCGAGACTACACATCTCATCCGAGCTGTCGCCTAAGCGCGCGAGACCATACTTCACACAACCCAGGATACTCAAAGGAGGAACACCATGTTGTCGCTGCTGAATAGTTTGCCACGATATTGGACTGAGGGAGCTGTTCTTTCCCTGGAAGGTCTGCGACGCGGGATGAGCGACGCTTACCCACGGACTGAGGACCCACCGGCAGCGACTTCCTCAGAAGTTGTATACGAAGGAGGCAAGGTCCGCCTCCACTACTATCAAGCCGCCGGCAAACCACACCGTACCCCAATTCTTATCGTGTACTCCTTGATTAAGCGTCCCTCCATCCTTGACCTGCAACCTGGGCGCAGCGTAGTCGAAGCCTTAACGAAGCAAGGGTTTGAAGTCTACATGATTGACTGGGTTCCGCCGTCGCGCGCCGACAGTTGGCGAGGGTTTGACGCCTACGTCAATGGCGATCTCGCGAACGCGGTGCGCGCGGTCCAGATTCGTGAAGAGATCGAGCAGGTTTCCCTCCTCGGCTACTGCTTTGGCGGGCTGCTCACCACGCTCTATACCGCCTTGCATCCCCGGACCGTAAAGAACCTCATCACGTTCACGCTGCCGCTAGATCTGAGCGTACAAGACCTCACCATGAACACGCTGATGGCGAAGATCAGCCCGGAGACTTTGCATTTATTGACAACAGTCTATGGCAATTGCCCGGCCTGGTTCTTCAAGCTGGGTTTTGATTCCCAGGCTCCGGTTCATCACCTGCTGGATAAATACGTCGGCCGCTATCGCAACAAGGATCGAGAAGGATACGAAGCAATGTTCGTGCTCTTCGAGCGTTGGTTGAATAGCGATGTGCCGATGGCTGGCCAGATCTTCAGAGAATTTACCCAAGACCTTCTCCACCACAACGCGCTGCTGCAGGGTCGTTTTCACATCGCCGGGCGCGCCGTCAATCTGCAAGACATCACCTGCCCAGTGCTGAACGTCATCGGCGAACATGATGACATCGTGCATCCGAAATCCAGCCTGCCGTTGGTCGATCTTGTGGGCAGCGACGATGCGCGCAACTTCCTCTTCCCCACCGGTCATATCGGCGCGGCTGTGAGCGCCGCCGCGCACAAGAAACTGTGGCCGCAAGTGGGCGCGTGGTGTGCGCAGCGCGATCACTAACGGATGCAGTACATGTAGGGGCGCGCCGCGCCCCTCCCCTGATCAGCTCTCTCCTAAAGCCAAAATTTGGCATATATCCATCCAAACACGTCAGCTCCCGAGGCAGTGCGAGCGGCGGCAAACACTCCTTATGTAGGAAGGGATTCTGCATGGCGAACAGCAAAGAACTGAACCATCGCCTCACGGCTCTCGACGCCTCGTTTCTCTACTGCGAGCAGCCGACACAGCCGATGCATATCGGCAGTTGCATGACCTATGCAGGACGCCTCTCACGAGATGAGGTCATTCGTGTCCTTGCCGACCGTATGTACTTATCGCCACGCTACCGCCAGAAGGTAGTGTTTTCGCCTCTCCATTTGGCGCACCCGGCCTGGGAAGACGATCCAGATTTTGATGTCAACAATCATGTCGAAGAGTTGACCCTCCCCGCTCCTGGGGATGAGCGAGTCCTGTCAGAGGTTGGGGGGCAGGCGTACGCTTCGAGGCTGGATCGCGATCGACCGCTATGGCAAGTGATCGTGTGTCATGGCTCCGTCGACGGCAACACTACCTTAATCTGGAAGATTCATCACGCCATAGTCGACGGCGTCTCTGGGGTTGAACTTCTGACCATCACGCACGATCTGAAAGCGCGCGCTGAAGTCCTACCGACCACGGACGTCCAGTGGCAACCGCGTCCGCTGCCGGATCGCTTCACCCAAGTGCACCACGCTGTCCGCGAGCGTCTCACCGAAACTGTCCAGTGGTGGACGGATGAAATCTTCGGACTGTTTAACGCGACTCACGTCAAAAGACGGCTGCAGCAGACGATACAAACCGCGAGCAGCTTGTGGCCGACGCTGCTGAGCCCAGCGCCGCGTGTTCCGTTGAACGGCCCACTTTCCGGCCACCGTCAGTTCGCCTGGGCCGTATTCTCTTTCGCTGAGATTCGTTCGATCCGCTCTCTGCTCGGCGGCACGGTGAATGACGTAGTCCTGGCGGTCATCGCTGGCGGACTTGGGCGGTATTTGCGGGCGCATGGCGTTTCGACGAAAGGAATGGAGCTGCGTGCGATGTGTCCGGTGAGTATGCGGCGCGAAGACGAGCGCGGAGCGTTGGGAAATCGTGTGTCAGTGATGATCGCGCCGCTCTACGTAGATATTGCTGATCCAGTGCAGCGTCTCATCGCTGAACGAACCGCCATGGAGCGGCTAAAAAAACACGATCAAGCCGGCGGCTTCTTTGCCATGACGGAGCTGGGGAGTCGTCTTTCCCCGCTTCTCCAGGTCGCCGTTGGACAGTCGCCGTTCCCCAATTTTCTTTTCAACACAGCCTCGACGAATGTCCCTGGGCCGCAAGCGCCGCTCTATTTTAGCGGCCGTAAACTCCTTGCTTGGCGTCCTTTAGGCATTAACGCCGCAAACATCGGCTTGTTCAACGCCATTCTGAGTTACAACCAGACGCTCACCATCAGTGCGACCGTTGATCCGCAGCTCGTACCGGACCCGTGGTTTTACACAGATTGCTTGAAGGAATCGTTTGCCGAACTGCTGGCGGCCGCCGAACGCCCAATAATCTCATATCCCTCTCCCCCGCCGCAGGAGCCGCCGCCACAACAGCCGCAAGAACGACGAAAAAAACCTCGGGAGCGGAGGAAAGCCGCGTAGAGAGGATCTTGAGCATCTGTCGACAACTTTTGTCAGGGCGATCTCTGGGATTGCCTACACGGCTCACCGGGAGTTATTCTCATGTTCGCTCAGGAATGCGATTGCCTCGAAGCACGATGGTATCGTAGCATGAATCGAATCGTTGAGCCGCTCGTGCGCGCCGGGTTTGGTTCTCCCACCATTCTCTGGCCTGGAGTCATTGTTGTGGAGACAATCGGGCGAAAAACCGGACGTACGCTCCCGGTTCCCCTCCTTGCGACTCAGATCGGAAATTCCCTGCTTGTCAGCACGGTTCGCCGTAAGTCACAATGGGTGAAAAATCTCGCCGCGCATCCGAAGGTGCGTTACTGGAAAGACGGCCGTCGCCACGACGCGACCGCCGTGGTGTTCGCCTCCCAGGTGAAGACCCAGCCGTCCGCTCAGCTTTCCCCTCAGCTTGCGCGGCTCCTCGTGCTGGTCAGACCGTACAGCCGTATGTATGGTGGGGGCGTGGCGTTGTTGACCCCTCGACGATCTCACACGAAAGAACGGAGCACGTCATGAAAGAAGCGAAAGTCCAGCTCCACCAGCACTACCCTCGTACGGTCACGCTCGCCAACAACTCCAGCGTCACACTGCGGCTGATGACCCCGTTTGACGGCGAGCGTATTCTCGCTTTCGCACGCTCCCTTCCTGCCGATGATTTGCTCTTTCTCCGCACTGATATTACCGATCCCGACGTCGTCGCGCAGTGGGCGCAGAGTGTAAACGCCGGATTTACGATCACCCTCATCGCTCAAATCAGGTCCGAAATGGCAGGCTATGCCTCCTTACATCACAACGCCGTCACCTGGCAGCGTCACCTCGGCGAGATTCGTATACAGGTTGGACCGCGTTACCGCTCACAGGGATTGGGGCGCATTCTTGCGAGCGAGGTCTTTTCTATTGGGCGCGCACTAGGCCTGCGCAAGATCGTGGCGCAAATGACCGCGGATCAGAAAGGCGCGATCGCCACCTTCGAGCGTCTCGGCTTTCAAACCGAAGCGCTGCTGCAAGATTTTGTCATCGACCGTAGGGATCGCACCCGAGACCTGCTAGTGATGTCGTATGATGTGATCGGGTTCACCACGCACGTGAACTGAAAGCCGACATGCAAGCGCAGCAATCCCCTCCTGCCAAGCTTGCGCAGTCGTCAACAGAGCGCGGAAGGAGTATGATGCCACGGCGAAAGGGAGACCGACTATGAACTTTGGCGTCCTTACTCTTTTCGATTACTATCCAGAAGATGGCTCCGCCCAGGAATACTACCGTTTTCTTCTTGACGAAATTGTCTACGCGGAAGAACTGGGCTTCGACTCGGTCTGGCTCGGCGAACATCACTTTTGCAACTACCTGTGCCCGTCT
>DATLYA010000014.1:0-14377 GCA_035575235.1 Candidatus Methylomirabilota bacterium
CCTGGAAGAAAAACATCCCACGCCGCCACTACTGCCGCGTGACCCCGCCGACCGCGCCACCGTGCGCGCCATGGCCCTGGCGGTCGCCTGCGAAATTCACCCGCTGCAAAATTTACGCGTGTTGAATTACCTCAAAAACACCTTGCATCATTCTGAAGAAGAAACGCAGGCCTGGTGTCGGCATTGGATAGAGGTAGGGTTGTCAGCCTTAGAGCAGATGGTCGTGACTGTGCCCGAGCACAGTAATTTTTGCTTTGGCGATACTCCGACCATGGCGGACCTGTGCCTCGTGCCGCAACTCTACAACGCCCGTCGTTTTGGCTGTGATCTCTCGCAATTTCCAACGCTGGTGGAAATTGACGAGACCTGCCGCGCCTTGCCCGCTTTCGCTAACGCCGCGCCCGAACAACAGCCGGATATGGAGTAAGACGTACAAAAGGAGCAACGCAAATGACTGAAGTCGCATAGTTGAAATTAGGAATAGCAGCAGTAGTAGCGGTTGCTATTGCGGCTGCGTTATGGCGAGCAGTCCACTCCAAGTAGCCATGGCGATGCTCCATGCAGCCATTAAGATTGCAATAAATCCTCCACTCGCGTCCCGAGCCACCCTGTCTCCCGCTTTGCCCAATACAACTCGCGCAACCGCCAGGTTATCGCTCCGGGGTTACCGTCTCCGAGTGGTTTGCCGTCTACTTTTGTCACCGGCATAATGCCGCCGGCGGTAGAGCTAATGAACGCCTCGTCCGCCGAGCGCAGCGCATCAGCCCTGTAATCTCCCGCTTCCAACTCAACGCCAATTTCTTGGGCGAGATCCATCACGGTCCTCCGCGTAATGCCTTCAAGGACGTTCAGGCGAGGAGTAAAAATCCTTCCTGCTTTTACGAAGAAAATGTTGAAGCCTGGTCCTTCCGCTAGATAGCCGGTTGCTCCACAGAGCACCGCCACATCGGCCCCGGCGTCCAGTGCTTCCAATTGTCCTTTGGTTAAATCACCCCAGTGAAAATTCTTAAACCGGGCGGCAACTGCGTCATCAGAGATGCGTTGTGTTTTGGCGATGTAAACGTGTAATCCTTTCTGCTGTTTCTCCGGAGTGGCGATCCACACGTAGGGAACGGCGTATGCAAGAAAGGTTGGCTTGGTCTGACGAATGTCGCGACTGCCGGGAATGAGGAACCGTCCGCGCGTCGTCAACACTTCCACATAAGCGTCTTGCAGTTCCGCGCGCTGTACGCACTGCGCCAGGATGCGCTTGATGTCCTCTTTGCCGTATGGACAGGCAAGCCGCACCCCAGCACAGGAACGCAGAAAGCGGTCGATATGGTCGTCAAGCCGGAAGAACAGCCCTTTCCACGTAGATACGACATCATAGACCGCATCGCTGTGGCTGAAACCCAGATCGAACACAGAGATTTTCGCCTCGTCCGCAGGCACGTATCGTCCTTCAATAAACGCCACGCCGTGCATACAATAACGCCTCCTGCGCTGCTCCTTGTCCGTTAGCCTGAATCGGCAGAGGGCTGCTTCCTGCATCACCTGATGTTTGTCTTCTGCTAAATCAGCCCTCCAAGTACGAACCCGAAGAACGCGCCGATCATCCCAACAACAACGCTGCCCATGAGGTTGACGAGCGCGAGCCAAATGCTGCCTTCTTGCACGAGCCGGAGCGATTCATAGGTGAACGTCGAAAATGTGGTGTATGCTCCGAGAAACCCCACTGCGAAGAAGAGGCGGTAATGAGGATGAATGAAGGCCCGTTCCTGTAAGTAGGCAAGGAAAAACGCCAGGATAAAGCTGCCGCTCATGTTGATGATAAAGGTGCCATAGGGAAAGAGTGCGCCGAACCGCTGCGCCGCCCAGTTGGCTACAACATACCGCGCATTGGCCCCAAGGAACCCACCCAAACCAATCACCACATACTCCATCCCACTCTCCCTTCCCGTGTTCAGTCTCCCTTTGGCGTGTCTGTCTCCTCAACCACGGCGCTGAGCAGCGCCGTGCGACCGACGCGGCCAAGCAGTTTTCCCTCCGCATCGACGACCGGAAACCGGAGGATCGCCAGATAAGCGGTTGGTGACGCCAGTGATCGGTATTGTTGATGTAGATGGTGACGCGCTTCCCTTGACTCTGCATAGGTCCTCCAAGTAAGAAAAAACCCCTACTGAGGAGGGGTTCTCAGTAGGGGTCCTCAGTCTCACAGCTGGTTTCCCTGACAAACGCCGTCGCCCGCTGCGCTTTTTTAGTCTCTAAGACTTCACCAACGGCGTGACCGCCATCACTCTCCACATCACAGGAGCGGTGTGCGCACCGCTCCTGCCAACAATATTCTTATTTCAGCACCGCACTCGCCAACTGCTCCAATTCCTGCAACACGCCATCGCCATCAGTATCGAGCCAAATGGTGGTGTGCGTCACGCCAGATCGTTCGAGCATGGTGATCTCGTCTTTCGTTCTGAAACGACCGGAGAAACCAAACGCCAGCACGGCGATTGACTCCGGATCGCGGCCAGCGCGCCTGGCCAATTCGTTGAGGGTTTGCCGCCCCTCTTTCAACTCCTCGGGCTTGAAGCGCACCGGCATCCAACCATCGCCCCACTCGACCACACGCTTGAAGACGTATTTTGATGTTCCTCCCATGTAAATCGGCGGATGAGGTTTTTGCACAGGTTTAGGGAAGGAACGCACTTTCGGGAAGTCATAGAACTTTCCGTGATATTCGGATTCCTCCTTCGTCCATAATTCTTTCATCGCCAGGACGCCGTCTTTGGTCTGCGCCCAGCGCTGCGCGAAGTTGCCGCCCATGATTTCGGTCTCTTCTTTCAACCAGCCGGCGCCGATGCCCAAGATGAACCGCCCGCCAGAGAGGCGATCGAGCGTGGCGACTTCTTTTGCCAGCAACAAAGGGTTGCGTTCGGGAATGAGGCAAATACCTGTGCCTAGTTGAATCGTCTTTGTTGCTGCCGATGCTCGAGCAAGCGCTACAAATGGGTCCATGATACGGCCATAGGCGTCGGGAATGACGCCGTCACGAGAGCCTGGATAAGGCGAAGACGTTTGCAGAGGAATGATGGGATGTTCAGGAACCCAGAACGAGGCGAAGCCCAGGTCTTCCGCCTTCTTGGCCACAGCCGCGGGGTCAGCAGATTTGTCGGTGGCAAACAGAAAAACGCCAATTTTCATAGATCCCTCCTTGTGTCAGTCGCGATCACATGTACTGAGTACCGCACGCGAGAGAGCAAGAAAAGAGGCGGTCTCGCCTAGCAAATCTTGCTACTCAAATCCGGCTATGGATGAGGGGATATCAGAAAATTGCTACGCGTCATGCGCCGTCTCTTTTTATTGCGCGAGGACAGAGCGAACGGTATCGATTAACTCTCGTCGCTCAAAGGGCTTCGCCAAGGCGCCGGCAGCGCCAAACGATTGCGCAACGGCGAGCAGATCAATCCTACTCATCCGGCCACCGCCGGAAATGGCGATAATCTTCACGTGCGGAGCAACTTTGCGAAGTTCACGGATAGTCTCGATGCCTTCTTTTTCCGGCATCAAAATGTCGGTAATGACCAGCGCCGGCTTTTGTTCGCGCAGCAATCGTAATCCGGCGGCTCCGTTCGGCGCTTCAACAACGGAGTGCCCTTCCGCCTCCAACATCTGCCGAAGCATATCCCGCACGAACTCCTCATCATCGATGACCAGAATCAGCGCCATGAGAGGATTGCCTCCTCACCTTCCAGGGTTTTCTTCCGTAGGTGGAAAGCGCCGAAGCAGGGCTTGAGTCAGCTGCAGGCCGAGCGGCGTTCGGCCCGTGGGTCAGTGCAGATTTATGCATAGGAAGATACACGGAAAAAGTTGATCCCTGCCCTGGTTGGCTCTGCACGGCGATTGCTCCCCTGTAACTGTGGACGACGCTATGCACGATCGCCAACCCCATACCACTGCCTTCCCCCACTGCTTTTGTTGTGAAAAACGGCTCAAAGATGCGCTCTATCATTTCAGGCGGCATGCCGCAACCGGTATCACTCACTGTTAATTCAAAATAGACTCCAGGCGGCAGGATCACGCTCAGCTGGGGCTGGGTTTTGGAGATTGCGACCGTTCTGAGGCCGATGGTCAGGATTCCACTGCTCCTCTCCATGGCCTGCGCGGCGTTGACGCACAGGTTCATCAACACTTGCTGCAGTTTCGTCGGGTCGGCCAAAATCGTTTCTGTTGGACAGTGCAGTTCACATCGGATGTCAATCGTCTTGGATAACGAAGCGCGGAGAAACTGTAAAGTTTCTTCCACGAGCGGTTGGAGTTGTATGACTCGATTTTCTCCTCGGCTTGGTTGGCTAAACGCCAAGATCTGCTGCACCAGGGCTTTGGCGCGGCGGCTAGACTCCAACACCCGTTGGAGATTGCGCCAGACAAGCGATCCTACAGGCGCCGTCCCCGCCGCCAGCTCAGTATAGCCGGAGATTACTGAGAGAATATTGTTGAAGTCGTGCGCAATGCCTCCAGCCAGTGTGCCCAATGCTTCGAGTTTTTGCTTTTGAAAGAGTTGCGCTTGCAATTGCTGCCGCTCTTCCTCTGCTCGTTTCCGCTCGGTAATGTCTTGCACCGTCCCTTCGTAATAGAGCGGCGCGCCGTCTGGAGCGCGCACCAACCGTGCATTTTCGGCAATCCAGATACGCTCGCGGGTCTTGTGTCGGTAAATTTCGGACTCAAAGTTCGTGACACTCCCCTCCTGTTCCAACACGCGCTGAAATTCCTTGCGGCGGTGCGGATCAACATACCACTCGGTGGCAATATCATTGACCGCCGGCAGCATTTCTTCTTCGGATGAGTACCCATTGAGTTTGACCAGCGCCGGGTTGGCGCGGATCTGTTTTCCTTCTATGCTGGAGCGGTAAATGCCAATGGGAATATGTTCGAAAATGCCGCGGTAGTCCTGCTCGGCAGCGCGCAGGGCTTCTTCGACTCGCTGTCGTTCCCCCACCTCCGCCCGCAACGCCGCATTCGCTTCCTCTAACGCGGCAGTGCGCTCCATCTCCCGCCTCTCAAGTTCCTCGTGCCTGCGGCGCAAGACTTTTTCGCGCATCTGCAATTTCGCGATCTGCCGCCGTGCCGCGCAGAGTTCTTTGATGAGCTGCGGCTTTGTTTTCCGCTCGTCCCTCATACAGCGCGTGCGCCCTGCGCCCCCTGACAGAGTCTTGCGCGATGAACAGCCTATTCGGTGGCCCGAATCTGTAAGCCAACAGGTAGAGATTCGTCCAGAATGCGCGCGTGTTCTCTCGCCTCTAACGTCACTACTTCCAGCACCTGCCTCGCCCAGCGTTCCCTTGCTGAAATCGCAGTTATACGTTCTGCTACACGTTGGCGGAGGTCCTGGTCAAGATCCCGTAAGCGATCTCCAGTATAACGCGCCAACTGTACAAGGACAAATCCGACGGTTTCCGGTTTCTTCCAGTGCACGCGGAGGAGCCGCTCTATCCAGGCCGCCGCCGTCTCTCGGCGGACGACGCAGTTCGCCGGCCCATATAACAATGCCCGAGCGCCAAGACGCGCCAACGCCCAAATTTCCTGGTCAGAGGCCTTGTTTTTCTCCACCAACCGCACCAGCTCCTCCCCGAGTTCGGCTTTTGTCTCGGCTCCCAACCGCTCACAGCTGCCCATAACCTGCCACATCTCGCGGATTTCTTGCGGACCGACTTTTGATCGGCCTGATTTAATTTTGTTTTTGAGTTTTGGCAAGAGCCAGGGGACGACATCGTTGTACAGCACTTGCTGTTGCTGACGGCTCAGGCCACCGGCGACGCGTTTCCAGAGCGTCCACCACTCGGCGCGGCATTGCACGGCATTCCTGTGCACTGGTCCGCGCGGGTACAGCTTCCATAGTTGCTGCACTCGCCATTCATCGGTCGAATGACCAAATCCAGGACGCAAACAGAATCCCAGGAGATTCAACCAGCGCGCCTCATACTCCGGACTGCGCTCCCGCCCTTTTTGACGCTCCCATAAGGCGTCGTACAGACGGCGAACGCTGCTCAGCGGCCAGTTGTCCTTATTCGCGCCGAGGATCTGCTCAAGTTGACGCATTAAATTTTGCGGAGTCGCCGGCTCACCTGCCGCAACAGCGCCGTCGGCGAATACCGTGCTCACAAGCTGGAGCGCTTCATTGAGCGCCGTCTCATCAATCACGTGCTCGTCACTGACAGTGGCAGGCGCTGACGCCGGCGCCGCGGCGCCCTCGCCACGCAGTTGAAATTGCAGACGCCAACGATGGTTGGTTTGCCGCGCTTCACACCACAACTCAAGCGTGCCGACCTCAGTGAATTTCGCCGACACCTGCACCGGAATCTTCGCTGCGCCAGTTTTTTTCCCGAATCGCAGCACGGTGCGGATCGCCGGCAGCGCGGTAAGTTGTTCTGCTGGTATTGACAGCACGGTTCCAACCAGGTCAGCCGTACGCGTGCTTGAGGCGTAGAGTGGAAAACTCACTGGTTGATTGGCCAATACCTCGAACTCTGGTTCGGCCAGATGCACTTCCTCTCCCTCTTCCATGCCATGCCGCACCACACAGAGCATAGGCGCGGCGGCGTCAGCGTTTTCCCGCGCTAGCGTTCCCAGACCGATGTAGTACGATCGTGCACTGCCGCCGCCGATACGCACCCCCTGCCCACGCCGGACAAGCCCATAGTACGCGGCGCCGTAGGCCACGGCGAGATCAAGATTGGTGTTGGTTAATACGATCGGACGCCGCGTCGCATCATTGGCCTCCGGAAACCATGATGACAGAATTTCAATGATCCGCTCGCGAATCACCAGCGGCGTCAAGGCGCCGCCATTAAACAACAGGGCGTCGGGTTTCACCATCTGCCCGCCGGCGGCATGCCGGCGGAGAAACAACGCGAGATGGCGAGGAATTTCCGGCTCCGCCGCGTAGGGCAAGCCGAACTCTTGCAACCCGGCGCGAGCGCCACGCCGCGGCTCTGCGTCCGCGCTTACACGCGGGAAAAACCCCTCCAGCACAACTTGTTCGACATCCTCTCGTGATACCACGCTGCTCAGGGTTCCCCCAACGACCGCGCTGCCCCGTCCTGCTAGGGCCAGGGTGACGCCTGGTCGGTTGGAATCGGCAAAAAGATCTTCTTTCGCAACCCGGCAGAGATGAGTCAGCGTATGCCACCGCTGCGCATCAAGGCGAGCGCCTTTCAGCAAGCGTGACTCGACCAGTCGCGCTAAAGCGAGATCCATGTTGTCACCACCGAGGAGCAGGTGATCGCCCACGGCGACGCGCTCAAGTTGGAGTTGTGTTTTTCCCCGGGTGACTGTGATCAGACTGAAATCCGTCGTGCCGCCGCCGATATCGCACACCAAAATGATATTGCCGGCGCGAAGCTGCATTTGCCAGGAATCGGGGTGCGCAGCCAGCCAGGCGTAAAACGCGGCTTGCGGTTCTTCCAGCAAAGTCACGTCAGGTAAGCCGGCCAGCTCCGCCGCCTGCACGGTCAGCTCGCGGGCGACTTCATCAAACGACGCTGGAACGGTCAAAATCACTTGTTGTGTTTCCAGCGCATACTGCTTGCCCATGCGCTGACTCCAGGCTTCCCGAATATGCGTCAGGTATCGGGCTGAGGCTTCGATCGGCGAGAGCTTCTGGACCTCAGGCGGGCTGCCCCACGGCAAAATGGGCGCATAGCGGTCCACAGCGGGATGACAGAGCCAGGATTTTGCCGAGGAGACTAATCGCCCAGGCACCCGCGCGCCCTGGATGCGGGCAAAGTGCCCCACGGCATAGTTGCGCTCGCGGTCCCATGGCAGCGCTAAGCTGCCGGCGGGCAACTCATGAGCGCCGGGGAGATACAAAAATGACGGCAGCGTCGCTTGAGACGCTACTGTTGCTTCATTCACAAGTTGGGGGATGGGAAAGTGCCGGACCGCAACAGAACGCTCGGTGTCCACATAGGCGACGGCGCAGTTCGTCGTGCCCAGATCGATGCCAACAAGGTAACGAGCAGGAGACATCGCGTGTCCCAACTTTACAGATTTTAGCCGCCAGTCTTCTGCCTGCGTGATCACGACCCGGAGCAGCGGGGAATCTGCGGAAACAGAATCGGAGCAACAGAGACGGCGAGGATCAGGGAAGGGAGAAGCAGTATATTTTCTCCTCGATTCTCCGATGCTCCGGGTCTCCGATTCTTCCTCCCGAGGTTTCCCGATTCATTCTTCATCATTGCTGATTCTATCAGATTCACTCGTCCCCCGCCGTTCGCACATTAAATTCGAGCTTCCAGCGGTGGGTCTCATCCCGAGACACAGCCCACAACTCAAGGGTGCCGACTTCAGTCACATGGGTATGCAGCCGCACGGGAATGGTCACCCCTTCTTGCCCAATCCATGAGAGCGTTGTCTCTAGCGGCGTCAGTTCCTCAATATCATCTCCCGGGTCCTCAATGAGTTGTCCGAGCTGATCATGACGCCGCGTCGTTGATCCTAAGAAACGGAACTCCGCCGGCTCGCCAACCACTAAACCAAACTCTTGACCAGGAATGTCACTCTCAGTGCCTTCCTCCATGCCGAACGGCACAACACACAGCGCCTTCAAGGGGGCAGGCACACCGGGCACGGCAGGCATGGAGGTTTCAATACCGATGTAGTAAGACCGCGCGGCGCCGCCACGGATGCGCACGCCTTTTCCGCGTCGCGCCAGTCCGTAGTAGACCGCCCCCTCGGCGACGGCATGATCAAGGTGCGTCCCCTCAAGGGCGCGGAGCGCACCGCCGTCCTCCTGTTGTAGCCAGTCGTTTACGACAGCAAGCAGCCGCCGACGCAGCAGCCCCGCTTTCATCACGCCGCCGTTAAAAAGAATCGCTGTGGGATGAGCAAACGTCTGAGCCGGGCGCTCAGCAGGACGTTGCCGTGAGAGAAACTTGGCCAGATGGCGCGTCACCCCTGGGTCAGCTGCGTAGGGCAACCCCATCTCCTGTAAGCCGACGCGTCGGCCAGTTTTTGGCATATCGGTCGGCTCACAACGAGGAAAGAACCCATCGATTAATGTTGCTTCTACTTCCTCGTAGGTGAGTTCCGTGCGAATCGTCCCGCCGATAACGCTGCTGCCGCGGCCAAGAATAGCAACCGGTTGACTTTTCGGCGCATCCGGTTCTAGTAAAGTCTCCTTCGCAGCGCGGCAGCTCTGACTCAATCCCCGCAGCTGCCACGCATCAAGCTTCGTCCCCTTCGCCGCTAGCCGTTGCTGCACGGCATAGGCTAGAGCGAGATCCATATTATCGCCGCCGAGCAAGATGTGCTCGCCGACGGCCACACGCTTGAGTTCGAGTTCACCGCCTTCATCTGAAACCGCAATTAAGGTAAAGTCGGTCGTGCCGCCGCCGACGTCGCAGACAAGAATGATATCCCCCACTTTCACCTGCTTTCGCCAGCGATCTCCGGCGTTATAAATCCACGAGTAAAACGCCGCTTGCGGCTCTTCAAGTAAGCGCAGGGAGGAGAGGCCCGCGCGTTCGGCGGCCTGGACCGTTAACTCTCGCGCCGCCGCATCAAATGACGCGGGCACGGTAAGCAAAATATCTTGCTGCTCCAAGATCAGAGCGGGATCTCCTTTCGCAATGAGAAAGTTCCAGGCATTGCGAATGTGCAACAAGTATTGCGCAGAGACTTCAAGCGGCGACATCTTCTTCAGATCATCGCCGCCGCCCCAAGGGAGAATGGGCGCTGTGCGGTCCACGCCAACATGGCAGAGCCAGGATTTCGCGGACGAGATGAGACGCCCAGGCACTTCCGCGCCACGTGAGCGCGCAAGCGCGCCGACGACGAACGGCGCCTCATCCGCCCAGGGCAAGGAGAGACTGCCTGCGGGAAACTCAGTGCTCGCAGGCAGGTACAGGAATGAAGGCAACATATCACGCTCTTCGACATTCCCTGGCGCGACGAGCTGAGGAATGTGAAGAAGCTGAATGCGAGGATGATCAGGATCAATGTCTTGAGTATCAATGTAGGCAACGACGCAGTTCGTCGTGCCCAAGTCAATGCCAACGATGTAGCGAGGAGCAGACATAGTTTTTAGTTCTTCGTTTTTAGTTCTCAGTAGTCAGCATAGTAAGATAAGGACTCAGTAGCCAGCATCAAGCGAGGAGCAGAGAACCAGGGACAGGAAGAATCGGGGATCACACCCTCTTCCAGAGCACTATTTCTCCGTTTCCTAATTCCCCGGTTCCTCCTCAAACTACTGACCACTGAATGCTGGCTACTGGCTACTTCTTATGGAATTTCTACTTCTGCTGGCGCAATGATGTGGGGATCCTGCCCAGCGGGCTGAGCAGGGAGTTTGACTCTCGCTGCACGCCAGCCAGGATGCCGCAGCACCCCACGGAACGGCGGTTCACCTGAGACATTCCCAGTCAGGCGGATCGCGGAAGGATCGAAGTCTTTCGGCACCACGACATCATCGCCTTCATTGCCATTGAGCACCGGCTCCAACGTCAAGTGTTCTGCCAGCACCTGGCGGCAGGTCTGATGGATGGTGCGCACGGCGGCGCCGATCTGCGCATCATCGTACGGTTGAATATCTTCACGAAGAAAATCAATGAGCCGCCCTTCTCGCTGGAGCAGGGCCAGCATCTGCACGGCAGCGTCAGTGGTTGGCTTCGGCGGCGGGGGCGGCGGCGCAGCTTTCCCTGGCTCCGCCGGCGCGGGCGCTTTTTTTGTTTCTAGCACTGTTTGACCGGCAGTGACAAGGGTGGGGAGGACCAGCAGCAACAACAAACCAGCCGCCAGCGGAGCGCCAACAAACGCGTAGAGATAGTTAAGACACCCCGGTTGCTGCCCGACCGGAACAGCCTCGGACGACGCCGCCACTGGAACGCCAATTGTGCAAGGGCCAAAGGGGGCTTGCGTAAAGAGGACATAGCTGCTGGCCGCCGCCGCGCCGGTCAGGAGCACGACGAGAACATACGCAAGCGGTTTTAAGGTTGGTCGCACGATTGTGATTTCTCCTCGAGAGATTCTTTGCACCAGCACTCAATGACCGTGCGCCACGGACAGTTTGTTGCCCGTAGCGCACGGCGCGAAATCTACTTCACTTCAGAAAACCCATCTCTAACCTCTCCTCCCCAATCCTTCAATCTACTACGCATGACTGCGCCAGATCGGAAAAGAGCGTCCATCGCAAAATGCTGCGATGTTCATGAATCAAACCGCTGGTGAGCCCAACAAACACCAATTCGCGAGCGGGATCGGCCCAGGCCATAATGCTGCTGGCGCCGGCGTGCCCGAAGGTGCGGGGGGACGCCAGTGTCCCAAAGTAGGTCGGGAAGATGCCGGTTCCGCGAATCCAGAAGCCCAAGCCGCGGTTGGCCGGCGGAGTTGTCCAGCCCTGCGCCAGGCTAATCTGCTCGACCAGACGATCGACCATCTCGCCAGTGTGAATCGTCGTAGCAAGATCCACCAGGGCTGGACTTAAAAGACGCACGCCATCCAACTCGCCGCCGTTGAGCCACATCTGATAAAACCGCGCGAGGTCAAACACCGTCGAATACGCCCCGGCGCCGGGAATCGCCGCGCCCTGGATCTCCGGCATGTTGAACGCTTCAAGGAACTCGATGGGAAACGGCGCGCCGCCGGTATCGAGCGCTTGCAGCGGCACGCGGCGCGCGTGCATATCAGGCCGCACGCCCATATGCGAATCTTTCATGCCCAGCGGGCCAAATACATCCTCCGCGCACATTTGCGCGAAACTGCGCTTCCCGCCGTCAACCCGACGAGCGATTTCGCCTAAGATCCATGAACCCGTCAGCGCATGGTAATGCACTGCTGCGCCAGGCTCATGCTCCACCGCCTGCGCGCAAATGCGGGCAATGGTCGCATCCCAATCCGCCCACTTCGGCATCGGCCAATCCGGCGCTAACGTGGCGAACCCCGCCGTGTGGGTTAACACCTGCGCGACAGTCACATTTTGTTTTCCATTGACGCCGAATTCAGGGAGATAATCTGCAACCTTATCGCAGAGCCGCACGTCGCCTTGATCGACCTTCATCAACAACATCGTGGCCGTAATCGGTTTCGAAGTGGAAAAAAGACAAAAGATGTCGTCTGGTTTCGCTGCACGGTTCTTTTTCGGCTCGGACATGCCCACGCCGCGCACAGCGACGATTTTCCCACGCCGCGCCAACAGAAAGGCGCCGCCGTAGAGCCATCTTTCTTGGATTTTCTTCTCGATGACGGCAAACCAGCGGTCGATACGTTGCGGATCCATACCAACTTCTGTGGGATGAACGGTTTGCATCATAGTCCTCCTTCGCAAGGTTACGCCAAAACGCAGAGACGAGTTTTACATTCGCTCCCCCACCAGCCTCGGTGGTGACACATTCCCTCAAACGGCAATACCGCTTGTTCGACTATCGCGATACGCCCTCCGGCCTCTTCAGCGTCATGCCTAAGATGTTATACCCGCCGTCGATATGAACAATCTCGCCAGTAATCTTCTCCGCCATCGCACTACAGAGAAACAGAGCCGCTTTCCCGGCATCCGTGTTGCTAATCTCGCTTTGCAACGGAGCAAACTCTCTCATATGCGCCTGCATAAGGGAAAACCCCGGAATAGCAGTGCCTGCCTTGGTCGCTGTTGGCCCAGGAGACAAACCGTTCACACGAATCCGGTACGGCGCCAGGTCATAGGCAAGGTTCTTAATGATGTTATCAAGCGCCGCTTTGGCGACGCTCATGACCTGATAGCCGGGGATAACCTTTTCTCCGGCCAAATAGGTCATCGCGAGAATACAGCCGCCACGCTCCTTCATCAACGGCAAGGCGCCGCGCGCAAGCGCGATCAAGGAGTAAGCGCTCACATCCAAAGTCAAAGCGAAATCGGCGCGAGCGACTTCCACAAAGCGCTTCTCAAAGGTCTGCAACGGCGCATAGGCAATGGAGTGGATGAGGAAGTCAAGGTGTCCGAATGACTGACCGATTTCGATAAACATGCGCTCAATCTCTTCATCCTTACCAACATCACACTCAACAATCAGAGGATCAGTAAGCTGCTGGGGTATGGCGCCCATCAGGCGGCGCACGGCTTTGCGTTGGATGGACAACGCCACCCGAGCGCCAGCGTCATTAAGATACTTGGCAATGGGCCATGCAATGGAGTGCTCATCAAGCACTCCAGCAACGAGCGCCGTTTTTCCAGAGAAATCGAGCAGCGAATGAATCGCACCGTGCGCATCACTCATAGACAGTCCTTATGCAAATTGATCGCGATGGGGAAATGTGAAGGCGAGAAGCACATTGACGATGACCAGATTGAGAAACGCAAACATGATCCGGCCGAACTCCTGGTACACCGCTACCCACACAGTGGTCGATAGCAAAATATAGCCGACGACAAGCAACAGCAGCCGCCAGGCCCACGCCTGCATATGCCACAAGCCGTAGGCAAGCGCGAGCGCCACTATCAACTGCACGGCGTGCATAATTTGCGCGGGCCAGCCGGAGATACGCAAGCCAAACGCCACGGTCGCCGGTCCTTGCGTGTATGCTCGTTCAAACGGCATCACCATGTCCCAGCCGATCACCACGACGGCGTAAATCAAGATGAGACAGACGAGGACCGTGATGCTAAGTGGGCGAGTAGCGGACGTCGTCACCGGTTTTCGTTCTCGTGCTTCAGGAAATGGTAGAGCGCGGTTCACGCGCCCCGTATCGGCGCGCAGAGCCCGCCCTCCGCTTTGTCTCGGGCACCTCATCTCCCAGTAAACTTCGGTTCGCGTTTCTCCGTGAAAGCCCGGATAGCCTCCTGGTGATCCTCGGTCGCAAAGCAGTGTTTTTCGAGCGCCAGCGACGTATCAAGCACGAGGTTCGCCGTGTCGCGCAGAATTTTGTTGACTGACGCCTTGGTCCAGCGAATGGCCTTGGTCGGACCATTGGCGAGACGGGTGGCCAGCGCCAGCGCTTTCTCCATCAGTTGGTCAGCCGGCACGACATGATTCACCAAGCCAATGCGTTCGGCCTCTTGCGCCGTAATAATATCACCAGTCATCAATAATTCTTTCGCGCGCGCCGCGCCTACAAGCCACGGCCAGATCACTGCGCCGCCATCGCCGGCAACAACGCCGACACGAACGTGGGGATCACCAATCTTAGCGTTGTCAGCCGCAAAAATCACGTCCGAGAACAGGGCTAAGGTGGCCCCAAGACCAGTGGCGGGACCGTTGACGGCGGCAATGATAGGTTGCTCGACTTCCAGCATATCGATAATAATCTTCCGCGCCTCCAGAAACAGCGCATCGAGCTGTTGCGGGGTCATTTCCTGGAACCACTTAATATCTCCGCCGGCGCAAAACGCCCGCCCTTTACCGGTTAACACCACAGCCGCGGCTTCCTGATCCTG
>DATLYA010000015.1:0-2518 GCA_035575235.1 Candidatus Methylomirabilota bacterium
TGGAGCGTTGGGCGTACGATAGGCATACTTAAAAGCCATGAGGTCATCACGAATATCCCCGGGTAGTTGGTAGGGATCGGTCACCGAGAAAGCAAAAATATTACACTCTGAGACAACCAGCGGCCCCACCGCCTGTTGCACGTTGGCCAGGGTCTCTCCAGGTTTGGTGAAATGCAACGCAGTGAGGACCAGGATATACAAGTCCTCTAACTGCCTGCCCGCGCGTTCGGCTCCGCGCTGGACATGGCTCAGAGCGTATCCGAGCAAACTGTCGCTAACCGTCCCAAACAGGATCACGCCGTCGCCGATTTCCCTGGCCAGCTCTAACGTCTTCGGGCCGCCGCCGGCATCGCGTCAAGAAAACAAAACGCTCCCACCCTACCAATGTCCATAACTCGCTCCCCACGAAGCAGGTAGGAATTTTTTCGACAACCTGCTCATTGACTGTTTTACTGTCCTGGGGTCGGTCTGCTGCTGTTCCACATATCGCGGTGCAACTTCCATTGCCCAGCTTCTTGTTTCCAGATGACTATGTATTTACCTGAATCGAGCGCCAAGCCACCGTCGCCCTGAAGCGTGAACCTCCCGACTTCACTTGCTGTCGCGCCCTGGCCCTCCACTTCCAGTGTCTCAAGTCTGACGGCCTTGATTCCCATCTGTATGGCGCTCTGCCAAAATGATTGAATTGCCTGCCGCCCGCTTACGGCGGCGCGATTGGGGGCCAATACTTGTCCATTCTCGGTATACAGAGCCGCCATAGCAACCGCATCCCCTCGGCTCATGGCCGCCATAAGGTTTTCGTTGCCTGCGACAATCGCGTTACGAATTTCGCTTGACATATATCTGCGCTCCTTCTCTCTATATGGTTTAACATCGTAGCGTTGCCGCTCCGGTGTTATTGCTTGTCTTGCATCACGAGCGTGGCGAACTTCAGGGGATCGGCGCTTCTCCCGGCCCCGGCCATTCGCCCAAGTCGACCGCATCTAATCCACTTCCACAGAGCGCGTCCGCGTCACTACCCCTTATGATTGACGTTCAGTGCTTCATAGCAGAAAAGACTTTCACAAGGGAAGTCACAGCGCGTGCAATTGACAGTGTGACAGGCTCTCACTGAGCGCGTGGGGCATATGGCGGGACAGGAAGATTTTGCTCGGGACGATGAGTGAGCAGACCGGGATTCGCGCAACAGGCGCGCCCTTTATGGAAAGGACGCGTAGAGTTTTGCGCCGTGCAGTGCAAAAAACGCTGGCGCAATTTTCCGATATCGTACGTTCCTATGAGGAAGTACTTGCTTGTGTTCGTATTCGACTTCAGACGAGTATAACGCTCTCTAGCGCAGCAGCCACACCATAATCGCCTTTTGAATGTGCAAGCGATTCTCGGCCTGTTCAAGGACCACAGATTGCGGTCCATCAAGGACATCGGCAGTGATTTCTTCCCCGCGATGAGCGGGAAGGCAGTGCATCACCAGCGCCTCTTTCTTTGCCAACCGTACGACAGAAGCGTTGACCTGGTAGTCACGAAACGCTTCCCGCCGTCTGGCGCTCTCTTTCTCCTGACCCATGCTGGTCCAGACATCAGTGTAGACAGCGTCCGCGCCGCGTACAGCCTCCTCGACAGCGTTGGTAATGGTCACCTGCGCGCCGCTGCGCCGGGCAAAAGCAAGAACATCCGCATCCGGCTCGTAGCCCGGCGGACAAGCTAAGGTAAAGGTAAACGGCAGCTTCGCCGCCGCATTGAGCCACGAATTCACCACGTTGTTGCCATCCCCAATAAAAGCAACCTTCAACCCATCAAGGCGACCGCGCTGTTCAATAAGGGTTAAACAATCGGCTAGCACCTGGCACGGATGGAGCAAATCAGACAGGCCGTTGATCACCGGGACCGTCGCATGTTGGGCCAATTCGAGCACAACCGCGTGCGAGAATGTTCGCACCATGATGAGATCAACCCAACGCGATAAATTGCGTGCGACATCCCTCGCGGACTCCCGGGAACCTAAGCCGATATCCGGAGGCGAGAGATAGACGGCGTACCCGCCAAGCTGCACCATCCCCGCTTCGAAAGTGACGCGCGTACGGAGACTGGGTTTCTCAAAAATCATGGCCAGCGTCCGGCCGGCAAGCAACGGATGCGGCCAGCCTTTTTTCCGGTCTTCCTTAAAGCGCAACGCCAATGTAAAGAGTTCGTCGAGATCCGCCCGAGTCAGATCAGCAATACTAATGAGATCACGTTTCATTGCTGCGCCAGCACTTTCTCCAGGATCGCGAACCCTTCATCGATTTCCGCTTTGGTGATAATCAAGGGCGGAATAAAACGTAAGACCGTTCCCATCGTGCAGTTAATCAATAAGCCTTCTTTGAGGCAAGCGTCAGCTATCGCCGCGCCTTCACGATCGAGTTCCGCCCCAAGAATAAGTCCACGCCCCCGCACGGTTTTAATGAAAGGGAATTTCTCTTGCAGGGCCAATAGCCGTTTGAAGAAATAGTCGCCAGACACACGGCAGTTTTCGAGTACG
>DATLYA010000016.1:0-5875 GCA_035575235.1 Candidatus Methylomirabilota bacterium
CTCTCAAGTGGGAAAGCAGGCGACCGAAGATACGATTGCCGAAATGCAGCGCATTCGCGACCAGATGCAGTCAATTGCCGACAGCATTATGAAACTCAGCGAACAAAGCCAGGTCATCCGTGAGATCATTGACACCGTGAATGATCTTGCCGAGCAATCTAATTTACTGGCCGTCAATGCTTCGATTGAAGCGCAGAAGGCCGGAGTGCACGGCGGCGGCTTTGTCGTGGTCGCTCAAGAGGTGCGCAGTCTCGCACAGCAGTCGAAAGACGCGACCTTGCAGGTGCAAACGATCTTGAATGAAATCGAGAGGGCGACCAGCGCTGCTGTACAGATCACCGCGCAGGGCGCGCGCGCGGCGGAAGCCGGTATGAAACAATCCGTCGAAGCCGGCGAAGCGATTCGCACCCTGGCTCAAAGCGTGCAGGAGGCCGCGCAGAGCGCCACGTTGATCGCTACTTCTAACCAGCAGCAAGCGATCGGCATGGATCAAGTGGTGCAGGCTATGCACAACATTCAGGAAGGCAGCCGGCAAACCGTGACAAGCACCAGACAAGTGGAATCGTGCGTGCAGCGCCTACAGAAACTGGAACAACAGCTGGCCGATCTGAGTGAGCACCTCACGGGCGTAAAACCGGCGCGGGCGCTTAGAGGACAGGCGTCATTGGCGGAAGCCGCTTAACGGCAGTTTTCTCCGTTGTCACTCCGTCAAAAGGCGGGCGCCTTTAAATGCCGGGAAAAAGCGCCGATACAAGGGAAGGGACAACCTCCGTCATGCAGACCGCAAACTATCTTCTAGTGTTTCTCCTGGATGCGCAACCGTATGCGTTACGGCTGTCCGCGGTGGAGCGTGTTCTGCGCGCTGTTGCGGTCACGCCGCTTCCCAGGGCTCCGGAAATTGTTGTTGGCATTGTCAACGTTCAGGGACGCCCTCTTCCAGTGGTGGATCTACGACGCCGACTTGGTTTACCGCGACGAGAGATTGAGCTGAGCGATCGATTCATCGTAGCCCGTACGATGCGGTTTCCTGTCATTCTCATAGTGGACGCCGTGGTCAACATCATTGAGTATGAGCCTGATACGATCACTTTCACCAAAAAGATATTGCCAAAATCAGTGTCGGTTGACGGCGTGGCGTGCGTGAACGATAGCATGATTTTTATCCACAATCTTGACTCGTTCCTCTCTCTCGAGGAAGAGCGTGTGATTGCAAAGGCGCTGCCGGCTGTGTGAGAGGATGCCCGTGAGCAGCAGCCTTCCGCCTTCTCTTCTCGCGCATGTGAGCCGGCTCATTGAAACCTGGATGGGTCTGTTCTTCCCTCCCGAGCGCTGGACGGATTTGGAGCGGAAGCTCCACGCCGTCGCGCCGGCGCTGGGGTGCGCCGATGCGGAAGCCTGCGCGCGTCTCTTGACGGCGGTCTCAGTTTCACAGCAACAGCTGGACGTCCTGGCGACATATCTCACAGTAGGGGAGACCTATTTCTTTCGTGAACCGCGCAGTCTTGAGGTGTTGGAGCAGCGCATTTTGCCGGAACTCATCCACTGCCGTCGCGGCGTCGACCAACATTTGCGGCTCTGGAGCGCCGCATGCTGTACGGGGGAAGAAGCGTATTCTCTGGCGATCATCTTACATCGGCTGATTCCAAATCTCTCCGAGTGGAAAACGACTTTGCTGGCTACGGATTTAAGTCCCCGGTTTTTGCGAAAAGCGCAGGACGGCGTGTACGGGCAGTGGTCGTTTCGCAGCGTTCCTGCGGCCGTGCAAGAACGATATTTTCAGCAAACAGCCGGCGGTCACTACCTCATTAAATCCACGCTCAAGAATATGGTGAGCTTTGCGCAGCTCAACCTCGCCACAGAGAACTATCCGTCTCCGGGGAACAACACCATCGACATGGATGTGATCTTCTGCCGCAACGTCTTAATCTACTTCACCGCTGAGCGCATTAAACGCGTGCTTGAACGCTTTTATCATGCACTTGTTGACGGCGGCTGGTTGGTCGTCAGTCCGGTCGAGAGCGCCTTTGTGATGGACTCGCCCTTCACGCCAGTGCAGTTCCCCGGCGTCACGCTCTTTCGTAAAGACCTAGACCAGCGTGCGACGCGTGCTCCGCTTGCTCCTGTTATTGCCCCTGAGACCCGTGAGCTGAGGGAGACGCCTCCTCTCGTGCTTGCGGCTGACGGTGAAGAACCTTCTGCGTCTTTTTCTGACTGCGTCCCCCTCGGCGCCGACGGCGCACTCCTTGACAATGCTCCAGCGCAAGAGCCCCTAGCGCCGTCGCCGTTGACGCCCGGGACGACGCTCCATCCCTATGAGGAGGCGTCAGCGCTCTACGCGCGCGGTCATTACGCGGAAGTGATCGAAAAGCTCTCAACCTTCCAGTGGGAAGCGGAGCAAGCGCCATGTGCTCGTCCGCGAGAACAAGCGATGGCGGTGCTCGCGCGGTCGTATGCAAATCAGGGGCGGCTGACGGAAGCACAAACCTGGTGTGAACGAGCCTTAGCCGTAAACAAATTTGATGCGGGGCTGCACTATCTGCGCGCAACGATTTTACTGGAATGCGGGCAAGAAGGAGAAGCGCGGCTATCATTGACCCGGGCGCTCTATCTCGATCAACACTTCGTGTTGGCGCATGTCGCCTTGGGCAATTTGGCGGTGCAACGGAAGGACGCCAAGGAGGCGAGAAAGCATTTTGCGAATGCCTTGACGCTGCTTCATCACTACCAACCGGAGGACATCTTGCCTGAGTCGGATGGCATGTCAGCCGGAAAATTAGCGCAGATCATCGCGGACATGAGTGAGAGGATATAAGCAATGGGCGCGGAACATCTTCACCGGAAGAGGACCACCGCTAACGGCGCCGAGAAAAGCCTTGCCGCGGTTCGAGCTGAAGAACCGCCGCCAGGCCTGCGGGATGCAGCCGTGCTGGCGCCTGAACGGAAACAACAAGTCTTGCAAGACCGCGCTCGCGCTCTTGCGCAAAGCTCCGTGCGCATGGGAACGCAGGAAGAGACTCTGCGCGTGGTGGAATTTTTTCTCGCGCACGAGCGGTACGCGGTAGAGGCGGCGTGTGTACGGGAAGTGCAGCACGTAAAACAGCTCACTCCACTGCCGTGCACTCCGTCTTTTGTGCTTGGCGTCATCAATGTGCGCGGCCGCATCCTGTCGGTTGTTGACTTGCGGTCGTTTTTCGATTTGCCGCCAGGGCCAACGTCGGAGCGGGACACCGTCATTGTGTTGCACACAGAAGACCTCGAACTTGGCGTGCTGAGTGATGGTGTGATCGGAGCGCACTCCTTGCCGCTCAAATCCATTAAACCCGTGCCGCCAGGGTTATCTGGCGTCCGGCGCGAGTATCTCCGGGGAATCGCCGACGAGCAGCTTATTGTGCTCGATGTCAAACGTATCTTGTCCGACAAGCGGATGCTCGTCGGCGCGGACGAAGTTGAGTTTTAATTAGTAAAGAGAGGGATGCCGTCATGCAGCGCGTAATTGAACAGGTCGTCGAACATCTCATGAAGCGCATGAAGGTCTGGCAGAAACTAGGCTTTCTCGGCGTAGTGTTCCTCGTGCCCTTAGCGCTCTTTTCGTACAAGATGATCGCCTCCATGCGATCGATGGGAATCGATTTCGCGGAGCAAGAAGCGCTGGGCGTGGAGTATCTCCTGCCCGTGCAGAATTTGCTTGAAGATCTCCAACAACATCGTGATCTCGCGGCTGGTTTATTAAATGGAGACGCCGCCTTTGGAGAGAAACTGGCGGCGAAACGAGGGGAGATTAACGCGGATCTCCAATTGGTTGACGTTGTGGATCGAAAGCTCGGCGAAGCCTTACAGTCGACTAGCCGTTGGGAGGGATTGCAGAAGCGCATTTCCCGCTTATTGGACGCCACTCCTGTGGAAAAGGCGCAGGAGAATTTTGATCAACACACGGCTCTTATTAGCGAGTTGCTGTCGTTTATGGTCTACATTGGCGATCGCTCAAAGTTAGTGTTAGACCCCGATCTTGACAGCGCCTACGTGATTGATCTGTTCGTGAAAAAGCTGCCGCAATTGACGGAAACGCTCAGCCAGGCGCGCGGGGTTGGAGTCGGCGTTGCCGTGCGGAAGAGCAAGACCGAAGACGATAAAGCCAGGCTCAATAAGCTGATCGCCTTCATTGAAGTGCGCACCCAGGAGATCCAGCAAGAACTGGAGAAAGCCTTTGAGTACAACGGTCGGTTGCGAGTCAAACTTGATCAAATAAACAAAGACTTGATGGGTGAAGAAGGGAAGCTGATAAGCGGGGCGGCGCGTCAATTGACGGCTGCTGCAACGGCGACGACGTCCGCGCAAGAATACTTCGCCACAGTGACTTCGCCGCTCTCGACAAGTTTTGAGCTTGCGCGGCAAGCCGGGCCGGCGCTCGCGAGTGTGCTGAAAACTCGTATTATTGGCCTCTCGTGGGAAATGTACTCCGTTATCCTCTGGATGTTTGCTGGACTGATTGTCGTTATGGTGATCGGACTCGTCGTGGTGCGGAACATTACCTCTCCCCTGCGAGAAGTGGTGAAAGTCGCGGAACAGATCGCCGTCGGCGATCTGTCTGTGACTGTGCCTGCTGACGATCGGCGTGATGAATTTGGCGTGCTCCTGCACGCATTTCAACGCATGGTGAAATCACTGCAGAACATGGCGGCGGCGGCTGAACGGATCGCGCAGGGCGATTTGACTGTAGCAGTGCAGCCTCAGTCGCCCAAGGACACGATGGGTAATGTGTTGGTCAAGCTCGTGCAAAATATGCGCGAGGTCACCCAGCAAATTCAGAATGGCATGAACCTCTTGAGTTCTACGACCAGTGAAATTCTCGCCGCTACAGCGCAAGTGGCGGCGGGCGCCACACAGACTGCTTCGGCGGTGACAGAAACTGCGACAACGGTGGAGGAGGTGAAACAAACGTCGCTGATCGCCAGCCAAAAGGCCAAAAGTGTAGCGGAAAGCGCCCAAGTAACAGCGCAGGTGTCGCGCAGTGGAGAGCAATCAGTGGAAGAAGCGATCAGCCGTATGGAGCGCATTCGCGAGCAAATGGAGTCGATCGCCGACAGCGTGATCAAACTCGGGGAGCAGAGCCGGGCGATTGGTGAAATCATTACCTCTGTCAACGATCTTGCCGATCAATCAAACTTGCTTGCTGTCAACGCTGCGATTGAGGCGGCGAATGCAGGGGAGCATGGCAGAGGTTTTGCCATTGTCGCCCAGGAGGTGAAGAATCTTGCCGAACAGTCGAAACAAGCCACGGCGCAGGTGCGGACGATTCTGAGCGATATTCAAAAAGCCGCTACCGTGGCGGTGATGGTGACAGAGCAAGGGACAAAAGCAGTGGAAGCCGGCGTGGCGCAATCGCTCGAAGCCGGCGGGTCGATTCGTCTGCTGGCCAAGAGTATGGCTGAGGCGGCGCAGGCTGTCGCGCAGATTGCCGCCTCAAGTCAGCAGCAGGCGCTCGGCATGGACCAGGTTGTCGTGGCGGTAGAAAGCATCAAAGAGGCCAGCAACCAAAACGTCGCGAGCATGAATCAGGTTGAGAAAGGCATGCAGCATCTGCTTGAACTTGGTCAGCAGTTGCAGCAACTCGTAAAGCGTTACCGGCTGAACGGCGCGATGGCGTAAGCAGAAGAGGGTATCATGGAGACAAAAGAGACCGCCCTGTTGGGGAAGCTGCGTGGATTGTTTGCGATCGAGGCGGAAGAACACCTGCACGCCATCACGAAGAGCCTGCTCGCGCTGGAAAAACAACCAGAGAGCGCCCTGCAGGAAGGCGTGGCGGAGACGCTCTTCCGGGAGGTGCATACATTGAAGGGCGCGGCGCGGGCGGTGAACCTGAGCGAGGTCGAAGCCG
>DATLYA010000017.1:0-2885 GCA_035575235.1 Candidatus Methylomirabilota bacterium
AGAAAATACTTCCGCCTCTCTTTGCTCCACTGCCTCAACCCCCTGCTCCCCCTGCGGCGTTCCTGCAGCCCCTGTCCTTTTCAGCCCGTATTGACAGGAGTTTGCCACACCTGCAAAAATCCCAAACCTCAGCAACCCCTCAGATTAGTTGCTAATCTCCAATATCCGATCGAGTAGCTGCTGGGTCAGGGCTGCGCCTGGAAGTCCCAAGCTCAGGTCATGGCCCAGTTCGAGGGCGAGGCGTAAGTCTTTATGCATCAGCTGCAAGAGCCCTTGCGGCCCTGTCGTATAGGTCTCTTTCAGCGTGCGCTGCTGGAGCCAGTTGTCGGCCACGCGGCTCTGCGCGGCTCCAGCGCGCACGACGTCTTGCATGGCCTTAAGATCAAGTCCGAACGCTTCAGCCAGCCGCAGGCCCTCCGACGCCGCCAGCATGTTGACATAGACAATAAGATTATGAGCGAGTTTCGCCGCCGCGCCCGCGCCAAGGCCGCCGAGGTGAAAAATATTGGCTCCCGAGGTCGCGAATACCGGCTGACATTTTTCAAAGAGCGCCTTGTCGCCGCCGACCATGTAGCAGAGCGTTTTCGCAGACGCCCCGCGCTCTCCTCCGCTCACTTCTGCGTCAATGACGCCTACGCCTTTCGCTTTTGCCAGTTCGGCGACTTTGCGGATGGTTTTCGGGTGGACAGTGCTATGTATGGCAATGATGCTGCCCGGCTGTGCACCACTGAGCACGCCGCCCTCTTCCAGGGTGACTGCTTCGACCTGGGCGTCATCGACCACCACTAGTTCAATAATTTCCCCATGTGCGCCGAGTTCGTGAGCGGAGCGCGCCACTTTGGCGCCGACCGCCGCCAGTTCTTTGCATGGCTCTTCCCGCAGATCGTAGACCATCAGATCGAAACCCGCCTTGGCGACGTTGATCGCCATGGGTTTGCCAATGTTGCCAAGACCGATGAAGCCGACGCGTGTTGGCATGAGTTTGCCCTCCTTTGACAAGAAGGAGAAAATGGAAAGCAGAAAGTGGAAAGAAAAAATGAGCAATAAATAACCCTGCAGTGCTTTTCACCCTTTACTTATCACTCTCTACTTTTTACTTACCACTGTCCACTTTCTACGGTACATGAAACGCCATCACTAACTCGTTCTGAAAACCTTTCAGTTCCAGACGCTCATTCCACAAGCGAAACCGACGTGCGAGCTCGGGCGCTTCTTGATGAAGGCGCTCGACAACAGCTGCCGTCGCAATAATGCCGCCTGGAGGAATTTGCTTCAACAAGCGAGCGGCAAGATTAATACTGGGACCAATCAGCGCCACTGAACGTCGTAGCGCCGTGCCAATCACTCCAATCACCACGCTGCCGACACTGAGACTAAATCGCGCCTGGAGAGGAGCCGAATTCTCGTGCTGTCTTCGGGCTAAAGCGCCGCGCATGGCCATGGCCGCCTGCGTCGCTTCAGTGACGGATTCAAAATAGAGCAGCGCGCCGTCTCCCTCGTAGTCTTTGACGTCCCCACAGTAGGCGAGCGCGATATCCGTTACCACCTGCATGAAGCTCTGCACTTGCGCAAGCGCAACTTCCGGCGTTTGGCTTACGACGTTAACAGTAGAATCCGCAATATCGACAAACAATACGGTTAATTCTTTACGGATCGGCGGCCCTGGCTGTGTGGTGTAGGTGCTCACCAGGCCCGAGAGAAAGGTATGCGCATGGGCTGCTGTGGGCGGGGTTGTGGACGCGCTCTGTTCTCCAGTGGTCCGTGCTACTCCAGCGTCGACATCGACAGAAACATCTTGTGCAGATTCTAATGGTATCGTGGGATAGCCGGCCTCTTGCCAGGCGAGGAGGCCGCCGTGCAAGGCGTAGGCTGAGGCAAACCCTTCCGCTTGTAACCACAGCGCCGCACGGGCGCTGCTTGCGTCCTCGCTTCAGGTTCAATAGCAGACAATGGTTGCATTGCGAGGAAGACTGGAGGCTCGCTCCACCACGGACGCCAACGGAATCCAACGGGCATTGGGAATTCTGTAGGGATGGACTCTCAGCGCGTCTTCCGTGCGAACGTCGAGAATAACGAGGTTGTCTCCTCGCGAGAGTCGTTCGTGCAATTCCTGAGGCGTCATCCGTAGCGCGTCTTGTGTGGACATGCTTGTCTCTCCTTCATCTCCGCCCACTTTGCCTGTTCGCGCGCAGGGCTGCAAGCTGAGGTGGTCTTCGCTTACTCCACTCGAATCTCGGTTAACTTTTGATCGGTAAACGTCAGCACTGCCGGCGCGTGCATGGAGCGCTGATACGTCCACACTTCGATATTCTCCTCTGGTCCCGCGCCTGTGCTTTTCCGGGAAGAGGGGGGCCCAAGCCGTTTCAGAACTGCATCCTTTGTCATGCCTAGCTCGAGCAGATTGAGTTGTTGTCGTTGTTCCTCTTCCTGTCTGGCAAAATCATATGCAGCCTCACGAAGGTCCTGCGCCGCGCGCACAAGAGGATCTTGCCGGTAGCAGCCAACAAGCAGCAGCGGAGGTATTATCCACGTCCAGAAATATTTCATTGAGCAAAAGTCTCCAGGAGCGCCTGAAAATCTTCCGGCGTCGTCCGGCTCGATGGCGGTGCGGCGATGACAGGAAGTTGCACGCCGGCCGCGACGAAGCGGTTGATATGGTCACGGCATTCATTGTGTGTGCCAAAGACGTAGAGATCACTAACCATGTGCTCAGGGATCGCTTTTTCAGCGCCGTCACGATCCTTCGCCCGCCAGCGCGCATGAACTTCGTCGAGAATATCGCCATAGCCGAAGTGGCGGAATCCCTGAATGTAGGTGTTGGCTTGACAATACCCCACTAACACACGGCGCAACTGTTTGATGGTCAGCTCACGATTCTCTGTCAC
>DATLYA010000018.1:0-35518 GCA_035575235.1 Candidatus Methylomirabilota bacterium
CGCCGCCAAAAAGGCGTTGGCGCCAAGATCCGCCGTCATTTGTGCCGCATCAACCCCGGAGAAAGTGGCCGAAATGACCAGGATTGGGACCTGATTCAGGGCTGGATACTCTGGCGAACGCACCAATTGGCAAAATTGCCAGCCATCAATGCCAGGCATGTGCAGGTCAGTGACAATGACATTGATGCGGTTTCGTGGGGTCAAATATGGTAACGCTTCTTCTACGCTGCGGCACGAAAAAACCTGGAGCCCATCTTTTTGCAAGATCGCCGATGTAAGGTTCAGTTGCACGGGATCATCATTAACGACAAGCGCGGTCGGGTGCTCGCTAGTGCTCACCGGATACTCCCTTTCCAGAAACGCGGTAGGGGCGCCATATGGCGCTCGTTAAGCTGCGTCCTTTGTCTTCAGCGCAGTCAGGGCCGGCGTCAAGCGAGCCAGTTCGCTTTTGAGAGCCGCCAATGCCGCAGCAGTCTGGGCGAGGTCTTGTCGCCGCCCCATTTTCTCAAGGGCGAAACTTGCTTCAGTCGCAGCGTGTGCTGCGAAGTTGCTGACCGCCCCTTTCAAAGTATGGGCGGCGTGCTGAAGCGCTCCCGGGTCTCCAGCGGCAATCGCTTGCTCAATCTCCTTGACCATGTTATCGACCTCGTCAAGAAAGAGATCCGCCATTTCCTTCAGAAGATCCGAGTCTCCTTCGACGCGTTCAAGCGCTTCAGCCAGACTAAACACTTCAGCGTCCGCGACCGATGATGGAGTGCGACTGTCTGCCTCGTATATCGCCATACATACCTCCAAGCCGTATCAGGGCGCATCGTTGTGGCGGCGCGCTCATGTTGCTTCTTCAAGCCGCTTGCACCCCCGTTCTCGTTTTTTTCATCGGCGCCAGTAGCGGAAACTGCATTCCATGCCCAGTGACCGTACCGGAATGAGGTCAAAATTCGGCGTCTTTTGCCGTACGCCGGCAAACGTTTCTCTCCGCTCTGCTCCTTTCCTCAGGCTTTATGTCGGCAAGCGTGAGAGCCAGTAGTGCAAAATCCTTCTGAGTTCGAGAGGATTGATTGGCTTCGTTACGTAGTCATCCATTCCCACCTCTAGACAGCGCTCTCGATCTCCTTTAAACGCATTCGCTGTGAGCGCGATGATGGGCACGCGAGAGAGTACAGAGTGCGTATTGCTGCATGCTGAACTGGAGGGGGCAAGTAGAAGTTCCGCCTTCCGCCTTCCGTCTTCCGCCTTGTTCTCAGCTTCGCGTCGGCGAATCTCCTTCGTCGCCTCAAATCCGTCCATTTCAGGCATTTGACAATCCATCAAAATGGCTGCGTAGGCGTGTTGACTGCTCATTGCGAGCGCTTCGCGACCATTCCTGGCGACATCGACTGTATAACCGAACTTTTTGAGCAGCCGCACAGCCAGTTTCTGATTGATGGGGTTGTCCTCCACCAGGAGCAGGTGGGATGCGCTCGGCGGCGCCGCTGGGAGGGAAGCCAAGGCTGACGTCGCCTGTGGCGGCAGTAGGCGCCCCTGTGGAGAGCAAAACGCCTCTTTGTTGGGAGCAGGACTGCAAAGAGAGGAGGACGTCAAACGAACCGTAAACCAAAAAGTGCTCCCTTGTCCGGGCGCGCTCTCCACGCCAATAGCGCCGCCCATCAGTTCGACAAGCTGCTTACTGATAACGAGCCCCAAGCCCGTGCCGCCATACTTCCGGGTAGTTGAGGCGTCAATCTGCGAGAACGATTTGAAGAGCCGATCCCGCCGGTCTTCTGGGATGCCGATGCCGGTGTCGCGCACGGAAAAATACAAGTCGCAAGTCGCAAGTCCAGCGTCTACCGTCTGAGTTTCTGACTGCTGACTGCTGACTGTAAGAACAACTTCTCCGTGTTCCGTGAATTTCAGTGCGTTGCCGACTAAATTGACAAGTACCTGCTGTAACCGCGCCGGGTCACCATAAAATACGGTGCGACACTCCGGAGCGATCTCACAACGGAGCGTTACCCCTTTTTCTCGCGCCTGTGCAAGAAAAAGCGCGAGTGTCTGTTGGACGAGTTCAGACAGATGAAACTCGATACTCTCTAACTCCAACTTGCCGGCTTCAATCTTGGAGAAGTCAAGAATATCGTTGACGAGATTCAAAAGGACCTTGGCAGAGTGTTTCGCGATTTCCGTATATTCGCGTTGTTCAGCGGAAAGTGTTGTCATGAGCAGCAGGTCGGTCATGCCAATAATGCCGTTCAGGGGGGTGCGCAGCTCATGACTCACCGTAGCGAGAAATTCTGATTTGAGGCGATTGGCGGCTTCCGCCGCCTCTTTCGCTTTGCGCAGCTCTTCTTCCATGCGGAAACGTTCAGTGAGATTCACGCCGTAGCCGCGCACAAGCTGGGTGTGTGGCACGGGAAAGAATGTCCACTCATAACTCTGACCGCCGTGCGTCACTATAAACCCGCCACAGGTCATGCTGGAGCGTTGGCACTCCTGGACAATCTCCGCCAGGTGCGGCGGCAAGATGGTGGGGAACGCGTTGTCATTGAAGCCGTACTGCCTGATCAGTTCCAGCATGGCGGGATTTGCGTACAAGAGAGTGGCGTTGCTATCGAACTCCACGATAGGATTAGGGCTTTCTTCTGGTAAAGAGGCCAGGCGGCGCAAGTCGTTCTCCAGGTGCAGATGTTGACTGATGTCGCGCCATGTGACGATCACATAGACGCCGTCTGCGTTGGAAAAGGGCGCGCAGCGGTACTCGACTGGCCGCAGCGCGCCGCTGCGCGTACGGATGTGGGTCCGCGGCATGGCGATGGGCGCGCTCGAGTGCAACACCTGCAAGACAGGACAAGGGGCGGACGCGTCAGTATTGTCCGAAGGCGCGCACCCAATGAGGTCGTGCAATGCTCGTCCTAGACAGGCCGACTCTCCCCATTCGAGAAGATTTTCTCCTTCCACGTTCAGTCCGGCGATGCGTCCCTCGGCGTCGAGCACACAGGCGGCAATCGGCAAAGAATACAGGAAGTCGTGGATATCCTTCGATAACTGGCGAGGCCTGCTCTCTGTCCGAGGAAACAGTTTGTGGAGTTCGCTGTTCATGGTGTTTGCAAAGTGTCTGTAAAATAATCCGCCAACGCTGTGGGAAGCGCCGTTATTTCTAGCGCGCGGACGATGGCGTGCACAGGTTCGTTTTCTGCTTTTGCTGTGAGGTTCACCAGCCGAGGGATAGAGAAGGGTTGACCATCGGGGCGGCAGACTACCAAGACGACCGGCTTTTGCGCTGCAGCAGAATTAGTCGCCACAACGATGCCGCGTTCCCCTGTGTTGAGTTCAACTACGGCGCCGACCGGGTAGACGCCGAGCGTGCGAATCAGCCAGGCGACCTGGTCGCCGGCAAGCTGGCCATCCCTCCCCATTTGATACAACCGGCGCAACGCCTGCGTAGGCAGATGAGCAGGCTGGCCGCTGTGGCCGCTCACGAGGGCGTCATATATATTGACAATAATGACAATATGACTGAGCGGCGAGAGCGTCGCCCCCGTGCGTCCTTCTGGGAAACCCGAGCCGTCAAGCCGTTCATGATGCTCCAGGATAATGCGGAGGGCGCTTTCGGAAAGGTCTTTGTTCTGCGCCAACAACGCCACTCCGAGGCGGGGATGTTCTTGTAACAACTTCTGCGCTTTCGCGCTATACTCAGTCGATCGACGAAGAAGGTTGCGTGGCAGGCGCATCTTTCCGACGTCATGGAGAAGAGCCCCTACGCCTAGCGCTTCAAACTGCTCCGCGGATAACGCTTGCTGTTTGCCAATCAGGAGCGAGAGCATGCAGACATCAACGGCATGGGAGAGGAGGTCAGCCTCGAAGCGTTGCATTTGCATCAGCATAAGAGACGCCTCTGGATGGCGCAGGATCGAGTCAAGCAATCTGACCACCGCCTGTTTGATTGCCGGACTGTCAATAGGTTTGCCAATTTTGACTCCGGCAAAAATACCTTCGAGAATCGCCAGCGCCTCATTCCGCGCTGCACGCACGGCAGGCATTGCCTCGTTCAGTGCGTCAATGGTGAAAGAGGCGCCAGGCGGAGGCGGCGAAGGGGCTCTTTCCGGAGTTGAGCGCGTCTCTTGCGTTGGCGCCAAAGGAGGCTCGAAGATGGAGATATTGAGAGTATTGGGCTTTGCTTCCACATCACAGCCGCGTGACAGATCGATCTCAACCTCCTGCACGCCAATTTCTTTAAGTTTGTTAATGTCTCCTGGGTCGTGGATTATCCGCTGGTGAGAGAAGAACGGCGTCTGCCACCAGGATTTGTCAAGGCCGACCACAAACATGCCGGGTTTGAGTTGATCGATGGATATGCGTTTTGTCATATCAGACCGTACAACAGAAACGTCCTTCCCATTGCCGGGGCTCGAGGGTGTTCGCCGAGTGCGCGACTGACTGTTCAAATTCCACGCGGTCGTCAGGATGGATCAAGGTGATCAGGGTTGTGGGGTCAACAAGGATGCTTTCCTGTGTCAAGCTGAAAAGTTCGTTGCAACTTGGGCTGACATAGGGAAAACTCACAGAGCCGTTCGTACGGAGAAGAAACTGATAAATCATGCCTTGCGGCATATTGGCCGCCATATGATGAAAGCGCGCCTCGCTGGCCCGCAGGGCGGCCTCTGTGCGTCGCAAATTTCTTACAACCTCCCCCACCCAACCTATGAAGACGATGAGGAGGACAATGGAAAACTGCATCACTCCGCTCCGCAGCTCGTGTGCTGTTGTAGGCGACGGAGTGGTTGGCGATGAGCCGTAAGCGAGGCCTGTAGAGAGAGCGAGAGCCCACGCGGTGAGCAACATCCCGTCGCTGCCTCTTCTGGGGAGGCGACGTGTGTTGATGACTGGTAGTTTTGGCGCTGTTCGAGGACTCAAAAGCTTCATACTCCCGCCAGCCACGTGTTGGAGAAGCTGCATCAAGGAAGAATAAGTGCGCGTTAACCGTGCGTGCAAACCTCCTGCGCTCTCCTTGATGAGATGAGAAATCGGCTCGTAGAAGGAAAACTTTTGCCCGTTTTTTGAGTTGCAATTGGGAAGACGAGGTTTTATTCTAATGGCAATATGGTGTGGTATGTCTGAAAGGAAGGGGGGAGAGTTATGAAGAAACCTCTTGTCATTTTGGGATTGGGATTATTGCTGTGGCCTGGACTGAGCTGGGCGCAAGCTCTACAAACACAACCGCCTCAAGGGCAGACCCGGCCGTTAGCCTCAGAGTTCGCCAAGGGAGTGGTCTCGCCCGTGCTGAGTATTGTGTACTTCCCGGTGAAATTCGCGGTTGGGACTGCGGGGGCCGTGCTTGGCGGCGTGAGTGGTTGGGCCACCGGCGGCAATATGCGAGCGGCGGAAGGCATCTGGCGGCCTCTCACTGGTGGTTCGTATTTTGTAACTCCGCAAGTCATTGATGGAGAACGGCCGTTTTTACCCTTTGACGGTGGACCGTATGCGCAACCGCCCACTCGTGTCGCGCCTGCCGGACCTTCCTATATGCAACCCTAGCGAAATGTAGGTGCGTAGTAAATTCGTGGCTCCTGCTCAGAACACCATGACACGGAGGGGCGCTGCATGCATCGTCCCTCCAGCCGGTGGACAATAACCAGGAAATTGTTATGCACCCGCAACGCTGCTTCGCTTGACAGCAAGCGTTTGCGACGATAAAAAAAACCCGCCTTTTAATCTAGCCCAGAGAGGTTAGGAAGGGTGAGCACAACAGCAAACAACAACGGCATTGCAAGCGTGATTACTGTGGCCCCCTTGAGGACTCAAGGGGGCTTTTTTTTGTCTGATAGAGTGGAGCGGCGATGCGTACGGTGCTTGATCGAATGGCGATTCAACGCGCGCTGACCCGAATCGCTCATGAGATTCTCGAAAAAAATCAGGGGTCAGAGCAGCTCGCGCTTATTGGCATTCATACCCGGGGCGTATTCTTATCGCGCCGGCTTGCAGCAGCCATCAAAGAAATTGAAGGAGAGGATATTCCGTGCGGTGAGATTGATATTACGCTCTACCGTGACGATGTAGGGCGGAGCCGGACGCGTCCTGAAGTGCGAGGAACAACAATTCCCTTTAGCGTTGATGACATGCGGATCGTGCTGGTTGATGACGTGCTGTACACCGGGCGCACTGTTCGGGCGGCGCTGGATGCGTTGATCGATTTCGGCCGTCCGCGCAACATTCAACTCGCTGTGCTCGTTGACCGCGGCCACCGGGAATTGCCAATCCGCGCCGATTATGTGGGGAAAAATCTGCCGACTGCGCGAGATGAGCGAGTCGCGGTGCGTCTTGCTGAGTATGATGGTGAAGATAAGGTGGTCATTGAGTAAGGGGCGGCTATGATATTTACGCATCGTCATCTTCTCGGCATTGAGGGGTTGTCTAGAGACGAGCTGTTGTTCTTACTCGACACCGCAGAATCATTCCGCGAGATTTCTGAGCGTGAAGTGAAGAAGGTGCCGACCCTCCGTGGGAAGACGGTGATCAATCTCTTCTATGAAGCTAGCACCCGCACGCGCACGTCGTTCGAAATCGCTGCGAAACGTCTCTCGGCAGATGCGATTAATATTTCTTCTTCCACAAGTAGCGTGACCAAAGGCGAAACGCTGGCCGATACGGCGCGCAATTTAGCGGCGATGCGGCCTGCCGCGATTGTCATTCGTCATCCCTCGTCAGGCGCTCCGCACTTCTTAACCCACCTCGTCGCGTGTCCCGTCATTAATGCGGGAGACGGTGCGCATGAGCATCCTACGCAGGCCTTGCTCGACGCTATGACCATCCGGGAACGAAAGGGAAAGATCGAGGGACTGATCGTCGCCATTGTGGGAGATATCCTGCACAGTCGGGTAGCGCGTTCCAACACGCTCGCGTTGACTACACTTGGCGCCAGGGTGCGGCTTGTGGGGCCATCGACCCTGTTGCGTTCTGAGTTTGCCCGCTGGGGTGCTGAGATTCATACTGACTTGCACACTGGACTGGCGGACGCTGATGTCGTGATGACGCTGCGCCTGCAGCGTGAACGCCAAGATCGTAATTTCTTGCCGAGCGTAGAAGAATACTCGCGTCATTTCTGTATTACATCTGCCGCGTTGGCTGACGCCAAACCGGATGTATTGGTGATGCACCCTGGTCCCATGAACCGCGGCATTGAAATCGCCTCGGACGTTGCGGATGGTCCCTATTCGGTCATTCTTGATCAGGTCACCAATGGCGTTGCCGTACGTATGGCGGTTCTGTATCTGCTCACGGCGCGAGGAAAAGAGGAACATGAGGAGCCGAGTACAACGGGAAAAGAAGAACGAAGCCCTAAACGACGTGCAGCAAGCCGGTAAATGGGGACGGAGTTATGAAGACCGAGTGCTGAGGACAGAGGACAAACAGCATTGAGCAATCGCCCGATGGGCCAATCTTCTCAGTCCTCGTGACTCGGTACTTTTCTCGCTGAAAGCTGTTATGAAACTTGTTATTTACGGTGGAACAGTGATTGATCCGGCAAACAACCGGGAAGAGGCGCTCGATGTGTTAGTTGAGGAAGGCCGGATTCGCGCTCTTGCAAAACCGGGTAGTTTCTTAGGAACGGGCGATGCGGATATTGATGCGAGCGGGTTGATCGTTGCTCCGGGCTTCGTTGACATGCACGTGCATTTGCGCGAGCCAGGGTACGAATACAAAGAGACCGTGTTAAGTGGAGCGCAATCCGCAGTCGCCGGCGGCTTTACCACCGTCGCCTGTATGGCGAATACCAATCCAGTGAATGATAATGGCTCAGTGACGCGGTACATCATTGAGAAAGCGCGGGCGGCGAATCTGGCGCGTGTCTTTCCGATTGGCGCCCTGTCAAAAGGACTGAAGGGTGAATCGTTAGCGGATATCGGAGAAATGGCGGAGGCGGGAGTCGTAGCGATTTCTGACGACGGCCGCCCGGTGATGGATGGCAATCTCATGCGCCGCGCCTTGGAATATTGTTCGATGTTTCACCTGCCTATCAGCGTGCATGAGGAAGATTTACACCTTGCCGCTGGCGGCGTTATGAATGAAGGACCAACCTCGTTGCGTCTTGGTCTGAAAGGCATTCCCTACGCGGCGGAAGACGTCATGGTCGCCCGCGATCTCGTTCTAGCGCGGCTGACAGGCGGACGATTGCATATCGCGCACATCAGCACGCGCGGCGCTGTGGCGCTCGTACGGCGCGCAAAGACAGAAGGACTGGCAGTCACCGCGGAAGCCGCGCCGCATCATTTTACCCTGACCGAGGAAGCGGTGGAGGGATACAATACGAACGCGAAAATGGCTCCGCCGCTCCGGCAAAGGGAAGACGTCGAGGCGGTGAAAGAAGGTTTGCGCGACGGGACCATCGATGCGATTGCCACGGATCATGCCCCGCATCATCATGACGAGAAAGACGTGGAATTCGATCAGGCGGCGAACGGCATCGTCGGTCTTGAAACGGCGCTGCCGTTGACGTTGCGTTTGGTGAACGAGGGAAGGCTCTCGCTGACTGAAGCTGTGCGAAAGTTAACAATTAACCCCGCGCGCATCTTGGGCTTGCCCTACGGCACGCTCTCGCTCGGGTCGCCGGCTGATATAGTGATTTTCGATCCTGCCTCCACCTGGAAGGTTGTACCACAACGCTTACGTTCGAAGAGTAAGAATACTCCCTTTGGCGGATGGGAACTGCGTGGAAAAGCCGTGATAACAATGGTCGGCGGGAAAATTGTGTACGACGGGAGAGAGGTTTGGCGATGAGTTCTTAGCTTTTCGCTATGAGTAACGACAGCAGACAGGAAAATGCATGGCAGTGAAAGGCTCAACCGTTTGAGATCTCTGTTAGAGTTCTGCATGAATCTGGCTAAGAGCTGATAGCTAAAAATTATGAAAGCAATCCTTGCTCTCGCAGATGGAACAATATTTACTGGGACCTCCTTTGGAGCCGAAGGGGAGGCTATTGGCGAAGTTGTCTTTAATACCTCACTGACTGGCTACCAGGAAATCCTGACCGATCCTTCCTACAAAGGGCAGATCGTCACCATGACATACCCCGAGATTGGCAACGTCGGGGTCAATGCGGAAGATGTCGAGTCGCGTCAGCCGTTCGTAGAAGGATTTATTGTCAAGGAGTACTGGGAACGCCAGAGCAATTGGCGTGCCCAACGCAGTCTTGGAGCATATCTGAAGGCGCATGGCGTTGTCGGGATTCACGGTCTTGACACCCGCGCCCTGGTGCGCCATCTGCGTGATCATGGCGCGCAGGAAGGCGTTATTTCAACGGTCGATCTTGATCCGCAACGGCTTGTGGCCAAAGCGAAAGCCGCGCCTGGACTCGTTGGGCGCGACCTCGTCAAGGAAGTCACTTGCACGCAGCCGTACGATTGGACCCAAGGCTATTGGGAACTGGGGAAGGGCTATAGAATGCACCGGTCAACGCCTCGGAGCGCGGAACTCGGAACTTGGGACTTCTTTGTTGTCGCGTATGATTATGGAGTCAAGTTCAATATTCTGCGCAATCTCGTAGAAGCCGGATGCCGCGTGCGAGTCGTGCCTGCGCACACGCCAGCGTCTGCAGTGTTGGCGTTAAACCCTGACGGGGTCTTTTTATCGAACGGTCCCGGCGATCCGGATGCAGTGCCATACGCGCGGGAGAATGTGGCCGCCTTGATCGGCAAGGTTCCTATTTTTGGCATTTGCCTTGGCCACCAAATCCTGGGATTGGCGCTTGGCGGCAATACGTACAAACTCAAATTTGGCCATCATGGCGGCAACCATCCTGTGATGGATTTAGCCACGCGGAAAGTAGAGATTACGGCGCAGAATCACGGTTTCTGTGTGGATGTCGATTCACTCCAGGGACGGGCGGAGCTCACCCATATCAACTTGAACGATAAGACCGTGGAAGGGCTGGCGCATAAAGAGTATCCGTTGTTCTCCGTGCAGTATCATCCGGAGTCTTCGCCTGGGCCGCACGACGCCAATTATCTTTTTCGTCGATTTACTGCGCTTATGGAACGAGCAAAAAGAGGATAGCGGTTGCGCGAGCTGAGACTGTCATACGCACGACGCAACACGTAAGACGCGACATGCCAAAACGCACAGACATTCATTCCATTCTTCTGATAGGTTCAGGACCGATTGTCATCGGTCAAGCGTGCGAGTTTGATTACTCCGGTACGCAAGCATGTAAAGCGCTCAAAGAAGAAGGATATCGAGTGATTCTTGTCAACTCGAATCCTGCGACCATCATGACTGATCCTGGCTTTGCTGACCGCACGTATATCGAGCCGCTGACGGTTGAAGTAGTAGAAAAAATCATCGCCCAAGAACGGCCAGACGCGTTGTTGCCGACCATTGGCGGGCAAACCGGATTGAACCTCGCTATTGAGCTGGCTGAGGCTGGCGTGCTTGAGAAGTATGGCGTTGAGTTGATTGGCGCCAAATTGCCCGCGATCAAGAAAGCGGAGGATCGCAACCTCTTTAAAGAAGCAATGGAGCGCATCGGGCTCGATCTCCCACGGAGCGGCTACGCACATTCTCTTCAAGAGGCGGAGGAAATTCTTCAACAGCTGGGACTGCCGTTGATCGTCCGACCGTCGCGAACCTTGGGAGGCACGGGGGGCGGAATCGTGTCTTCTCTTGAGGAATTTCGTTCCGTGGTGTCGTGGGGGTTGAGCGCCTCGCCAACGCATGAGGTGCTGATTGAAGAGTCGATTGCGGGGTGGAAGGAGTTCGAGCTCGAGGTGATGCGCGATGGCAAGGACAACGTCGTCATCATTTGTTCCATTGAAAACCTGGATCCCATGGGGGTGCACACCGGCGATTCCATTACCGTCGCTCCGGCGCAGACACTGACCGACAAAGAATATCAAATCATGCGCGATGCGGCGTTGCGGATTATCCGCGAGATCGGCGTCGATACCGGCGGGTCCAATATTCAGTTCGCCGTCCATCCTGACACTGGCCGTATGGTGGTGATCGAGATGAACCCGCGGGTGTCGCGCTCTTCGGCGTTAGCCAGCAAAGCCACGGGGTTTCCGATCGCCAAGATCGCCGCTAAGTTGGCGATCGGTTACACGCTCGATGAGATTCCCAACGACATTACCCGTGAGACCCCTGCTTGCTTCGAGCCAACCATTGATTATGTGGTGGTGAAGATTCCACGGTTCACTTTTGACAAATTTCCCCAGACGCGGGATACTCTCGGCCCGCAGATGAAATCGGTTGGTGAAGCAATGGCTATCGGCCGGACGTTCAAAGAGGCGCTGCAGAAAGCGCTGCGCTCTTTGGAGATTGGCAGTTACGGATTTGAAGAAAAAGTGTGGCGTTCGGAGGACGGCAGTCTAGTCTCTGGCGTCCAAGGGGGACTCGTGTCCAAAGAAATCGAAGTGCTGCGAGAGCGCCTCCGTACGCCGAACGCGGAACGCCTGTGGTATGCTGCTGATGCATTGCGCATGGGCATGAGCGTTGCCGAGCTGTATCAGCTCAGCAAGATTGATCCGTGGTTTTTAGAGAACCTTCTCCAGATCGTTCACTATGAGCAAAAATTTTTGACGCTTGACGCCCGACGCTTGACGCCTGATATGCTTCGCGCCGCGAAACAAATGGGTTTCTCTGATGTCCGTTTGGCCCGATTGCTGGGTTGCAGCGAAGTGGAAGTGCGCGAACGGCGGGAGCAGTGGGGCATTATGCCCGTGTACAAAACGGTGGATACCTGCGCGGCTGAGTTTGCGGCGTATACGCCATATTTATATTCGACGTATGAAGGAGAAGATGAAGCCCGACCCTCCCCACGCAAAAAGATTATGATTCTTGGCGGTGGGCCCAACCGCATTGGCCAGGGCATTGAATTTGACTACTGCTGTGTGCATGCGGCGTTCGCGCTCAAAGAAGATGGGTTCGAGACCATTATGGTGAACTGTAATCCGGAGACGGTCAGCACGGATTACGACACTTCAGACAAACTCTACTTTGAGCCGCTGACTTTGGAAGATGTCCTCAGCATCGTGAGGGAAGAGCAACCGTGGGGCGTCATTGTGCAATTTGGCGGGCAGACGCCGCTCAAGCTCGCCGTGCCGTTGGAGCGCGCGGGCGTGCCGATTCTCGGCACCTCTCCGGACTCGATCGATCGTGCTGAGGACCGTGAACGCTTTAGAGAAATGCTCGACAAGCTGGGGCTGCGTCAACCGTCAAGCGGCGCCTCTCGTTCTCCCGAGGAAGCCCTGCATATCGCGGCGGAAATCGGTTATCCAGTGCTCGTTCGTCCTTCATACGTGCTGGGCGGGCGCGCCATGCAGATTGTGTATGACGAGGCAAGCCTGCGCCGCTATATGCGGGAGGCGGTGTCTGCTTCGCCAGAGCATCCCGTATTGATCGATAAGTTTCTTGACGACGCGATCGAAGTGGATGTTGACGCCGTGAGCGACGGCCGCGACGTGGTGATCGGCGGCATCATGGAGCATATTGAACTGGCCGGTGTGCATTCGGGAGACAGCGCCTGTTCCTTACCGCCGCGCAGTCTTTCACAAAATGTGCAGGATGAGATTCGCCGCCAGACCGTGGCGTTGGCGAAAGAACTTCAGGTCGTAGGACTTATGAACGTGCAATTCGCGGTGAAGAACGAGACCGTATACGTCCTTGAGGTGAATCCGCGCGCCTCGCGCACCGTGCCTTTTGTGAGTAAAGCCATCGGCGCGCCGCTGGCCAAAATCGCCGCCCGCGTCATGGCGGGAAAGACGCTGCGTGAGGTAGGTTTTACCGAGGAGACCATTCCATCCCATATTTGCGTAAAAGAGGCGGTGTTCCCGTTCATCAAGTTCCCAGGCGTTGATACCGTTCTTGGTCCAGAGATGAAATCAACCGGTGAAGTCATGGGCATCGACGCCTCGTTTCCGCTCGCGTTCGCCAAATCGCAAATTGCCGCCGGGACATTCTTACCCGTGGCGGGAACCGCACTGTTAAGCGTTCGGGATGCTGATAAACCAGCGACCTTGCCGATCGCCCGGCGCTTGGTGGAAAATGGCTTTTCGTTGATGGCGACGCACGGCACGGCGACCTTTTTGCGAGATGCCGGCTTTACGGTTGAATCTGTCAAAAAAGTCGCCGAAGGATCGCCTCATGTAGTAGACGCCATTCGTGAGGGCAGAGTCTCGCTGGTCATCAATACGATAGACGGCGCGCAATCTGTCGAAGATTCATTTTCAATCCGCCGCACGGCGTTAGAATGCCGCGTGCCGTACTGCACGACTATTGCCGGCGCCGGGGCGGTGGCTGAAGGCATTATGCAACTGCGCCGCGGGCTGCTGCAGGTGAGGCCGCTGCAGGAGTATCATCAGAATACATAAGGACTGAGGGCTGAGCGGTAGAAAAGGTTTGTAACTCAGACCTCAGTTCTCGTTACTAAGATGAACGATTACCCCTCATTCCCTCCAGACAGTGACCTGAATGCGTCTCGCGCGCCGCGTCCCTTCCAGCCGCTGCTGAAGAAGCCCGTGCAGTATGTCAAAGGAGTAGGGCCGAAGCGAGCTGAACAGCTTGCACGGCTGGGCATCGCGACAGTGGAGGATTTGCTGTATCACATTCCCTTTCGTTATCAGGACCGACGGGAAATTCGGAAGATTCGTGATTTGCACGGCGGCGAAGAGGGGGCAACGGTTGGGCAACTCGTACGGATGGGCCGCCGGTTCGTCACCCGGACGCGCCGCTGGGTGCTAGAGGCTGTCGTGCGAGACGAAACCGGGCTTCTCTTTTTACGCTGGTATAACCAGCACCGCTACTTTGAGCAAAAATATCAACTTGGTCAACGTGTGCTCCTGTTCGGCAAAGTCGAAATTGGCCTCAAAGGCGGCAAGTGGATGATCCACCCCGACATGGAGCTGGTGGAAGAGGAGGAAGACACCGCCCGCATCCTCTCGATTTATAACAAAACCACCGAAATGACGGTGGGAGCAATGCGCCGCCTCGTGCATGGAGCTGTGAACGAATACGTGCAACTCGTGCCTAACGGCGTGCCGCCAGAAATCAGCGAGCGTCTTCATCTCATGGATCTGAGCGCTGCACTACGCTACTTGCACCAGCCGCCCGTGGACGCCGACGTGATGGCGCTGAACAATGCGGCTTCGCGGGCGCACCGCACGGTGGTGTTTGACGAGCTCTTTTATCTACAACTCGGCATGGCGTTGCGCCGCCGGAACATGGTGAAAGAAGATGGGTTATCGATTGTACCGGGACCGTTGGTGCGACAGATGCACGAGATCCTCCCCTTTCGCTTGACCCGCGCGCAGGAGCGCGTGTTAGACGTAATTTTTCGTGACATGGCCGCGCCACATCCGATGAACCGCCTCGTGCAAGGCGATGTCGGATCAGGAAAAACCATCGTTGCTTTTTGCGCCGCCCTAGCTGCGCTCGACAGCGGCTATCAGGTTGCCTTTATGGCTCCGACTGAACTGCTGGCGGAACAGCACTATCGTACGCTCAAACCGTTGGCCGACAAGCTAGAGGTCCCTATCGCCCTCCTTACCGGAGAGCTAAAGCTGCAACAGAAGCAAGCTGTCTACTCGCTGCTCGAACAAGGGAAAGTTGAAATCATCGTCGGCACGCATGCTTTAATTCAAGACAAAGTAAGGTTTCATCGTTTGGGATTAGCGATTATTGATGAGCAACATCGATTTGGCGTCATGCAGCGCGCCGCGCTCAAGCGTCTTGGTGCAAACCCCGATATGCTGCTGATGACCGCCACGCCGATTCCACGCACGCTGGCGTTAACCATCTATGGTGACTTGGATGTGTCCGTCATCGACGAATTGCCGCCGGGACGCAAGCCGGTCGCAACCCGTGTGTTTCATGAGGGCGAACGGCAAAAAGCTTACCAGGCGGTGAAAGCGCAACTGGATAAAGGACACCAAGCTTATATTGTTTATCCCCTGGTGGAAGAGTCGGATAAGTCCGATCTGAAAGCGGCGATCAGCATGGCGGATGAATTGTCGCGCACCGCGTTCAAGGGCTATTCGGTCGGTCTCGTGCACGGCCGCATGAAGGGCGAGGAGAAGGACGAGGTGATGCGTCGCTTCAAAGATGGCGAACATCATATCCTGGTATCCACCACTGTTATTGAGGTTGGCATCGACGTGCCGAACGCAACCGTGATCTTGATCGAACACGCCGAGCGCTTCGGCCTCGCACAGTTGCATCAGTTGCGTGGGCGAGTGGGGCGTGGTCAAGCGGAATCGTTTTGCTTTTTATTGGCGCAATACACGCCCGCAGATGAATCTCACCGGCGGTTACGCGTCATGATTGAAACAGATGATGGTTTCAAAATCGCTGAAGCGGATTTGACGTTTCGTGGGCCAGGCGAGTTCCTCGGCACGCGGCAATCCGGCATGCCGGACTTCCGCGTGGCCAATATTGTGCGCGACAGCCGCATCCTGGAAATCGCCCGCGAAGAAGCAGAAGCATGGTTGGCGAACGATCCCGACCTGGCTGCTCCAGAATCCCGCCGCCTGCGCGCGATTCTAGAAGACCGCTGGGCTGGGCGATTGGAGTTGGCGAGAGTCGGATAGCCGCCACGCAACAGCAAAACCGCTGTAGCCCCCTTCTCTCGTTCTCACTGTGCTTTTGGCGCGGCAGCCACAAATTGCTGGTCGACCGGGACCTTCATCCCGGTGGCGAACGCATTAGTTTGATGCGCCATGCCGACGACAGCTAAGAGCTCTTGGTACTGCGTGGGCGTCATGCCTTTGGCGAACGCCGCTGCAGTGTGGGAGGAGATGCAGTAATCACATTTGTTGGCGATGGAGACTGCAATATAAATCAGCTCCTTGGTGAGGGCGTCAAGCGCACCAGGTCGCATGACTTCCTGCAACGTCTCCCACGTCCGCTTCAGGAGATCTGGATGGTTGGCCAGCGCTTTCCAGAAGTTGTTGACATCCGGCACGTTGCGGATGCGCTTGATGTCATCGAAGACGGCTTTGACTTCTGGCGATGCCGTTTCATATTCTACAAGGGGTACGGTAGACATTGACGCCTCCAAGCAGCCTCCCGCTGCTACTGAAAATTGAGGATTATCAGCAAACGCTTTTATCTTTCTTCGATTGCCGCCAGGGTTTCTCTTACCTTCGCCGCCACATCTGACGCTAGTACAAGATCGCTGATCATCGCCACGGCGTTGGCGCCCGCAGCCAGTGCGGATGGCGCACGCTCGGCGGTAATGCCGCCAATAGCGACAATCGGGATCGTGACAAGAGCGCGAATCTCGCGTAGCTGATCAAGTCCGCGCGCAGGGTAGCTGGTTGCTTTTGTCGAAGTGCCGAAGAGCGGTCCGAAGCCGATGTAGTCCGCACCACCGCGTTCCGCTTCGAGAGCTTGGGCCGGGTCGTGAGTGGAGACGCCGACAATTTTCCTTGGCCCTATGACTTTCCGCGCCGCTGCGAGCGGCAGGTCTTCTTGCCCGACGTGTACTCCGTCCGCATTGGCGGCCAGAGCGATATCCGCGCGGTCATTAATAATGAGCAGACAGCCAGACCGTCGGCAAATAGCGTGGACTTGCAAAGCAATGTCAAGAAAGTCCCGCGCCGGGAGGTTCTTCACGCGCAGCTGCAGGAGTCTCGCGCCGCCTGCACACAGCTGTGCAGCGAGATCAACAGAGGAAAGTTCCGATCGCCCAAGCGTGTCGGCAATGGCGTAGAGCGGATGAGGAAAAGTAAACGGCATGGCGTTTCAAGCTCCAGGTTGCAAGTTCTCAGTTCTTCCGTCTTCCGCCCCTTAGTCCCCACTCCCTTTTTTGACCTCGATTTTCAAGTCGGTAATCTTCTTCCGCAAGGTGTTGCGATTGATGCCAAGTAACTCGGCGGCTTTTAGTTGATTGCCTGCGGTATATTCAAGCGTCAGTTCAATCAGTGGTTTTTCTACCTGGTTGATAACGATCTCGTACAAGTCACAGGGTTCAAGCACAGGCGTCTGTTGAAAATAGGCGCGCAGTTTGCGTCGCACGACTTCTTCAAAAGACAGCTCGGCGAAGTTCTCGGATAGAATGGGTGCAGTCGCTGGTAAGGAAAGATCCGCCGGTGTGAGCATGCGTCCCGGCGCTAGAACAGCCGCGCGCAGGATAGTGTTTTCTAGCTCTCGGACGTTCCCTGGCCATAAGTATTGCATGAGTACGGCAAGCGCCTCTGGCGTAATGCCTGCGACCGACGTGCCCATTTCCTGGTTGACCTTGTGGATGAAATACGACACTAATTCTGGAATATCTTCGCGGCGTTGCCGCAAGGGCGGCAATGTCAGCGGAATCACGCGCAGGCGAAAATACAAATCCTCACGGAACCGTTGCTCTTTAACCGCCACAGCCAAATCTTGATTGGTGGCGGCAATAATCCGTACGTCAGTCTTGACGAGATCACGGCCGCCGACCCGCGTAAACTCGCGCTCTTGCAGTACACGCAGGAGCTTCGCCTGCAACGCAAGCGGCATATCGCCAATCTCATCGAGAAACAGGGTGCCGCCCGCCGCCTGCTCAAACTTGCCCAGGCGTCGTTCCACTGCGCCGGTAAAGGCGCCCCGTTCATGGCCAAAGAATTCACTCTCCAGGAGATCGGCAGGAATGGCGGAACAGTTCACCGCTAAAAATGGCGCCCGCCAGCGGGTCGAATAGTGATGAATCACCCGGGCGATCAGCTCTTTCCCCGTGCCGCTCTCTCCCTGAATCAAAATGGTAGCGTCACTTTTCACCACGCGGCCAATCGTCTTATAAAGCGCCTGCATCGTCGGGCTGCGCCCAATGATTTGTTCTTTTTGGCCGTGAACTGCCAAGGCAGCGGGCGACCTACTCACCAGTCGCTGTGCCTCTAAGGCCCGCGCCGCCAAGGCTTTTACCTCTTCGAGATCAAAAGGTTTAGTAAGGTAGTCAAATGCTCCCCGCTTCATGGCTTCTACGGCGTTCGCCATTGTGGTTTGCCCGGTCATAATAATGACATGCGTGTGGAGCTGTGCGTCTTGCACGCGCAGAAGAAGGTCGAGCCCGTTGGGCTCTGGCATGCGGATATCGAAGAACGCGACATCAAAGGGCTGCTCTCGCAAGCGGGTCCATGCGCGAGCGCCTGAATCTGCGGTTTCGACCATGTAGCCCTCTTCTTGGAGAGTATCGGCCAGCACCCGACGAATGAGCTCTTCGTCATCTGCAATAAGAATCGAGCCTTGCGCCATGCCTTATACCGCAGCGACAGGGAGATAGACGTGGAATACCGTGCCTTGTCCAGGGTCACTCTCAACGCGAATTGATCCGCCGTGCTGAGCAATAATTTTCTGACTAATCGTGAGTCCCAAGCCCGTGCCGTTCGTTTTCGTCGTGAAAAATGGAGTAAACAGCCGAGACAGGTGTTCCGGCGCTATCCCTGAGCCGTTATCAGCAAAATCAATAGCCAGGAAGCGTCCTCCCCGCCTTCCCGATTTTGCGGTTCCCGGCGTTTCCGAGCGTAACATATGAAAGTTTGTCGCCATACGGGTGACGATGGATAACTCCCCACCCCGGCGGCCAGTAATGGCTTGCACGGCGTTCTTGATCAAATTACGGAAGACTTGGGCTAATTGCGCCTCATCGCCCTGGACGTCTGGCAAACTAGGGTCGAACTGCGTCTGGATACGTTGATGGCTCGACAGCGTTTCGCGTTCGAGGAGCAGCACTTCGGTCAGGATCTTATGCACATTAACAGGGCGCATCTCCAGCGAGGGCGGCGTCGACAGATTGAGGAGCTGTTCAAGTAAGCCAGAAAGCCGATCAATCTCGCGCATCATGACTGTTGCATATGCTACGACTGATGGATCGTGCCGGGCGCGGCCCTGCAGAAGTTGGGCGGCGCCGCGGATTCCAGCCAATGGATTTTTAATCTCATGCGCCAGTCCTGCGGCAACTACGCCGAGATGCGTGAGGCGATCTTCCCGCTGCACCGTTTCCGCCAATTCTTTTTGATAACTCAGGTCATGAAAGACAAGAATCAATCCAAGGAAGCGTCCTCGTTCATCAAAAATAGGCGAACAGGTGAGGCGAACAGGGGTAGCGCGATGGGCGCGTCCCTGGAGTTCTCCTTCTCCAGCCGTGCGGCTGTTACCAGAAGCCATTGTCCGTTGAATAATCTCTATGACCCACGGGCTAGACGAGAAGAGTTCCGCGTACGAACGCCCCCAAATCTGGGTATGGGAAACGCCGGTCAAGTGTTCGGCTGTCTGGTTGACGTAGGCAATACTGTCTTTCTGATCAATGACAATGATGCCCTCCTCCAGACTCGCCAGAATATGATCCCAAGAATCAGCGGGAAAACCAGTGGGAGGGCTTGCAAAGTTTGTCCGCTTTTTCGTCTGTACCGCCACGTGAGTCCCATCTCAGACCTTATTTTCCTTGTCAAGGCGGGTTGGCGCCCTGCTCCTTTCCGTCCTGGGGTTGCCAACCTTGAGACTTGCCCGCTATGGTGTCTGTATATGCGCTATTCGGAGTCGCTTTGTCGTCACGCGGCTGAGGCTCTCATTGAGACGCTCAGTGACAAGGGGTTTGTGCGCTTACGCTCAGAGAAAAAAGCAGTGGTGGAAAAAATTTTTGCTGCGCTTATGGCGAATTTTCGCCAAGAAGAGGACTTGGAGAAAGAGGCCGAACGGTTAGCGGACGAGCACATCAGGAAAGCGCCTGGCGTGGATCGTTACAAAGTGACCCAGCTGATCAAGCAACGACTCGCTGAAGAGCGTCGATTTGTGCTGTAAAGGCAACGCGCTGTGGAGATAAACGAGGTCAACCAACGTGAGCCGTCTCTCTGATAATCGGATTGCCGCGCTTGCTCGCATTGTACTACGAGTTATAGCGGCGGAAGGCGACGTACTGAGTGATCGCTCGGCGCTGGTAGAAGCGAAACGGATTTTAGCCGAGCATTTTCAGCGAGACGATAAGATCGATGAGCTTGTCCGGCGGAAGATCGCCTCGCTTTCCCGCCAAGTACCTCAGGGTAGTGCTGAGTGGGATATTCTCTACCGGCGCTACTTCGAAGAAGAAGCCCGCAAGCGAAAATTTTGAGTTTTCCCTTGACATTGGCGGGGAAGTGATTATGTTCCCCCCGTTCGCGCCACGGAGGAGGCCTGTGGCAGTTCTCTAATTCTCGGAAGCTCGTACAAAGTTCGTAAAAAACGTCTTCATGGAGAAGAAAGGAGAGAGACATGAAGATTCGACCCTTACAGGATCGGATTATCGTCAAACGGATTGCGGAGGAAGAAAAGACCAAAGGCGGCATCATTATTCCGGACACCGCAAAAGAGAAACCGCAAGAGGGAAGAGTAATCGCGGTTGGCAAAGGCAAAGTCAACGAAGACGGCAAGGTTACGCCTCTTGATGTGAAAGCAGGCGATCGTGTGTTGTTTGGAAAATATGCTGGCACGGAAATTAAAATTGATGGCGAAGAGCACCTGATCATGCGGGAAGACGACATCCTCGGCGTCATCGAAGGATAACCGCGCAGGATAGTGTGGAGGAAATCATATGGCGGCAAAAATTGTGAAGTTTAGCCAAGATGCACGAGATAAAGTTCTCAAAGGGGTCAATATTCTGGCTGACGCGGTGACGGTGACCCTGGGACCAAAGGGCCGGAATGTGGTGATCGAGAAGTCTTTTGGCGCTCCCGTGGTGACCAAAGACGGCGTGACCGTCGCGAAAGAGATTGAACTGGAAGACAAGTTCGAAAACATGGGCGCGCAGATGGTCAAAGAAGTCGCGAGCAAGACCTCTGATGTTGCCGGCGACGGCACGACCACTGCGACCGTGCTGGCCCGCGCTATCTATTCTGAGGGCGTGAAGATGGTGGCTGCCGGGCATGATCCCATGAGTATCAAGCGCGGCATTGATAAGGCCGTAACCGCGGTGATTAGCGATCTCAAAGGCTTATCGAAACCCACCCGCGATCAGAAAGAAATTGCTCAGGTGGGCACTATCTCCGCCAATAATGACTCAACGATTGGCGAAATCATCGCTGAAGCGATGAACAAAGTCGGTAAAGAAGGCGTGATCACGGTCGAGGAAGCCAAAGGGCTGGAAACCACCCTCGATGTGGTGGAAGGCATGCAGTTCGATCGCGGGTATCTCTCTCCTTACTTCGTGACCGATCCCGAGCGCATGGAATGCGTCTATGAGGATGTGTATCTCCTGATCCACGAAAAAAAGATCTCTGGCATGAAAGACTTACTCCCGGTGCTGGAGCAGGTGGCGAAGAGCGGCCGGCCCTTGCTCATCATTGCCGAGGACGTTGAAGGCGAAGCCCTGGCGACGCTGGTGGTCAATAAGATTCGCGGCACCCTCCAGTGCGTGGCGGTGAAGGCCCCTGGTTTCGGCGATCGCCGTAAAGCTATGCTGGAAGATATCGCCATTCTGACCGGCGGTCGCGTCATTGCTGAAGAGCTCGGCGTGAAACTCGAAAATCTCACGCTGAACGATCTGGGCCGCGCGAAACGTATTGTTGTTGACAAAGACAATACCACGATCGTGGACGGCGCCGGCAAGAAGGCGGACATCGAAGGGCGTATTAAACAGATCCGCTCGCAGATTGAAGAGACTACCTCGGATTACGACCGTGAGAAGCTGCAAGAGCGCCTGGCGAAGATGATCGGCGGCGTGGCGGTGATTAAAGTCGGCGCCGCGACCGAAGTGGAAATGAAGGAGAAGAAGGCCCGAGTGGAAGACGCTCTCCATGCAACGCGCGCGGCGGTGGAAGAGGGCATCGTGCCCGGCGGCGGCGTAGCGTTGATTCGCGCCTCCAACGCGCTGAGCAAGGTTGAGGCGAGTGAAGAGGAACTAGTCGGCGTCAATATCGTAAAGAAAGCCTTGCAAGAGCCGCTGCGCTGGATCGCGAGCAACGCCGGCGAGGAAGGCTCGATCGTACTGGATAAAGTACGGAACAACAAAGGCGCCTTCGGATTCAACGCGGCGACTGGCGAGTTCGAAGACCTGATTAAGGCCGGCATCATTGACCCGACCAAAGTCGTGCGCACCGCGTTGCAAAACGCGGCGTCTGTAGCCGGCCTGCTGCTCACCACCGAAGCGACCGTGGCCGAGAAGCCGGAAGAGAAGGGGGCAGGCGGCATGCCTCCGATGCCTCCAGGCGGCATGGGCGGCATGGGCGGCATGATGTAAGAACCGCAAACGTCACACGTACGCTGTGGGATTTGCCTTCACGAACCACGCAACACATTGGACGATCGTTTTCTCTCACGGCCCTGCCGGGATCTCTCCTGGCAGGGCCGTTTTTTCACCTCTTCTGCTGATAACTCTCTAGAGGAGAGCGATAACTCTCTGTAGAGGAGAGCGGAGTTCAAACTCCACCTGAGAGGAGTTACGCCAGCGGCAGCCCGGTAATGCGAATCCCCGCCGAGTGTACTTTGTTGAGAATATTGAGACGAATAAGCAGGGCGGTGATCGGTTCGATCTGACGCGCGGCTTCGAGCGGCCCGGCGTTGATCGCGCGCACGCCGCCGCCAATTTTGTTGACGAGTTGCATTACCGTGGGGCGTGCGTCTTTATCCCCACAGACAAGGACGTCACAGTCGATCTCGGCGTTGAGGTCGCGCAGCAGGTGTGCGGAGACGTTCTGCAGCGCACAGACAACCTTTACGTCAGGCCCTAATACTTGCTGCGCTTCTTCGCCGGCTGACCCTGCCGCAGGCATAAGAACGCGGCGGGCATTGGCCGGATCAAGCGGCACGGAGACGTCCACAAAAATTTTGCCTTTGCACTGCGCTTTAACTGACTCCAGGGTGCTCACGTGAGCAGAGTAGGGGACGGTCATGACGATGACCTCTGCAGCGGCGGCGGCTGTCACGTTGTCCGTTCCGTGAATCAAGGCTTTTCCGAGTTCCTGGTTTAATTCACTGGCGACTTTTTCCCCTTTCTCTTTTTGCCGCGAGCCAATGATGATCTCTTCGCCGGCCTGCGCCCATCGCAACGCTAATCCTGGTCCTTGCTCGCCTGTCCCGCCTAAGATTGCGATTTTCACTGCGCCTCCTCCTTCGCTTCTGGCTTGTATTCAGAATGGCACCATATTTCTACCAGGGCCGGCGTTTCTCGTCACTTCCCTACCGACGCCTTAATGTACTTAATCGTGACTGGCGAAAGATCATAGGGCTCAACAAGCACCTCGATCAGCACAAAGGAAGGGATCTCATGCGCCGCGAGAAGCGCCTCGCGCAGCTCGCCCACCGTCTGGACGCGAAAACCTTTGCCGCCCCACGCTTCCGCCAACTGGGCGTATGGCCAGGGGGGGAGATTCAATAAATCTTGCCGCTCGGTGACCGGTCGGAAAATCCCCCAACCCGCGTTGTTCATGAGGATGATGATCGGATTCAGCTTGTAGCGCGGCGCATGGCAGATCTCTGGGCCGGTCATTTGAAAAGCGCCATCGCCGCAGAGAATGATAGGCCGCTGCCCGACGCCGATCTGGGCGCCCAAGGCGCCGGGAACGCCGAATCCCATCGAGGCGTAGTACCCTTGCGCGAGATACAGTCCACGGTGTCCTACCTTAATATCGAGACCAGCAAACAGCATATCGCCGGCTTCCGCGACCACCATGTAGCCCTTGCGATGCTGGAGAAACTTATTAACCTCCCACAGCATGTCCGAGACGCTGACTCGGCGGTCGCCTCCAGGAGGCTGAGGGGAGAGATTATCACAATACTCAACTTTCTCGTGGTGTGGCTTGAGCGGCGCCTTGAGCAACGCCTTCACATAGTCTCGCAGCGTCGCATCGGTGTAGGTGTGATAGCTGACGTCTACTTTATTCTGCACCGCCCAAATGGATTTCTCCCGTGGCAGTTGCGGCAGCCGTGAGCCGAGATTCATATCTGTTAATAATGTTCCCAAATTGAGAACGAGATCCGCCTCATCGACCCGTTCACGGATCGGCGCTGGAGAGAGGGGACCAATATTGACTCCCATGAACTGAGGATGATCCATGGGGAACGCGCCTTTGGCGAGGACCGTCGTCATGCATGGCGCCCCCGTTTTTTCTACTAAATCAACAATTTCTCGCTGAAGTTTAAAACGGAAGGTTTCGATGCCAACAATGACCGCAGGCTTCTTGGCGCGGTTGAAGCGGTCCGTGGTTTCGCGGGCGGCCTCTTCAACCTTGCGCGGGTCCGAATGCGCGTAGGACAGTTTGCCGTCCCAATCCAGAATCTCCCGCGGCACTTCGATTTCACGATCAACCATGTCTTGATGGATTTCGATGTAGCCGGGCTGTTGGCGCAGCCACATGTCCCGCACGACGCCGTCGATATCCGTGGCCGCCGTCCGCGGGTCATCGATAATTTTGGCGGCGCAGGTGATCTCTTGAAAAATATGAAATTGGGATTCGATTTCTTTGGCCTGATGATGAATGAGCACGCCGAGCTTGCGTTTTTCTTCCCCTGGACCGCCGCTGATAACGAGGATAGGCACACGTTCAGAGAAGGAACCAGCTATGGCGTTCACGACATTATGCCCGCCAGCGCCATAGGTGACGCAGAGGACGCCAAGGTTACCGGTGGCGCGCGCGTACCCGTCTACGGCAAAGCCAGCGCCGGGTTCATGGGAAAAGGTGATCACTTCCATGCCGCGCGGTTTGCCGAATTTCATGAAGAGTTGGATGACAAGATCGCCAGGAATGCCAAAGAGATGGGTGACGCCAATCTTGCGAAGATAGGCGACAAGATAATCCCCAAGCTGCATGCGCGTTTTCATACTGTCTCCCTTCCTTTTCGATTGTAGCAAACCTTGGCGGGGAAACAGCGCAGGACTGGGAATTTGCGCCTTGCGCCTCGGGGCGTGGGAAGGGGAGTGAATCTCTTATACTCCAAAGAACTCTTCGACGTTGCCGGAAATGACAGCGACGTCCCGGACCGTATTGTTGCGGAAAACACGGAACAAAATCGTTTCGCCTGCACGCTTACTCCACAGACAATCGTAAAGCGTATGGCGGTCCGTGATCTCGTGTCCGTCGATTGCTAAAACCACATCCCCCGCTTTTAGTCCTGCCCGATCGCCAGGCCCACCGGGCAAAAGGCCTGCGAGCACTACATGGTCACGGAGCGGATACGAATACATCCCAATCCATGCACGTGATGGGCGGCTCACGCGTCTGCCGTAGCGTAGGAGTTCCTCGCGATTGTCCAGGTAGTGATCGACCGGAATCGCAAGGGAGAATTTCCCCACTTCTCCTAGATTGAGAGACACTACACCTATCATGCGTCCCTTCATATCGAACATCGGACCGCCACCGAGTCCTGGATTCATGGCGGAACAAATAAGGGCGCGATCCAAGCGGTACTCCCAGTAAGCTTCATACGCGCCGAGGCCGGAGAGGAATCCGCCGCTGACGCGCCGCCCTGTAGTGTCATCGCTACTTGCAACCAGGAACACTTCGTCTCCCGGCTGTAAGTCTGTGCTAGAGCGAAGTTTGACCGCAGGAAAGCCGCTCAAAGGAACCTTTAGCACGGCGATGCCGCTCATAAAATCTTGCGCGACAATTTCCGCTTCGTATTGACTGTTGTCCAACGTGCCGACTTGCAGTTTATGAGCGCCGATCACGATATAATTCACCGTCAGGATATATCCAGCCGGATCAACGACCACCCCCGATCCCATCCGTTCGGCGCCAAGGATCGCCGCAGAAGGGTGACGCGGCGGTACAAGAGCATGAATCCCAACTGTTGACGGAACTACTTGTTCAATAAGCTTGACTGAGGCATTCACTTAACTTCCCCAAGCGAGAAGATTTTCCAACCCTAATAACTTGTCTGTATGAAAGCAACCCCTAGCTTTTCTCTTTTCGTAGAAGTGTTAAGATTTTGTCGATTGTTATTATTTCGACAGCTCCACAGAGGCTCAGACGTAGAGTTTTCTGGCAGCGAGAAAGGAGAGTTTGATAAACGCTAGAAAAAAAGATTATTTCTCGCTGACCGAGGGGGCTGGGGAAAAGGCGCTTTTTGGCCCGAGGATTGCAAAGTTTACATGCAACAGAAAAGGAAGGTTGGCCATGAGGAGGCGGAAGGTGAATGTGGAGCAATGTTCTATGATTCCAGAATTGCCAGAAATGCTTCTTCCGGCGCAATTTTTTTCGGATCGGTTGCTTGTAGGACGAGCCTCAGGAGAACTAGCGCTTCGCTGGGCGGTCTTTGCTGACGGTCTGAGCCGTTACTGGAAATTAGCCTCAGATTGTTCCCTCCACAATTCTGAGGAATTTCTCGAGGAAGAAGGGTGGGTTCTTGCTGACGATACTGATTGGCCATTTTCCTTTGCGAGCCTCTGCGAGACTTTTGGCTTGAATGCTTCGTCGGTCCGTTCGTCACTCCTGAGTTGGAAACACGCTCATCTTCCCGAAGCTGCACATTTGGTCCCGCACGCATAGCGGACGAACAAAGTGTCCCGCGCACACGGGCGAGGGGTTCTTCCTCCTTTTCCTCTCGCCCGTCTCCCTCTTTCTCTTGGCAGTACTTCACAAATCTCTTATAGTCTCTCCCGCAGGAGGGAGAGATGTATACAACAGTTAATAGCGTACGGTTGCACTACACCCAGGAAGGACAAGGCTCTGATCTTTTCCTCATTCATGGATTGGGCGGTAGTCTCCATGATTGGGACGCTTGTGCACCTGAGCTGGCGCGCTACCATCGAGTCACTCGATGGGATGCGCGCGGATTTGGTGAGTCAGATAAACCGGCTGGGCCATATTCTCCTCAGCTGCTTGCGCAAGACCTTGCCGGACTCTTTCGCGTTTGCGGGATCGCACATGCGCACGTAGTTGGCATTTCTATGGGCGGCGTCATCGCGCAACGATTTGCGCTTGATTTTCCTGCATATGTCAAATCTCTGACATTGATCAGCACGTCAAGTGAAGTCGGCCCGCAAGCGCAAGCGGCTTGGGAAAAGACCGCGTCGATTATCGAACAACGCGGTTTTTCCGCCAATGCCGACTTTGCCCAACGGATATACGCCCCAGGTTTTGTAAGAGCGCACCCCGAGGCTGTGCGAGTAATGGCTGAGCGTACGGCGAGAAATGATCAACACGCATATGCAGCTGCTGCCCGTGCGATTGGCTCGTATAATTGGACAACAGAGTTAAATCGCATTCAAGCGCCGACACTAATTATCCAAGGGATGGAAGATGCACTGGCGCCGCCTGGCGGTTCTATCAAAATGAGCCGTGTCCTTCCTCGCTCCCGGTTACTTATGTTTTCTGACTGTGGTCATGTCGTGCCCGAGGAAAAACCCGAGCTCTTTACCCGCACGCTGTTAGCCTTCCTGGCGGGTGTAGATTTTTGCCACTGAGTCGTGTGGCAATGGCTCTACACAGAACAGAGAAAAGAGAGGGGTGGCATGGCGCTCGTCGCTCTCTTGCTGTGGGCGTAGTGTTGTTTTTTCTGGTGATCCTGCTCGTGGTCGGGTGGAGCTGGAGAGAGCAGCTAGATCGTGCTGTGCGTGACGGTGTATCGTATGATGCTGCTCAGCAGAAAGGAAATCGTATGGCGCGAGAACGTGTGCAAGCCCCGGAACTTGAGGGCGGTGTTGGTTGGCTCAATACCGATGCGCCGCTGTCGCTGGCGAAGCTGCGAGGCAAAATCGTCCTGCTCGATTTCTGGACCTACTGTTGTATTAACTGCATGCATGTCATCCCGGATTTGAAGAAGCTTGAGGCGAAATACGCCAACCAACTCGTGGTCATCGGCGTGCATTCAGCGAAGTTTCCTAACGAGGGCGAATCTGAGAACATCCGTCAGGCGATTTTGCGCTATGAGATTGAACATCCGGTCGTCAATGACCGCGAGTTCCGCATCTGGCGTCAGTATGGCCCGCGGTCATGGCCGACATTGGTCTTAATCGATCCGGAGGGCTACATTGTTGGCGGAATCGCCGGTGAAGGACATTACGACACGCTCGACCGTGTCATTAGTCAGCTCGTGCTTGACTTCCGCACGCGGGGAAAACTCAATGAGGAGCCGTTGCGCTTTGCGCTGGAGAAGGCGCGTTTTGCTGCGCCCGTTTTGTCATTTCCTGGAAAAGTGTTGGCCGATCCAACATCCGACCGGTTATTCATCGCCGATTCAAATCACAACCGCATTGTGATCACGACCCGCACGGGAAAGGTGCTTGATGTGGCGGGCTCCGGGGAAATTGGCGCCGCGGATGGCGTGTTTCCCTCGGCGACGTTCCATCACCCGCAAGGGATGGCGCTTGATGGCGACGTGCTCTATGTCGCTGACACGGAAAATCACCTGCTGCGCAAACTCGATCTCAAGGCGCGCATGGTGACCACGCTCGCTGGTACTGGCGTGCAAGCGCTCGGGCAGTACCGGCGCGGCCCTGCACGGGAAGTGGCTTTGAGTTCACCCTGGGATCTCGTGCTGGAGAAAGGCATTTTGTATATCGCTATGGCGGGACCACATCAAATCTGGGCGATGAATCTCCAACACGGAGAGATTGGGCCCTATGCTGGATCAAGCCGGGAAGATCGCATCGACGGTCCCTTGATGGAAGCCGCGCTGGCGCAACCAAGTGGTATTACGTCCGATGGGACGAACCTCTACGTGGCGGATTCAGAGGTCAGCGCCATTCGCTCCGTCAGCCTGAACCCGCGTGGCAACGTTTCCACCATTGTCGGGCTGGCGCTCTTTGAGTTTGGTGATGTAGACGGTCAAGGCGACGTGGTGCGGTTACAACATCCTCTCGGCGTGACGCATTATAATGGCGTGCTGTATGTGGCTGATACGTATAACCACAAAATCAAGAGAATTGGTCCAGTCTTACACACGTCTACGACGTTCCTTGGGACAGGCGCACCTGGGCTACGCGATGGTGAGGCAGCGCAGTTTTACGAGCCTGGCGGCGTCAGTATCGCCGACGGCAAGATGTACATTGCTGACACCAATAATCATGCGATCCGCGTGGCGGATCTCAACACAAAACAGGTGACCACCTTGCACATCACTGGCCTCATCGAAGGGGGGGCGGCGGCAGCCGAATTCTGGCCGAATCTCGAAGAGGTGCGCTTGCCAAAGCGGATGCTGCAGAGCGGACAAAGTCAACTCATTCTCAACGTGCAAATCCCCTCACCATTCAAGCTGAATCCAGGCTCGCCCCTAGACTACCGCGTCGAGGTGCGAGACGGCGCTCCTCAGCACGGCGAGCGCATAACCGTCAAAGACGGACGCTTTCCCTTGCAAATCCCTTTGTCAATTACAACTGCAGAGGCCGAAGTGCAGGCGACCGTGAGTTTCGTGTACTGCCGCGATGGCAATGAAGGCGTCTGCGTCATCAAATCATTTCGTTGGACTGTTCCAGTACAAACTCAGAGTGACGGCCCAGAAGAATTGTTGATTGATCAGGTCTTGGTCCCTGAATTGCCGGAACCCGCGGGAACGTTGTAGGGCGTGAAATTGGTGCGTGATTCGTATTGCGTGGCGCATGGCGTATGTTACGTATCGCGTAGTGTGAGGTGTCGACCTTTGGACGGGTTGCCGAGAAAGCCGCGAATTGGTTTGTAAAGACAAGCGAGAGCAAACAATGAACAACTGGATCACCCCCGAGAATTTCAAAACCGGCATCGAGGAAGTAGCGCCGAAAGTGTACGCTTACATTCAAGCGTTTGGCGAATTGGGCGTGAGTAACGCTGGACTCTTGGTCGATAAAGAGGGCGCGATGGCGGTGGACGCGCTGATGACGCCGTCCATGACCAGACGGTTCTTGAACGCCATCAAGAAGGTGACCACGAAGCCGGTCAACAAACTCGTCAACACCCATCACCATATCGACCATAGCGGCGGCAATTTTCTTTTCAAAGAGGCGGAGATCATCAGCCATACCTATTGCCGTGACGAGATTCTTCGCACCGGCATGCCGGTTGAGTTTTTTCAGAAGCGCATTCCCCGGTTTGCTGCGGAGTTTCCTAAGCTCAAGCTCGCAGAACCAAAAGTGACTTTTGAAGAGTGTTTGTTGTTTCATCAAGTTGGACGCGAGGTGGAGTTGCGTCATCTTGGCCCTGCTCACACCTTTGGCGATGCGCTTGTCTACTTGCCGAAGGATAAAGTGCTCTTTGCCGGCGATCTTGCTTTTTACTATGTCACGCCATTGGCGTTTCAGGGGCATGTGGGGAACTGGATCAAAGTCGCGGATCGCATTTTGAAAATGGACGTAGACGTGATCGTGCCCGGACACGGGCCCATCGGCGGCAAGAAAGAGCTGAAAGATATGCGCGCCTATTTAGCGTTGATCCGCCGTGAGGCGAAGAGGCGCTTTGACATGGGTATGACGCCCGAGCAAGCAGCGCGCGATATGAAACTAGGGATCTACGCTCGTTGGCGCGAGCCGGAGCGCCTTCTGCCGAATATCATGCGGTTGTATCAAGAGTTTAAGAACGAACTTGATCAACCGCTGGACGCAATCCAAGTGTTTGAGGGAATGCGCCAGCTCCGCGCCGAATGGCACGGGGCCGAATGGCACGGGCATGGCGCCGGCGAGCCGGATATGTGTTGTACGTAGCCCTGACTCGGGTACGATGTATGGAGCGCGCAAGCATGTTTGCGCCTTGCAAAGCAGCGACCTGTCGCCGCACTCCACAGCACTTGAGGAGAAGAGCAATGGCAGCGGGCTTTAGGCGACCTCGAACAGGCCCGCCGCTCCCATGCCGCCGCCTACACACATGGTGATGACGACGTAGCGCGCACCGCGCCGCTTGCCCTCAATCAAAGCATGACCAACCATGCGCGCGCCGCTCATGCCGTATGGATGTCCGATAGAGATCGCGCCGCCGTTCACGTTCAGCCGTTCGTTGGGAATCCCCAACCGGTCGCGACAATAGATGACTTGACAGGCGAAGGCTTCATTCAGCTCCCACAGATCGATATCTTCCATGCGCAAGCCGTTGCGCTGCAAGAGCTTCGGCACGGCAAACACCGGCCCGATGCCCATTTCGTCAGGTTCGCACCCAGCCACTGCCATGCCGCGATAAATTCCCAAAGGCTGGAGGCCGCGCTGTTCGGCCTGTTTGCGTTCCATCAGCACGCACGCGGCGACGCCGTCGGAGAGCTGGCTGGCGTTGCCAGCGGTGATGAAGCCCCCTGGTCCCTTCACGGGAGGCAACGCCGCCAAACCTGACAGAGTCGTGCTAGGCCGATTGCACTCATCCCGATCAATCGTAATTTCCTGGCGTGTCGTCTTCCCAGTGTCCTTGTCGTGGAACACCTTGGCCACGGTGCAGGGAATAATCTCATCGTCGAAGCGCCCCGCCCGCTGCGCCTCGGCGGTCCGCTGCTGGCTCTGGAGCGCATATTCGTCCTGCGCCTCCCGCGAAATCTTGTAGCGTTTCGAGACAACCTCAGCGGTGTCAATCATCGCCATGTACAGGTCAGGGGCATACATAAGCGCGAGAGGGTCTTCCCGCCGATAGACATTCATGTGTTCGTTCTGCACGAGACTGATGGACTCTAACCCGCCCGCGACAACCGTCTGCATTCCGTCGACGATGATCTGTTTCGCCGCCATCGAGACGCTCATCAGCCCCGAGGAGCACTGGCGATCGATAGTCTGACCGGAGATGCTCACCGGCAGTCCCGCAGCGATGGCGCATTGCCGCGCCACATTGAAGCCTTGTGTCCCTTCCTGGAGCGCAGCTCCCATGATGAGGTCATCGATCTCGCCGGGCTCCAGACCCGCCCGTTTGACCACTTCCTTGATGACCGGCGCGGCCAGGGTCGGCGCCGTCGTGTCGTTGAAGGCTCCGCGGTACGCCTTGCCAATAGGCGTTCGGGCGGTAGAGACAATCACAGCTTCTCTCATACACTACTCCTCTCTTGTAGAGACAAAAAATAATTGAAGATGATCTTGAGTCCGTCTTTCCACGGGACGCCCCCGCCTGTCGTCATCAAGCTGACGGCAGGCGAGCAAAGAACGCTAAACCGGTGATGGAAGGTTGTAAACTTTCACCGCGGTCTCATACAGCACCTTACGCTGGAGACTGCGATCAAGACCAGCCAGCGAGGCCTGCACCTGTTCGCGAACATTCGGGTAGAGACAGGTTGGATGGGGAAAATCGGTTTCAAACATCACATTGTCCGCGCCCAGCAGTTCTATGGTGCGAGCCGCATTTTCATGCTCAAACCAATAGGAAGCATAGATCTGGCGTTGGAAATACTCGCGTGGTCGCAGCTTGAGCCCGCCGCGATTCACCAGGTTTTGGTCCATCTGATACTCGCACGCTTCAAGCATGAAAGGAATCCAGCCGATTCCGCTCTCTACTGACACAAACTTCAGGCGCGGGAAACGATCGAGCAAACCGCTAAAAATAAGCTGGGTTAAACAGCGCATATTATTCATGAAGAGCATCGTCGACACCGCCGCGATCCCACGGTTCTGATCAATGCCCGCCCAGAGCGGTGGGATAGTGCCTGAGCCAATGTGGAAATTGACAGGAAGACCGCGCTCCTGGGCCTCAGCCCACAGCGGATCCCAATGCCGGTCGTTCAGATAGGGCAGGCCCCATGTCTCTGGCGCATCCGTCATCGTAAAGCCAGTCAGCCCTAGCTTATCGTGGCAACGTTGCAACTCCTTCACCGACAACTCCACGTCCCAGAACGGCAGCAGGGCTTGCGGATAGAGCCGCCCCTTGCCGGCGCGCTGGAGATCACCCATGGCGTCGTTGTAGCCAGAGATACAGAAGTTGCGCAGTTCGACATCCTCAATTTTCATCATCTGGTTGCCGGCAAACCCAAGGACGTTCGGATACAGAATCTGGGTATGCAGGCCGAACTCGTCCATGTAGCGCAGGCGCGCCTCTGGATGGGTCGCGGCTACACTCATGTCTTCAAAGCGCGGCAGCGAGATTACCCCATACACCTTTGCGCCGTCCTTGCGGATGACGGTAAACCCTGGAGGACCTAACACTAAATCTCCCACCACCCACTGTTGGTTCCCCTCCTGGCTCTCCACGACGCGGGGGGCCAGGTCGCGCAGTTTCTGCGGCGCTCGGGAGACCCACAAGTCGTGCGGCTCCGTGTAGTGAGTGTCAATATCGATTACCGGCATTGCTGCAAGCTCGGTATCCATTCGCTTCCCTCCTTGCGATGGTGCTGAGGAACCCTCGTCCTCCTGCAGTCTAGGGGCGACAGGGTTGCTCGCCTCTCGTGATTATACTGAAACTCATATCTGATGCCACCGAGATGCTCAATTCGGGCGCCCTGGCGGCCTGCGCAATCTTGCCGAAGCGCAGCGCAGTGGAGTATGGTGCGAACATCCAGCCAGAAAGGACATGCCTACGCAGCGGAGCAGCGAACGTATTGTGACGACTCACTGCGGCAGCCTAGCGCGACCCAAGGACTTGCTCGACCTGATGAAAGCGAAAGTCAACGGCGCCCCCTACGACCAGGAAGCCTATAACCGACGCGTACAGAGCGCGGTTGCTGAGGTGGTCCGTAAACAGATCGAAAGCGGCGTCGATGTTGTCACTGATGGTGAACAAGACAAGGCGCCGGCGGAGGGCGCGCGCCTGGCGGCAACGCAGCTCTGGCGGTGAAAGTGGTTGAGCGGCGACGCCACACTATAAATCCTCTACCAAGGCCGTGCTCAGGTAGCGCTCTGCCGAACTAGCGAGAATCACGACAATCATCTTCCCTGTGTTTTCTGACCGGGCGGCGACTTGTAACGCCGCCCATACGGTCGCGCCGCTGCTGATGCCGGCGGGAATACCTTCCTCCCGAGTAATGCGCCGGGCAGTGGCGAGGGCGTCTTCATCTCGCACGCGAATAATCTCGTCGATCACTCGCGTGTTCAGGATCTGCGGAATAAACCCCGCGCCGATCCCCTGGATTTGATGCGGGCCAGGCGCGCCTCCGGAGAGCACGGGAGAGCGTTCCGGTTCAACCGCGATGGCGCGAAAACTCGGCTTCAATGGTTTAATGACTTCAGAGACGCCAGTAATCGTGCCGCCCGTGCCGACGCCAGTGACAAAAATATCAACCGCGCCGTCGGTGTCCTCCCAAATTTCAAGCGCGGTTGTCCGGCGATGAATCTCCGGGTTGGCCGGGTTTTCAAATTGCTGTGGAATGAAGGCGCGAGGAAAAGTTTTCGCGAGTTCCTCAGCTTTGCGAATGGCTCCGGGCATGCCCTCTTGCGCCGGGGTCAACACCAACTCGGCCCCGAGCAGACGTAAGAGGTTGCGCCGCTCCATACTCATGGAGTCCGGCATCGTCAGGATAATGCGATAGCCGCGAGCCGCCGCCACGAAGGCGAGGGCAATGCCGGTGTTGCCGCTGGTCGGTTCGATGATCACGGTGTCAGGCGTCAGTTTGCCCGCCTTCTCGGCTGAGATAATCATGCTGTAGCCGATGCGATCCTTGACACTGCCAAGGGGATTGAAAAATTCCAACTTTGCGTAGACTTCCGCATACGCCCCTCGGGTGAGGCGATTTAAGCGGACCAGGGGAGTGCGGCCAATCGTTTCCGTAATATCTTTGTACAAGCGCGCCATTCCATTCCTCACTTCATCAGCATGTTCCTTCAGTGTACCACACTCATGAAATTTTGCTGTCCCCGAGTTGACAACGCCAGACCGTGGTGGAGGATACAAATGACGAAAGGAGAATGATCATGTCGGACCTCAGCCACTATCAGGCGCGACGGGAAGACCTCAAGCGTCGGTATCTGTCTGCAGACTCGTCTCCGTCTCAACCAGTTGTGACGGGCGGCGTTGATCATCTGGCGTTGATTTGTTCCGATTTAGAGGCGACCATTCGGTTTTATACGGAAGTGTTAGGCATGCGCCTGACAAAGATTCTGACCAACCGAGACGAGCCGACGTCAACGCATATCTTTCTCGATATGGGCGGCGGGAATCAGCTGGCGTTTTTCGATTTTCCTGAGAAAGGTCCAGCGCGGACCGTGCGCGGCGTTGGCAGTATGCACCACGTGGCGCTCAAGGCCACACCGCAACACTTTCGTTCCCTCTTGACGACGTTCAGGGAGAAGAACATTCCCTATTCACTGCACGGAACAGAAAATGCCGGCTCCGTCTACGTGCGTGATCCGGATGAGATCCTGGTCGAAATAACAACAGGTTATTAGGCCGGACGCTACAACAAGCGCACGCCGGAAATGATGAGCATAGCGGCGATGCCTACCCGTACAGGGCGGCTGGGCAGGCGACTACAGAGCCAACCGCCAAGCAAAACGCCAGGTACAGAGCCAAGCAGGAGGTTGGCAAGCATGATGAAGTCGATGTGTCCTGCTGACCCGTGCGCAAGAGCGGCGACAGCGGCTAACACTGCCCCGTGCAGGACATCAGCACCAACGGCGCGCGCAGGGGACAGCCGTCGATAGCACAGGGCAAACACGGCCATCAACAGAGAACCTGCGCCAATCGAAGTAAACCCAACCAGAACGCCGATGACGAACCCGAGACTGGCCGTGGCGACAAAACCAGGATCTGGCTTTGTGGGGTTGCCAAGAGTCACCCCTAACGCGCGCAAAAGGCTTGCGCCGGCGGCGAGCAAG
>DATLYA010000019.1:0-3578 GCA_035575235.1 Candidatus Methylomirabilota bacterium
GAAAGAGCAGCGCTTCGCCGGTAGCCGCGCGCGCTCCAGCATTCATCTGCCGCGCCCGGCCACAGGCGGAGGACAAGACGGTGTCAGCGTAGAGCCGAGCGATATCCGGCGTGCCGTCGTCACTGCCGCCATCCACGACAACGAGCTCGCATTCGCCAGCCCGCCTCACCCTTTCCAGCGTCTGCGCAATTCCGTTCGCCTCGTTCAACGTGGGAATGATGACTGAGATCCGCATATCGTAACGTCATTCACTGTTTGTGCTCACATGCGCGCTGGTTGATGTTTGCCTGCTTTACTCAGTACTTCCAGCGGTTTTCGTTCGCATGGAGGGAAACAGGACCTTTTTGGAGTGCGCCAGCCATAAGGGCGCGATCACGTGGCGCGACCGTCCACGCGATGGAAAACCGCGAATGAAATTTGCCGATCAAAATCGGTAACCCTCTCCTGGTGGGACAGGCCTCTTGCCTGTCTCCAGACACAGGCGGGAAGCCTGTTCTCCCCGCGCATTACCGAACTTGTTTGTCAAAGTTCATTAGGACTCAGCTCTCAGCGCTCCTTTATCCTCCGACTCGTAAAAACGTTAACGTCAATTGTTGCTTTAGAGCCTCCTCTTGGTGAGGAGAAAGACCAACGTACGAGAGTAGGAGCAATGTCCGAGACAGCGTCACCTGGATATTGAACGGACTGTGATGAGACGCAAGTGGACGGATCGTACAAGTCAACGCTCCTTGCGGCGGCGTGGCGCGGAAAATCGCCGCCTCCTCCGTTCTCATACAAGAAAAGCTATAGCCTAATTTGGTGCACAGCTTCTCCACGCCAGCCACAACCTCATCCACAGCAAACGCCAAATTCCACTCGATAGTTTTTTCCGTCACGTCGCGCCCCAGGTATAACGAAAGATGGTCCACACGATCTTATACCCTGCCAGTATTGTCCCCTTCAGCGTTCCGGTGACTTTCGACACGCCGCCCGCACGTTTGCGGTAGCGCACGGGCGTTTCTGTGATGCGTAAGCCTTTTTGAATAGCCTTAATCTGCATCTCCACTGTCCAGCCATAGTTGCCGTCGGTCATACCCAACTGCAGCAAAGCGGGAAACCGAATTGCGCGAAACGGGCCCAAATCGCTGTAGGAAAACCCATAAAACCAACGAATAAGCCGTATGGCCAATGCATTCCCGAAGCGCGCCTGGGGCAGAAGCGCGCCCGGATCGGCGTTTCCCTTAACGCGCGAGCCAATCACCAGGTCATATTCTCCTGTAATGAGAGGCTGGATCACCACAGGAATCTCCTCCGGGTGGTCACTGTAATCCCCGTCCAGGAAAACGACAATGTCCGGCTGCTTGGTTTGTAAATAGGCAAGACCCGCAAGGCACGCAGCGCCATACCCACGACGTGATTCATGCAAGACCGTTGCTCCCAGCGCACGCGCCACCTCGGCAGTGTGATCAGATGACCCGTTATCAACCACCACCACTTCTTCCACGACAGCCCTCGGGATATCCGCCAACACCAAGGGCAGTGTGGCTTCTTCATTGAGTGCCGGGATGACCACCGCCACACGAGAGGAGGGTGCGACCTTGCTCATGGTCCTACACGAAAGGTGACAATCACCGGCGTCCCATCAGGCGGCAACACGCTCAAGTCAGCCTCAAAACGCGAGGGATTTTCCATGTAATCATGAATGCTCAACGCTCCATTACTCACCTTGCCACTTGGGCAGCTATACAGGCAAGCAAGACACCCAGGTCGGGGCGCGAGCGGTATTGTGTTAAACCAGCGGTCACGGTTGCCGCCGAAACGCCACTGGAGGCGAGGGGCGAGGGGCTGGAGGTTTGGGGCTAGAGACTGAAGGAGAGAATCAGTCGTAGGGTTTTGTATCGTGCGAAATACTTGCTCAATCGGAATGCCTGATGGCTTATCGTCCCATGAGAGGCGTATGTTGAGCGGAGAGCCTGCAACTTTCTTTCTTGGCGCTGGATGATCAGGATCATGGCGTTTGTTCCACGATGCCATGGTAAGGTTATCGCCCGGCCGGGCGCCGAGCGTACGGAGCGCGGCATGAAAGGCAAGATCGTCCGCCGGCGTTTCAATCAAGGCGTTTGCCGAGGTTCCACCTCTCCACACTAAGAGATGGTAATGCGCCTCTTCTCCTTCAGCAGCGTTAAACCGCCGGGGATAGATCACGCCGAAAATCTGCACTTCTTTCGTCTCTGTATGCGTCTCTAGAGGCTGTTCCGCCGTGGGCGCGGCGAATGCACTCTGGAAAAAGAGGAGAAAAAAGAGCATGCAACCCCATAGATAGGGACGATAGCGAAGCAAGCTTTGCCTGCAAACAGAGAGTGCTTCGTCGCCGCTCCTTGCCATGACGCCCGCCCACTTGAGCCGACACCCTCCGAGGCGAACTACGGGGTTTTTCATGCCTGAACCATTTCGGTTGCTTCGTCCTGATCTACACGGTATATCTGCGTATAATCCGCAACACAACAACTGTAGATGTTGAGTGATTCTTCTTCCGCGTCGCACGCGTCTGTCGCTCTCTCGGGACCCACGGCATTTCCCTTTCTCGATTTTTTTGCCGGCAGCGGGCTCGTTACTGAAGCCTTACAGCCTTACTTCATCGCGGTGTGGGCAAATGACATCTGTGAAAAAAAGGCGGCGGTCTATTGTGCGAATCACCCCAAGGAGCATTTCTATCTCGGGTCCATCGCTACTGTGCATGGCTCCACTCTTCCTCCAGCCACACTCTCATGGGCAAGTTTTCCTTGTCAGGATCTTTCGCTCGCCGGCAACTTGAAAGGCATCGTGAGCGCCCGGAGCGGTCTCGTATGGCGCTGGCTGCAAGTGATGGATGACATGCAGCAACGCCCCCCGCTTATCGTGGCGGAGAATGTTGCTGGACTGGTGTCAGCACAAGGCGGCGCTCATTATCGTCAACTCCATATGGCGTTGCTCGAACGCGGCTACCGTGTTGGCGCCCTGCTCCTGGATGCCGTGCATTGGACGCCACAATCGCGTCCGCGCGTGTTTGTGGTAGGAGTTGATCGTACAGTTGACGTGGCGCACCTCCGTGCAACGGCTCCACACTGGGCGCATCCACGTTCAATTCAACAAGCAGCCGCACATTTGCCGGAATGGACATGGTGGCGTTTGCCGCCTCCACCTCAGCGGCGCTCATCGTTAGCGTCCGTGATCGATCTGCACGCACCGTGTCATGATCCTCAGCGTAGCGCACACAATTTGAGCCTGATCCCGTCGTCTCATCGTAAACGGTTGCTCAGCGCACTGAAGGCGGGCGAAGTCGTCGTACCGGGCTACAAGCGCACGCGTAGGGGGCGACAAGTGCTCGAACTGCGCTTTGACGGCGTGGCCGGGTGCATTCGCACGCCGGAAGGGGGCAGCAGTCGGCAATTGTTAGTTATCTCGCGTGATGGCGCACTGCATACCCGATTGTTGACGGTGCCGGAAACGGCGCGGCTCATGGGAGCGCCCCGGCATTATAAGATTCCTGGTTCGTACAATGACGGCTACAAAGCTATGGGAGACGCGGTCGCCGTTCCCGCGGTTCGCTATCTGGCGCA
>DATLYA010000020.1:0-11457 GCA_035575235.1 Candidatus Methylomirabilota bacterium
CCAAGCCGTTTCTCCCAGAAGAGAATCGAGGCCTCGTCCATCCCAGGCGGGACAAACAATAGCGTAAAGCGCAACTGCACAGGCAGATCGGCAGGCGGAAAGGTCCAGGCGCGCATTTGATCAAACACCGCAGAGGTTAAACGCTCACTCGAGACGCGCTTGACCGGGAAACGCAGGTCTGACACGGCCCCATTGGGCTCGATTGTCATGCTCACATCCAGGCTTCCCATCAAAGACGGGTCTTTGGCGCGTTCGTTCTCATAGGCGTCTCGAAGTTCCGGCAAGAGCGTGAGCACTTGCCGCTCAAGCACTTCTAACGAACGCCCCGGGCTTCCCGCTCCTTGTCCGCTCACCGCCATTCCTAAGTCTTTACTCGCCAGCACAGTGCCATGCGCGGCAGACAGAACGGAAGCGTCAGAAGATTCAGGCGGCGTCTCTGCAACTGTTTGCGCTGGCGGCGTTTCAGCAGCAGGCGGCGCTTCTTCATGCTCTTCTGCGGAAGGGAGGGGAGGCTCATCCTTACCGCAGCCTGCGGCAAGGATGAGCGCGACGAGCATCCCTCTCAATACACCGTTCTTTTGAGTTAAAGAACACAACACACTGCACCTCCTGAAACATGCGCGCAGATCATCAATGCATAAGAAAACAGTAAATGAGCCGTAATTTAGCGCAAGGGGAAGGGAAAGAGGGCGACGCCTCCAGCACCCACTCGACAAACAAATAAAAAGGGAGGAAACCTTTCTACAGGACTTCCTCCCTTTGTGCGATCTTGGGAAGCACGCCTACCGCTCAGGGAACTGCTGCCTTAGTGGGGCGCTGGGGAGTGCTGTTGTTCTAGCTCCACCTCATCAGGAAACACTGGCACGGCAAAACCCGCGTCCCAGTCCACCAGAATGAGCTGGCGACCCAAATTCTCGGTCTCATAGAGAATCGTCCCTCGACTGCCGCGAGGGAGGTCTCCTTTCACTGTACGAACGAAATGACGAGTTCGACAGCGAGCGCCGGTGCGTGATCGATTAATCATTGCGGCTCCTCCTTGAGGCTCAATCTCTAGCAACGCAGCAACCACTCCCTGGTTTCTCTGGCGCCACCCCACAGCTTCCATTCTGCTGTTCACCATCGGCGCTTTGCTTTGCCGCTTTAATGTGTGGGTTTACTTTACAGTCCGCTGTAAACGCTTTATATAAGATACACCTTTCTGCACATACCAGCGCGAGCAAAGAAAGGATTCATGGCGTTCTCTTGAAATCCGACGTGCAAACCGTCGCCTATCCGTCCGGCGCGCGCTCGCCCGCTGCGCTCCGCACCACCGTCTTCCGCGATGCTCGCCCTGGTGCGCGGGTCATTATCAATCTCACTGGAGTGACCACGCTCAATAGCTTAGAAGCCGCTGCATTGCTTGAGGTGATCTGGGAAGGAAAAGAGCGGGGCGTCGAGGTGCGGCTGGCGGGCTTGTCCGATGCCGCCCGACAAGCGTTTGCCGGGCTCGACGCGGATCTCCTCGAACCGCTCGCCGGCGCCGCCGAACAGTTGTCGCCAGTTGAAGCGGTCGGAGCAGAAACACTGGAGCTCGTCGACGCGGGACGCAGACTGACGGAAATGATCGGTGAAATCTTTTACTGGCTCTTCTTTGCTCCCTGGCGTGGGAAAGGCGTGAAATGGGATCGCACGAACGAGCAGATCGTGAAAATTGGTCTCGATGGCGTACCAATTGTGACCTTTCTCTCGTTTCTGATCGGCGCCGTGCTGGCGCTCAACGCCGCCAGCCAATTGCGGCAATTCGGCGCCTCTATCTATATCGCTAATCTTGTCGGCGTCTCGGTGACCCGGGAAATGGGCCCCCTACTGACGGCAGTCATTGTCGCAGGCCGCAGTGGAGCCGCGATTACGGCTGAACTTGGCGCTATGGTTGTTTCCGAGGAAATCGACGCCTTACGCACGATGGCGCTCAGTCCAGGACGGTTTCTCCTCCTGCCGCGTATTCTGGCGCTGATGTGCGCGGTTCCCTGCCTCACTATCCTCGCAAATCTGGCGGGAATCTTTGGCGGTTATTGGGTAGGCGTTATTATTCTAGGGTTAGGCAGCCGGAATTATTTGCAGCAAACCGCGCAGTCGTTGCTGATCAGTGACATTGTCACCGGCATGGTCAAAAGCGTTGTGTTCGCTTTGCTCATCGGGCTCGTCTCCTGCTATCGCGGGTTTTACGTACGCGGCGGCGCCGAGGGGGTTGGGGCCAACACGACAGCGTCGGTAGTGACGTCAATCGTGCTGTGCATTCTGGCGGATGCGGTGTTCACTACGATTTTCTTCTATTTAGACTGATGAGCGTTGTGATGACGGCAGCCCCCTACGTCCAAGTTGACTCCTTAGTTGCCCGTTACGGCAACCGCACGATCCTGGACGGCGTCACCTTCAACGCCCAGCGGGGTGAAATCACGGTGATTCTAGGCAGCAGTGGGTGCGGAAAAACGACGGTGTTACGGCATATTGTGGGACTGCTGACCCCGGCGTCCGGACGCGTCCTCATTGACGGGCGAGATATCCATCGCGTATCGGAAGAAGAACAGGAGGCGATGCTGCGCAACATTGGCATGTCCTTCCAAGGCGGAGCGCTATTTAATTCCATGACCTTGGAAGAAAATGTCGCCATGCCGATCATCGAACATCTACACGCCGATCCCGAAACCGCCGGCATGCTCGCCCGCATGAAATTGGCCCTGGTCGGACTGGAGCGCGCGGCGCGGCTGTTGCCTTCCGAAATCAGCGGCGGCATGAAAAAGCGAGCGGCGGTGGCGCGAGCGCTGGCGCTGAACCCGACCCTGCTGTTATTCGACGAGTTGTCGGCCGGCCTCGACCCCATCACCGCGCGTGAGCTGGATGAACTCATCCTCACTCTGAAGCGGCAATTTGATATGGCGATCATTATTGTCACGCATGAGTTGGGCAGCATTCAAATGATCGCTGATCAGGCGGTCATGCTCCATCAGGGCAAAGTGCTCGCAGCAGGTCCGTTGCACGAAGTGCAGGCTATCAACCATCCGCAAGTGCGCGCGTTCTTTGATCGACGTCCGCGTCCAGCAGCGATGCGGAACGGCTTACTCGAAGCGATTCTTGCTGAAGGAGAACCTCGTGGGGAAAACCCGGCTTAAGGTTGGTCTGTTTGTCACGACCTGTTTTTTTATTCTCGCGGCGGCTATTTTGTGGCTTGCAGGGTCACGCTTTCTTCAACCAGTTGACGTCTACCACATTATCTTCAGCAAATCAGTCAGTGGGCTGCTGCCGGGCGCCGCGGTCGAGTACCAGGGCGTCACGGTAGGCAAAGTGGACAAGTTACACTTGACCACGGAAACGCCCCCCCGGGTCGACGTCACCATTGCGCTCGAACCCGGCACCCCAGTGCGTCAGGACACCACGGCGTTGCTGGTCGGGTCTTTGGTGACCGGCATCCGGATTATCGAATTAGAAGGCGGATCGGCGAGCGCCCCTCCGCTGGAGCCTGGAGGCACGATACCCGTCCAGGGCGGTGAGTTCGAGGAGTTTCGTGACCGCGCGAGCATGATCGCAGAACGTCTTGCTAATGTCCTTACGCGCATCGAACAAGACTTGTTGAGCCCGGAAAACAGCGCCGCTCTTTCTGCGTTTCTCCGCAACGTCGCGCATCTCAGTGAGAGCCTGCGGATCTCACTCGACGATATCTCAACCCCTGAGTCGCGCGCCTCATTGAAAACGATGGTCGATAACATTGCCCAAGCCGCCGCCGGCATCCATGGTGTTACCAAGGCGCTCAGCGATATCCGTGGAGATATGTACAATGACGGCAAAGCCATGATTATGCAGGTGCGACAAACAGCCGCCGTCACCGCCACACTCGCTAAAGAAGTGACGCAACTGACCCAGCATCTCGATGAACTGGTAGGACAGAACAAGCAAGAGATCAATCGCGCGCTCCTGAATCTGGCCGAAACGTCCCGTCGTCTGAAAGAAACTGCGGAGGCGCTGCAGCATGACCCGTCAGAATTGATTTGGGGCAGGCGTCTTCCCGAGAAAGAGATTCCGGACAAATGAATGCAGCCATGCGGCGATTGGGGAGAGCGGCGCTCGCAAGCGTCTTGCTGTGGGGATGCAGTCTGACTACCCCGCGGCCGGAGGTGCATCACTACACTCTGGCAGTGCGCCTCCCAGATCCTACCGGAACAACGACCAAGGCGACGCTCAGCGTAGACTCGTTTTCGGCGCACGATCCATATAACCAGTCGCTTCTAGTCTATCGCACCTCTCCCTACCAGGTTGATTTCTACAACTACCATCGCTGGGCCGCGGCTCCAGCGGAATTGCTTACAGACTGGACGCGTCAGTACCTCCGTAGCACGGCCTTGTTCGCTGAGGTGTATCCGGCCGGCGAGGACGCCGCTGATTTTGCGCTGCATGGCAGGATCCGCCGGTTTGATGAAGTGGATCAAGAACACACATGGCAAGCGGTATTGAGCATAGACTTCTGGCTGACGCGGGACGATCAACGCACCCCGCTGTGGTTCCAGTCGTACACTGCTGCCCAACAGGCGACGAAACGCAATCCCGCCGCCGTGGCGGAGGCGATGAGCCGCAACCTTGAAACCGTCTTGGGCAAACTGATTATAGACCTCACTCCGGTAGTGGCCGCATCATCGCCGCCATGATAAAGAAGCGAGAATTCACGGTCGGCTCCACCGTCTGTCCATTCTCGACAGCAGCAGCAACGGAGACGGGGAGCACCGGAGATTTCTAAGAACGAACCGGAGCAACGGAGACGGGGAGAATCAGAGAAAGAACAAAAGCGGCTCTCTTCTTGTCGCCGATTCCCCGGTTCACCGATTCTCCGATTCTACCGAACCTGCACTGCAGGCCGACAGCTTATTGGAGATTAAGGAGGACCATACATGACTGCTATAGAACGCATGCCCTTTGCCGGCGTGATTGACGCCGATGGCCATATTCTTGAACCGCCTGACCTGTGGGAGCGCTACCTGGAGCCCAAGTACCGAGAGCGGGCGATTCGCCTCAAAACGGACGAGCGTGGATTGGAATACCTCGAACTCGACGGCAAGAAATCCAAACTGAGCGCTCACGGCACCCTCGGTTTCTTAGGCGGCATGGGGAAAACGGCGCAAGAGACCATTCCTTCCCCTGAGCGGACGTACCTGCGCGGCGCCCCGTTTGGTTCGATGGACGCCAAAGAGCGGCTGCAATTGTTGGATCAGGAGGGAACAGACAAAGTGATCTTGTATCCCACCCTTGGCATTTTGTGGGAAGCCGAGGTCGAGGAGGCAGAAATCTCCGCTGCCTACTGCCGGGCGTACAACCGGTGGATTCTTGATTTCTGCGCGGATACCGGCGGTCGTTTGTTGCCCATCGCGCACCTCTCCCTCGGCGACGTCAACGAGGCCGTACGCGAACTCGAACGCACTGTCAAAGCTGGCGCGATCGGCGCATTTGTCGCGCCATTCACCATCACCAAGAAGCCGCACGGCCACCCGGATCATGATCCGCTGTGGGCTAAAGCCCAGGAGCTGGATGTGCCGATTGCGATCCATCCGACGCTTGAGCCAGTGGCGACCAGTCCGCATTTGCGCTTCACTGGCATGGGCCATAAGACCGGCTGGTACTATAACGTCCTCGCAGGCGTGGGCGCCCAGATGGCGTTCACCACGTTCTTCCAATACGGCGTGTTTGATCGTTTCCCTCAGTTCAAACTCGTGGTCCTTGAATCTGGCGCCGGCTGGGTCGGCTTTTGGATTGACCGTATGGACGCGTTTTACAAAGTCCCAGTTGGCGCATCGTGCAAGCTCAAAGAGCTGCCCAGCACTTATCTACGCAGGCAGTGCTGGATCTCCGCCGACCCCGACGAGCGCGCCTTAACGCGACTGATCGATTACATCGGCGCGGACCGTCTGATGTGGGCGACCGACTTCCCGCATCCCGATCACAGCGGCCATTACGTGCGAGAGCTGAAAGAGATGCTTGCCCCGTTGCCGCTGTCTGTGCAGAAGCAGATTGCCGGAGAAAATGTGAAGCGATTGTATAAAATTTAGAGCGCCTCAGTAAGGCGCGCGGCGTTAGGAAAGACAGAGGCAGAGAGAGAGAGCCTGCTCCGCTCCTTTCCGTCTCTGTCTCACATCTTTATCGCTACACATGCACTCGCGTGAAATAGGTCTGTTTCTCCAGATGCGGATGATAGGTGATGGTGCAGTCCTTCCCGAGACGATTCTCCGCTTCACGCAAGGCCGCCGCAATTGTCGGAAACGGTTCAAAGCCCATGCGACGCGCGACGTCCTCATTCTCCTTGGGCACCCCGGCGGCGAAGACCCCATTCAAATGATTCAGCGCATATAAACCTTGGCCATAGAGGATGCACGGGTGCGCGCCGTGAAACGCGAAGCCGTTGCGATATTTATGCACGAACTCGGGCCGATGGGCGTATTCTTCGGCATAAGTGTCCCACACCTCAACCGGATCAGTCATCGTTGGCAAGACCTCATGATACAGCGCATGGTACGAGGGATGATTCAATAAACTGAACTTGGGCTCGAAGGGGTTGGCGACGATGAAGACGCCGCCTTTCCGCACGAGCGGGTTCTCGTGGTAGGCGTTGAACAATCCCGAGAGCGCTTTGTTGCGGCAGTGAATGGGGTTAAACACCGACAAACGAGAATAGCCGTCGCCGTCCGTCATCCCCATCAGCAGGACATCGGTCTGTCCCTCTACGTCGGTCACCAATTCGGAGAGCAACGTATCAAGATGCATCTCACGCACCGGCGTAATCAACCCGGCGTCAAGAGCGGCGAATTTCTGCGGCGTCGAGGTGGTCAACACGCCTTCGATCTTCATGATTGGCGGATGGCCGCGTCGCGCCAGCTCGGCGTCCACCAGCTCGCCCATTTCGTTTAACAGTTTGTGAAATGAACTCTTTTTCGGGTCATTGACAGACTGCCCGGACGCAAACGGCCAGGGACGGTGGTGATAGCGGATCGACTCCCAGTTGCTCATGCCGACAAGAATGGACTTCCAGCCGCCCTGGAAAAAGCCCTGCGGCGTGGACATGAAGATAAAGACATCCGACTCCACCACCGACCGGTGCACCATCACTTCCATGCCGCGCTTGGTCATCCCCAAATGCACAAACTGATTAGGGTCGGTGGCGTCGATACATGCCAAACGACCGCCAAGGGTGTACGGCAGCTTCGGGCCGAGAATATGGGTCATCTCCTTGCGTGTCCACATACGGTGGAGCGCGTTGGCGACTTTGATGTGAATATCCTCCGGGCGCACGCCGTACTGTTCCAGCAGCTCAAGCAGAATCGGCAGTCCGAGGATGCGTAAGTCCTGGTCTTCGGGATGGTAGTGTGAAGAGCGACCGTCCTGAATGCCGATGGTCACTTTCGCGCCTTTGCCTACGAGCGTTTCCAATGGCGGCATCCCAACTGGATGCGCCACAGCGTGTCGAAAGGCGGCGCCGGCGTCAGGTAAGGGCGCGGCTGACGGCGGCGGACCGGGCGTGATGCGTGTCCGTTCGGTCGGCAACTGCGCAGGAATCTTCGTCACGCCGCAACTCACCATAAACTCTTGCGTCTGCGCCATGAGAATCCCCTCCTTTGCTCGATGGCTTGCGAGCACTGTTTATAGCACAAACGCCGGAAACTTTCTTGTTGCTCATTCGTTTGCTAAGTAGGGTGAAGTTTGCTTCGTTCGCATGAGTCCAATACACTCGCCTTTGAGTTTTGCAATCCTGAGCTGTGAGCAGTTGAGTTCGCCAACAACCTTCGGACCCCAGGAGTCAGAGAACAGGGTGAACTTTCGAGCGAAGTTCACCATTTCTATAAAACCTTTCCGGCACAGCAACGTTCTCTTCATGCTTTTTGGCGCTTTTATGCTCTCCTACACCACCACTGTGGCGCCGGGATTGCTGCTGTATCCGTTATACAGGAGATGGATATGGGCGCGAGCGCATTTGATTCCATAGGTGATTCTTTTGCAGTGGAGCGGCCATTGCCTGAACGCGCCATCACGTTGCGCGGCGAAGGGCTTACTATTCCCGAAGTCATTCAGGTTGCACGCCATCGTATCCCCGTGCGGCTTACTGAAGACCCTGCAGTCTTGCAGCGCATCGCGGCTTCATGCGAGTACATCGCGCATGCGGTCGAGCAGGGAGAGATTATTTATGGCGTCACGAGTGGGTTTGGCGGCATGGCGCATGTCCTAATTTCTGACGAGGAAGCGGCGACGTTGCAAGATAATCTACTGTGGTTCCTCAAAACGGGCGCAGGCAAACGACTGCCAAATGCCGATGTGCGCGCCGCCATGCTCATTCGAGCGAATTCGCACTTACATGGCGTATCAGGCATCCGGCTGGAGCTGATTCGCCGTCTGGTGGTGTTTTTGAACGCGGACGTCACTCCACACGTGCAGGAGTTCGGCTCCATTGGAGCCAGCGGCGACCTGGTGCCGCTGGCGAGCATCACGGGCGCATTGATTGGTCTTGATCGAAGCTACACGGTAGATTTCCAGGGAGAAGATCTCGACGCGCTGACGGCGTTAGAGCGGTTAGGCTTGCCGCGGCTGCACCTCCTCCCTAAGGAAGGGCTCGCGATGGTCAATGGCACGGCGATGATGAGCGGTATCGCTGCGAATTGTGTGTACGATGCGCAGACGCTGCTGGCGTTGGCTATGGGCGCTCACGCCTTGATGCTGCAAGCGCTCGGCGGTACGAATCAATCGTTTCATCCATTCATTCACCGCCATAAACCGCATCCTGGACAACAATGGACCGCAGCGACGATGGCGGGGCTGCTGGCGGAGTCGCGTTTGATTCGAGCGGAGTGGGAAGGACAGCATCATTATCAAGGACATGGCTTAGTACAAGATCGTTATTCGCTGCGCTGTTTGCCGCAATATATGGGACCGATTGTGGACGGTCTGTTGCAGATCACCAAACAGGTCGAGGTCGAGATCAATTCCGCCACGGATAACCCCCTGATCGACGTTGACTCCCAGGTCAGTTACCACTGCGGCAACTTTCTGGGGCAGTACATTGGCGTGGCGATGGATCATTTGCGCTACTATCTCGGACTGCTGGCTAAGCACCTCGACGTCCAAATCGCCCTGCTGACAGCGCCGGAGTTTAGCAATGGCTTGCCGCCTTCTTTGGTCGGCAATCCGACCCGGCGTGTGAACATGGGTCTCAAAGGTTTGCAGATCGCGGGAAACTCGATCATGCCGCTGCTGACATTTTTGGGGAATTCATTAGTGGACCGTTTCCCCACCCATGCTGAACAATTCAATCAGAACATTAATAGTCAAGGCTTTGGGTCCGCCAATCTCGCGCGTCAGGCAATTGACGCCTTGCGCCACTATATGGCGATCGCCTTGATGTTCGGCGTCCAAGCCGTGGACCTGCGCACCCATGTCCTGACTGGGCGCTATGATGCGCGACAAGGTCTCTCGCCCGCCACCATTCCTCTGTATGAGGCGGTACGCGCCGTGGTGGGCCGTCCTCCATCACCAATCCGCCCCTATATTTTCAATGATGAAGAGCAGGCGCTCGATACGCATATTGCCCGCATCGTGGCTGACCTGACCGCCGGTGAGCGCATTCTCCAGGCTGTGCAAAGCGTGAGCCTGGATAGCGTTACTCTGTAGAGAGACTTTCCAAGAGCGTGGCGGGAGCCTTTCCCTCGTCAGGACGCTCAGTATGCGAAGAAAGTGGCTCTGGCTGTCTATAGCATTCCTCGCCGTGCTGCTTAATCTGGTTGCATTGGGCTCTTTTTCTAATGAGCCGCTGCGCCCCCTGCTCGAACAAAAGATGAATCACCGTTTACGCGGATATACTGTTCAGCTCGGCGCTGCTCACTTTCATCCCCTCGGGTTTTCTCTAGAGCTGAACGAGCTTATGATCAGACAAAACGCGCCCCCCTGATCCGCCAGTCGCCGCTATTCCTACGTTGACCGCGAGCGTGCAATGGCGCGCATTCCTCTTTGGTCGGGTAGTGGCGAATTTCGTCTTTGGCCATCCCTCTATTACCAAATACTCACACGGCCGGCGGTACGCCGGCGGAGAAAAAGGCGGCGCGGAAAACCGTTCAGAAAACGCAAGGGCTGAACAACAACTCAGAGACAATCGTGCGAGCGGACCATGTTGATATGGTGAACAGTAAATTTTCCTTCGTCAACAAGGAGGCCAGCCCGGAGCACCGGCTGTTCCTCTCCAACGCCGAGTTCCATCTGACGAACTTCACGAACCACTTGACCGAGGGAACCAGCGTCGGAAAACTCAGCGGGAAATTCATGGACTCGGGCGTCACGGAGGTCGGAGCCACGTTTCACCCCGCGACGAATGGGCCGGATTTCGATCTGGCTGTGCGGACCGAGCCCGCCTGATGAACAATCTCTGGCGCGCGTACGGAAACTTTGTCGTTCAGTCGCCTCCTGGCCAACCACCAGTCCTGCAATGGCAATGACGAGCAGGAGTAAAGGCGCCAGGAAGAAGATGGTGTAATAGGCCAGCGCGGCGGCCAACTGAAAGGGGTTGTCAGCCAATCCATTGGGACGCCGATTCTTGCAGGAAACTCCAGAATGTAGAAAATGATAGAGACGAGTTTCTCATCCGAGGTGAGATCTCATATGCATGGGATCGCTTTTGGGGTGTATTCACAGGGGTCATTCTGCGACTGGGCTGAGGTCCCTTCGCCTTGTTGTACTGCACTAAGAGGCGAGAAGACAGCAAGCCATACGCCATTTCCCAGTTTGCTCCGGTTTCACCCTGGCCTTTTGAGTATGAGATTGCACACAAGCAGCTCTCGTCATATGTCCCGAGTTGCATTCACCTGACAGTGCGCTACCGTACTCTACAAAGGTAGCCTCCTTTGGAGGAGGACAGTGGACATGAATCCCGTGCGTGATCAAATCCTGTGTCAGGACTCGGGACAGACAGGGGCAAAGATGGATACATGGCGAGAGCGGGCTCCCCCATACCTCTTGAGAGCTGGTATCGCACAACAACTCGCCAGAGATAAGGAGGTTCTCATGCAACGCAAACTATTTGTCTTGTCTCTCATCGCCGCGGCATTCTGCTGGATCACCAGCGCTTCTGCAGCGGATACGCATCAGGGAAAAGTGGTCGAAGCGGGCGCTGGTAAGCTGACCATGACGGATACCGCTGGGAAGAACCAACATACCCATACCATTCCTTCCGAGGCCACAATCAGTCGCGATGGGAAAACGGCGGCTCTCACCGATTTGAAGCCCGGCGATACGGTCACCGTCACCATGGACAAAAAAGGTGATAAATCAGAAGTCACCAAAGTAGAAGCAAAATCCACCAGCAGCTAAATGCCCAGTCTCTCTCCGTCGCGTCGTCATAGACGTTTGCTCAAAGAGCCGTTGCTCCTCACCAAAGGAACGCCTCACTTCTAGTGAGGCGTTCGC
>DATLYA010000021.1:0-6394 GCA_035575235.1 Candidatus Methylomirabilota bacterium
GATATCGTGCCGTGCGGGCTCACCGGCGTGCGGATGACCTCGATGGCGGAATGCTTGGGCCATCCCATTGATCTCACAACTGTAAAAATACGCGTGGCGGAGCGTTTTGCCCGCCGCTTGCATTATGAGGATATCGTATGGTCGAAGAACTGGCGAACTCAGCCCTCGGCGCTCAGCCTTCAACCCGCGGTGCGCGAAACGAGCCGGTAAGACGCCACCCCGAATGGCTGAAGGTTCGCATGCCTGGCGGACCTGGATACAACAAAACCAAGGCGATTGTGTCGCTGTTCAAGCTGAACACGGTGTGCCAGGAAGCGCAGTGTCCTAATATTGGCGAATGCTGGGGGCATGGTACCGCCACGTTCATGCTCATGGGCGATGTGTGCACGCGAAATTGCCGGTTCTGCGCTGTGCATCATGGACATGTCGTTGCACTAGACCCGGACGAGCCGCGCCGTGTCGCTGAGGCTGCGCGAAAGATGGGCCTTTCTCATGTCGTGGTGACGTCCGTGAATCGCGATGATCTTCCCGACGGCGGCGCCGCCCATTTTGCGGCGACTGTCCGCGCGTTGAAGCAACTCAACCCTGACTGCACGATTGAAGTGCTCACGCCAGACTTTCAGGGCGACGAAGCCGCTGTCGCACTTGTGGCGCAGTCGCCGATTGAAATTTACAATCACAACACCGAAACAATTCCCCGCCTCTACAAGCGGGTGCGCCCTGGCGCGAGGTACGAACGCTCCCTCCGCGTGTTGCAAAAAGCGAAGGAAACACGCGCAAGCCTGAAGACGAAAACCGGCCTGATGTTAGGACTGGGTGAAACCTACGAGGAGTTATTAGCGGTCTTTGGCGATCTACGCGCGGTGGAGTGTGATATTCTCACCTTAGGACAGTATCTCCGCCCGTCGAAGGATCAGTTGCCGGTCGAGCGCTACGTCCATCCTGATGAGTTCGCAGCTTTGCGTGAGGAGGCGTTGAAACTAGGATTTCGCCATGTCGAAGCCGGGCCCCTGGTGCGGAGCTCCTATCACGCATGGAAGCATGTGGATTGATGAGTTGCCCCTGGCTCGTGAAATGAGAGAGGAAGGAAACCTGGTCGTAAGGCGTCCATAAGGTAGGCGTGTTCTGGGAGATGAGGAGGATCATCATGAACAATGTAGAACTCAGCGATAGTGAACGAGAGTTATTGATTGATCTGCTTGACCGTGAAGTCCCCAACCTGCGGGAGGAGATTCACTACACAGACGACCACGATTACAAGGAAACGCTCAAGCAACGGGAAATTGCCGTCAAGAATTTGCTACGAAAACTGAAGGGCGAATAGGCCGAGTCCGCTGTGACTGAATATCCCTAGAGCTGCTTGCCATCGCCTTTCTCCTCCTCCTTCTGGTTTTTCGGAAGAAGCTCATCTTGGATGGGGGCGCGACGCACCCTGTGCCCACTACGCTTGACGGATTTCGCCTTTGCTAGGCAACAGCATGAACAAGAGAGTTTGGCGCCAACTGGTCATCATGCCCTTCCTTATGGCGATGACGCTGCTGTGCGCAGGATTTTCGTGTAGCGAGAGTGGGCAAAAGAATGATGAGGTCGAAGTGCGAACCGCCCGCTTACGGATGGTCGAGCAACAGCTACGGCAACGCGGTATTCGCGATGAGCGGGTGCTGCAAGTAATGGCTGATATCCCCCGCCATCTCTTCGTGCCTCCGGCTTGGCGGTCTTCGGCTTACACTGATAGTCCCTTGCCGATTGGTGAAGGGCAGACTATCTCTCAGCCCTATATTGTTGCGTTCATGACCGAGACGCTTGAATTGCAGGGGACGGAGACGGTATTGGAAATTGGCACGGGCTCGGGATATCAAGCTGCCGTGCTCAGCCGCCTTGCCAAAAAAGTATACTCGATCGAGATTATTTCAGAGCTGGCGGAAACTGCGCGAACGCGACTGACGGCGCTGGGATTTACCAATGTGACCGTCATCGTGGGTGACGGCAATGCCGGCTGGCCGCAAGGCGGTCCGTATGATGCGATCATCGTTACCGCCGCAGCGCCGCGGATTCCCCAGGCGCTAGTGAAGCAACTCGCTGAGGGGGGACGGATGGTGTTGCCAGTTGAGCGAGGCAAGGAACAAGATTTGTTGCGGCTGTGGAAGCACAGGGGCAAGATTACTCAGGAAGACTTAGGCCCCGTGCGGTTCGTGCCATTAGTTGGTGAACACGCCACTTAAAGGCGATCGTCCGGAGTTCACTGGCAATGAAGTGTGGCAAAGGCTTTGCCTTCTGAGAGACGCCGCCTGAAAGAGGAGAATTCCCTATGCCAGTCGTACGAAAACTACAAGAATATCTCGACCAACACGGGATCAAATATCAAGTCACTACGCATTCGTTGGCGTACACTGCCCAGGAAGTGGCGCATTACCAGCACGTGCCTGGCAAGCAGATGGCTAAGGTCGTCATCGTAAAGAAGGCGAGCGGCGGCTTGACGATGTTGGTCTTGCCTGCTTCGCATAAAGTAGACTTCGCTAAGCTGCGGCAGGTGTTAGGAGAACACGCGGAGCTGGCGCAGGAAAAGGAATTCCGCACCCAGTTTCCAGGGTGCGAAGTCGGCGCTGAGCCGCCTTTCGGTAATTTGTTTCATATAGACACAATTGTAGACTCGGCTCTGGCGGAGGACGAGGAGATTGTCTTCAATGCGGGCTCGCATTGGCAGACCGTCAAGATGCGGTATGCTGATTATGAACGCCTTGTCCGGCCTCGTGTTGCGACCTTTGCCGAGCATTTGTGACAAGCGGGGAATGCCGAGCGCCCTGAGATTGCAATTGACGGTCGCAACAGTTGGAGAGCAATCTCTGGCTTGTGCAGCAGTTTGGCGCTCGCACCGCCGTGCATGGTCGGCAGATGACGATTACTGGGGGCAATCGTCGCCGATAAAGGCGTGGCGGCATATTACCCTGCCGTCGCAGCGGATTCTACGGATGAGCGCAGCGCGTCCTGGGCATCGACGTATTCCGCGAGTGGGCAACGCCTCCCACAGGCATGTGGTCCGGCCAGTGTTAATGCCCGCCGCAGCGCGGCTTCCATGGCAGTGAACCAACCTGCTTGCGCGGGAAACACGTTTTCTCGGCCAAGGCGTTCCAACAATCCGGTTTGGTCGAACAATGTGAGTGTGCTGCGCCGTAGTCCAAGCAGGGTCAGGGTGCGCCCTTGTCGAGTGAGCTTTTCCGCTGTTGTTTCAATGATGTTAGCAGTGGTAATGTCAATGTTTTGCGCCTGACGGAGACGGAGGATCAACACCCGGATGTTTTCGTCGCGGACGTACGGCTCCAGCGCGCGTTCGAGTTCGCCCCCCACCGCGAAAAAGAGCGGGCCGGTGAGGTTGAGAATCCGGATCGCCGTGCAAAGGCGCACCGCTTCTCCCGGTTCAGCATCGATTTCACGAAATCGCCCTTTTTCGCCGATGGCCATTTCTCGAATCGACAATAACCGCGCCTGCCGTAGGAACATCGTGATACTGATGCCCACGCCCAGGTAAATAGCACGATCAAGCGGCAGCACCCAGGTCCCAACCACAGTCGCAATAAACGCCGCACGGTCGGCTATGGTCCCGCGCAGGATCAATTTGATGCGGTCCCGATCGATGAGGTCATTGGCGAGTACGAGGAGCAAACCGGCTAAGCTGGCTATTGGGGTTTTTCCTACCAGGGGACCGAGGAATAATAAGACAAAGATCATGAGTACGCCGCAGCCTAAGGCGGACACGCGGCTTTCCGCCCCCGATTGTTGATTCAGCGCCGAGCGGCCCAGGCTGCCGCTCACAGGATAGCCGCCAAAGAATGCTGCTGAAAGATTCGCCAATCCTTGTCCAGTAAACTCCGCCGCCATGTCCAGGTGTTGTCCGCTGCGACTCGCCAAGGCGCGCGCGACAGAACTTGATTCCACCAGAGACAATACCGCACAGGCGACCGCTGCCGGAGCAAGCGTCGGCCACAGCGAGAGATGAGGTGTGGTGAATGGCGGAAACCCCACCGGAATCGGCGCGAGGTCCGCTACGAGCTTCAACCCTGCGCCATGGAGGTGAAAAAGGCTGCCGATAATAATGCTCAGCACCATGGCGATGACGGAGCCGGGAATGCGCCGATCGATGCGCCGGACGCCGACCACGATCACAATCGTACCCAGTGCAAAAGCCAGGGCAAGGAAATTGGTATGCGTTAGATCCTCGCCCCAGGCGAGGAGCGCGTGCAGCAGATCCCTGCTTGAACCATGCGTGCCCGTGACATTGGCAAGTTGTCCCACCGCGATCAGCACGGCGGCGCCGGTAATGTAGCCGCGCACGACGGGTTGAGAAATGAAATCGGCAAACGCATCCAGCCGCAGCATACCGGCCAACGTTTGCATGGCTCCAACAAAAAAGGCGAGCGTTACTCCCACTTCCATTGGCGTGGCGCCGCTACGACCAACTTCTCCCGCAACTGCGCCGCCGACGAGAAAGCTTAAGGCGTTGGTGGGTCCAGTGACCACATGGCGCGAACTGCGGAAAAGCGCCCCCACGATAGCTGGGACCGCAGCCGCATAGAGGCCCATCGCCGGCGGCAGGCCCGCGATCATGGCGTAGGCAACGCCTTGGGGAATGTCGAGAAAAGCCACCGTGGCGCTCGCCGCAAGATCTTTACGAAGAAAACTCAGGCGATACACGCGAAGGTCGAGAAAGGAAAAATAGCGTGAGGCGTAAGACATAAAAGACAAGAACAGAGCAAACGTTATTTCTGCGAAACAAGAGACACAAAGTCGAATTATATCATTGCGAGGAGCGTGAGCGACGAAGCAATCCTGTTGTAGACAGAGATTGCTTCGCTCCGCTCGCAATGACAAAATGTCGATTTTAACACGTAACGTTTCACGTGTTGCCTGTGAGCCTGTACACCTCCCGCCCCGGCTTTAAGGGGCGCAGCAGCCAGTAGGGCCGCCTGGTTCCGTCGGGGGAAATGCGTTCGGCCGGCCGAGTTTCCGCCACCCATCTTTTGTACACGGCGTGTGCTTTCTCGGTGTCGACCACGATATCGCCATAATGATCGCCGGGTTGCGCGCGGACCACACGCACAGCCTGATGCCAGCAGTGCATGCCAGAGATCGGATCAGGATGCACGGGGAACGTCAAGTTCTGATGCACGCCAGCATCCGTCCACCACACACGCTGACTGTCCGCATCCTCGCTCTGGTACGCTTCGACGTTCTTTGTTCGGCTCAGGCTCCAGCGGCTGCCTTTGCGATCCAATGACACCGTCGCCATCAGTTGTCGTTGCCCCTGCTGGTCGAGTTTCCAACGTCCCATATGATGACTACAGCCTACAACACCGGGACGAATGCCCTCCGTTACCCAGGCTTTGACGACAAAGTAGCCAATTTCGGTTTCCACGCGCACGAGGTCGCCAGTGCGCACGCCGATCCGTGCAGCGTCCTGGGTGTGGATCCAGAGTGGATTGGTATGGGCGATTTCGTCCAGCCATTTGGCGTTGGCGCTGCGGGTATGGATTTGCACGGGCAGGCGAAACGTCGGAATCAACACCATGTGGCCGGCGTCAAGACGTTCAGGATGAATATGACTCTTGATGTACGCGGGCAGAGCATACTCTCTCCATCCCCAATCTTTCAGCGTCTTGGAAAAAAACTCCAGCCGTCCGCTTGGCGTCGGGAAGCCGCGCAGAATACGGCCCTCTATGTGTACGCCGACCAGGCGGCGGCCTTCGGCGTCGCCGTCTGGGGTTGGTTGCGGCACGATATTCGCCCCCGCCGGCTTCGCCGCGCGCGTGAAAACGCGCCCCACGTCATCGATGCGCACGTCTTCAAGTTCTTCCGCCGGCACAGGTTGTTCATGGACTGGACCGATGTTCTTCTGGACTTCGAACGAGCCATAGCGCCGCATGTAGGCCAGCGGCGACAGTCCTTCGGCGGCCGCACGTTCCGGAAGCCCGGGCACGGAATTTTCGAAGATGTAGCTATAATATTCGTCGACGGTTAACTTCGCGCCCGGTTGTTGTTTGGACTCAAAGAACTTGCGAATGCCTAACGCGCCATCAGGATCGATACGCCAGGAGAGTTCGATCCAGAACTCGTTCTCTTCCCAGACTTCACCAGGATTCACCTCGCGCGTATCTGTGACGACTGCACCGAGCCGTTCCCGCGTCGCACGCAATACAGGTTGCCGGAAACCAAGCCACTGGGCATCGTGAGTTTCATAGGAGTGAAGATCGTGGCGCTCACTGCCTAACCCCATGGGGAGAATGTAATCCGCGAAATACGCACTCTCGCTCCACGTTGGCGTCAACGCGACGTGGAGACCGATCAGGTGTTCATCGCTCAATACTTCAATCCATGAAAAACCATCCGGATTGGTCCACAC
>DATLYA010000022.1:0-4671 GCA_035575235.1 Candidatus Methylomirabilota bacterium
ATGTTAAACGTTGTTGACGAATGCAACAAACGCGGCGTTCCGCTGGTGGCGCACGGCTTAACCATGCGCCTCGACTTCCGCTTCTCCCTTGAAGAACAGTGGAACTTGTTTGACAACGTAGATGCGTGGCGCGAAGCGACCCTGGGCACGGCGGAAGAGCGGAAGGCGAAACTGCTCAATCCGCAACTCCGGCAATCCATGCGCGAGGAGTACGACCGCACCAAACAACCGAAGGCGTTGGGGGATATTGCTGACTTCGTTTGCCGCAAGCTCGAGAATGCGGAACTACGCAAGAAATACCGTGACCGGACGATTCGGGACATTGCCCGGGAAGAGAACAAGCATGTCATAGACGTGCTGATCGACATTTCCGCCGCCGACAACTGGAAGACGGAATGGCTCACGCCAGTCCGTAATCAGAATCCGGAATACTGCAAGGAACTGCTCAGTCACCGCACGGTGGCGGGTTTTTCTGACGGCGGCGCGCACACCAAGTTTCAAACCTTGGGCGCGTATGTCACGGATCTGCTCACGTGGATGGTGCGCGACACCGGCATGATTACGCAGGAGCAAGCGCACTATCACTTGAGCTACCTGCCTGCCTGGGTGGCGGGGTTCCGCGACCGCGGCGCCATTAAGGAAGGACTGGCCGCTGACATCCTTGTCTATGATTTGGCGAAACTTGCCGTGAAGCCGACGGAAATTCTGTATGATGTGCCGCCGAACAACTGGCGGCGCGTGCAGGGTGCGGAAGGCTATCGCTGGATCATGGTCAACGGACAAGTCACCTTTGAAGACGGCAAAGCCACCGGCCTGCTCCCGGGCAAACTGCTGCGTTGCGCATAGCAGACACGCCAGGATAGAGACAGAGAGAAAGGCTGCCCCGCCCTCTCTCTGTCTCCTCATAAGGCTTACGTCCCTCATGCCTCCCTATTCATGAAAGGACTTGAGCTTCTTAGGTTGATTGAAGAAGAACATGTCGAACAACGCTTGAGGTGACCGGCGCTCGCCCTTCTTAAACGTGAAAGCCGTTAAGTTTGAGTGAGACGCTGCAGTTCCTCTGCCGGTTGCCGCCATCGGACAGGCTCAATGAATGAGCGCTCAGGTTGTCCACTCCATAAGAGACCGCTAAGATAGGAACACTTTAAGCTCAAGGAAGCAAAGGAGGCCCATATGCACGTTGGTTATGGAGTGGCTTTTCAAAACCCCGATAACGCCCTTTCCGACGCTGAGGTCTATCGTCAGGAAGTGCGGCTCGCTGAACTGGCCGAACCGTTAGGATTCGACTCCGTGTGGTCGATCGAACATCACTTCGATGATTACACGATGTGTCCAGACGTCTTGCAGTTTCTTTCCTATATGGCGGGAAGAACCAGCCGTGCGAAGCTAGGATCAATGGTTGTCGTCCTTCCCTGGCATGATCCGATTCGCGTAGCCGAACAGGTGTCACTGCTCGATCATCTCTCCAACGGCCGGTTCATTTTTGGGATTGGCCGCGGCCTGGCGCGGATTGAGTATGAGGGTTTTCGTCTCGATCAGAACGAAGGACGCAGCCGTTTTATTGAATACGCCGAGCTGATTCTGAACGCTTTGGAGACTGGCTATATGGAAGGCGGCTTGGTGACGAATCAGCCGCGCCGCCAAATTCGTCCCTTCCCGGCCCGGTCGTTCAAGGGCCGCACCTATGCCGCGGCAGTGTCGCCTGAATCGATGCCGATCATGGCGAAACTCGGAGTCGGCGTGATGGTGATTCCGCAGAAACCCTGGGAAGCGGTCAAACAAGACTTCGAGGTCTATCACAAAGTGTGGCGCGAAGTGAACGGCACGGAGCCGCCACAACCGTTGAGCGGCGGCTTCTTCTACGTTGATGAGGACAAAGCGCGAGCGGAAGATCGGGCGATGTATTGGATCACCAGGTACTATCACACCGCCATGAAGCACTACGAGATGACCTCGGAGAAATTCGGCTCGCATAAGAGCTATGAATTCTACAGCAACGTTAGCAAATACATTGCGAAACACGGGATGGAAGGCGCAGCTGCGGACTTCGCCAAGCTGATGCCGTGGGGCACGCCGGACCAGGTGCTGGAGAAGTTGCAGTTCATGAAAGACACTATCAACATGAACGGCGTCATGTGTAATTTTAGCTATGCTGGTATGCCGTTTGATGAAGCCGAACGCAGCATGCGCTGTTTCGTGAAAAACGTCCTGCCGGAACTCAAGAAGTGGAAGACCACGCCGCTGCTGGAAAACCCGGCGCCATTGACAATGCCAGCGCCGGCCAAAGCGGCGTAAACGGTTGGAGACTAGAGGCGAGAGGCTGGAGACTCGTTTCCCGCCTCCTCACCAGCCGCAAGTCTCTAGTCCCCAGTCTTTAGCAGGAAAGGAGAGCCTCGTATGAAATTCGGCATGCTGTACGAAATGGAAACCCCGCGCCCGTGGCATGCGCTCAGCGAGTACAACACCTACTGGGAAGCCCTGGCGCAAATCGAGCTCGCCGACCGGGTCGGCTTCGATTATGTGTGGGAAGTGGAACACCATTTCCTCGAAGAATACTCGCACAGCCCGGCCCCAGAAGTGTTCTATGGCGCGGTCACCCAACGCACCAAAAACATCCGCATCGCGCATGGCGTGCGCTTGCTGCCCTTCAATTTCAATCATCCGATCAAGATCGCCGAACAAGCCGCCGTGCTGGACATCATGAGCAACGGCCGCATGGACCTGGGCACGGGACGTTCTACTACGGCGCAAGAACTTGACGGCTTCGGCGTTGACTATGACCGGACCCGGGAAGAGGTGCGGGAAGCGTTGGAGATCATCGTCAAGGCATGGACGGAAGAGATTCTCGAATACAACGGCAAGCTGATGAAGATTCCCCCGCGTCGGGTGGTGCCCAAACCCATTCAGAAACCCCACCCGCCGATGTGGATGGCCTGCGTAGCGCCGGACAGCTATCAGATCGCCGGGGATCGCGGGCTTGGCGTGTTGAGTTTTAGTCTGAACTGGGAGCATGTCCAGGCGAGCATGGAGAGCTACCGTGCAGCCTGCGCGAAACGGAGCGAGCAGATTCCCAAAGTCGTCAATGAAGAGTTCGCCAACTTTATTATTTGTCATGTGACGGAGAACAAGGAAGAAGAAGCCATCGGCCTTGAAGGCGCGCGCTGGTTCATGCATCAGCTGGCGAAATTATTCGAGCCGTTGATGGTGAAAAACCAATTGTACTCCTACGAGTATCTGCGTAACCTCATGGCGATGGATCTTGATCCGAAAGACGCTTCCGACGCGCAGCTCAAGGAACATCACATGGTGGTGGTGGGCAATCCTGATGAAGTCATTCGTAAGCTGGAGAATTTCCAGAAAGCGGGCATCAGCCAGGTCATCTGCTTCAAGCAGGCCGGACGCATTCCGCACGCCAACATCATGCGGTCTATCCAGCGGATTGGCAAATATATTCTGCCGTACTTCAATCCGCATCGGGTCATTGCCAGTGTAGACATCCAGGCGCCGGTCGCCGCCGTGCAGCCGGTCGCCAAGTAGATTGCTCTATAGACTATCCTGGCCAAGCGGAAGCATGAGCCCTCACGATCTCCGCGTTATCCTCGCCACGGATTGCGGCAGCACGACAACCAAGGCGATTCTCATTCAAAAATCAGGCGCTGAGTATCGCCAAACCCATCGTGGCGAGGCGCCAACCACCGTCGAAGCGCCGTTTGAAGATGTCACTCGCGGTGTGTTAAACGCCATCCAAGAAATTGAAGAACTTTCGGGACGGACGATTCTCGCCGGCGACCGCATTATCACGCCCGCCAACGGCGATACCGGGGTGGACCTGTACATTTCCACCAGCAGCGCGGGCGGCGGGCTGCAAATCGTGGTTGCGGGCGTGGTGAAATCGATGAGCGCGGAGAGCGCCCAACGTTGCGCACTTGGCGCCGGGGCGATCGTCATGGACACGCTCGCCTCAAACGATGGCCGGCCCAGCTACGCCAAGATTGAACGGATCCGCCATCTCCGTCCAGATATGATTCTCCTTGCCGGCGGCACGGACGGCGGCACGGTTCCTCACGTTGTTGAGATCGCTGAATACATTGCCGCGGCTGACCCGAAACCGCGGCTCGGCGCCGGGTATCAGCTTCCGGTGATTTACGCAGGGAATGTTGACGCCCGCCCGCAAATCCAGGAGATTCTCGGGCAGCGCACCGCGTTGTCTATCACGGAGAACATTCGCCCCGTGCTTGAACAAGAGAACCTGAGGCCCGCCCGTCAGAAGATTCACGATTTGTTTCTTGAGCATGTAATGGCGCAAGCGCCAGGCTACAAAAAACTGATCTCGTGGGCGGGCGCGCCGATTATTCCGACCCCTGCGGCGGTCGGCATGATAATCGAAACCGTGGCGCGGCGGGAAGGCCTCAATGTCATCGGTGTAGACATCGGCGGCGCCACGACGGATGTGTTCTCCGTGTTCCAGGGCGTCTTCAACCGCACGGTCAGCGCCAATTTGGGCATGAGCTATAGCATCGCCAATGTCGTAGCCGAGGCAGGGCTCGACAATATCCGCCGCTGGTTGCCCTTCGTTTTCGATGAGGAGACACTGCGGAATCAAATTAAGAACAAAATGATTCGGCCAACCACGATTCCGCAGACGCTCAACGACCTCCAGATCGAACACGC
>DATLYA010000023.1:0-8257 GCA_035575235.1 Candidatus Methylomirabilota bacterium
TTGTCGTGGATGGCGGCAGTGACGACGGCACGCCGGATATCGCTCGGCTCTACGCTGACACCGTCTTGTCCTCCGCCTGTGGCCGGGCGCGGCAGATGAATGCTGGAGCGCGCGCGGCTACCGGCGAAGCGCTGCTCTTTCTCCATGCGGATACCGTCCTGCCTGAGCAATTTTCGACGCTGCTTGACGGCGTTTTCCAAAATTCCACCATAGTTGGCGGACGCTTTGATGTCCGTCTTGATGCTCCAGGCTGGTCGTTTCGCATGATTGAAACGCTCATGAACCTCCGCTCTCGCCTGACGAAGATTGCGACCGGTGATCAGGCTATGTTCGTCCGTCGCGATGTGTTCTTCTCCATCGGCGGGTTTCCTGAATTCGAGCTCATGGAAGATATTGAGTTCAGCCGAAGGTTGAAACGGAAAGGAAACATTGCCTGTCTGCGAGAGCAGGTCATTACCTCCGCCAGACGGTGGCGGCGCGACGGCGTGTGGCGGACTATTGCCTTGATGTGGACGTTGCGATTTGCCTACTTTTGCGGCGTGTCGCCACGGCAATTGAAGCTGTTGTATGCAGATACGCGGGAGGAGCGCACAGCCGTGCGCCCCTCCAGAGCTACTTAATCTCTCCGGCGTAAATGCCCATCACGGTGCGCAGGAACGCCAGTCCTTCTGACTTCAGCCGCTGGAAGGAATTCCGGCCAATGATGGAGCCAAAACCGCCGCCGTCGCGAATAGCACGCACTTCGTTGAAGAAGGCTTCATCGTTGTCGCTCTTCGGTCCGCCGGAGAAGATGACCAGGCGTTTGCCGTTGAACGCGCTTTGCACGACGTGGCGCACGCGGTCAGCAAGGGTTTCGATCGGAACATGATATCTATTGTAGACTTTTTCGGCTTCCTTCAACTCAATGTGGGAGCTGGGGAGTTTGACTTTGATGATATGAGCGCCCAGTTGCGCAGCGATTTGCGCAGCGTACGTTACGACATCGACCGCAGTCTCGCCTTCTTTGCTGAGTGAAGAGCCGCGTGGATAAGACCAGATCACCATCGCAAGACCCTTAGCCTTGGCTTCTTTGGTGATCTCTCGCGCTTGCTGATACATCGTCTGCGCCTGAGCAGAGCCCGGATAGATCGTAAAGCCCACGGCGGCGCATCCGAGACGCAAGGCGTCATCTACACTAGCTGTAATGGATGAGAGCGGGTCTTTCTCATCGTGCAACACGTCATGGTTGTTGAGTTTCAGAATCAGGGGAATCTCGCCCAGGAAGTTGGCGACACCCGCTTCGATGAAGCCAAGCGGCGCGGCATAAGCGTTACAGCCGGCTTCGATCGCGAGTTGAAAATGATAATCCGGGTCATAGCCTGCGGGATTGGGCGCGAAGCTGCGAGCGGGGCCATGCTCAAAGCCTTGATCCACCGGGAGAATCACCATTTTGCCAGTGCCGCCAAGACGGCCATGATTCAGCATGCGCGCCAGATTGGCGCGGGTGCCCGGGTTGTCACTCTCATACCAACTCAAGATTTCGCGAACGCGTTCAGTCATGGTGCAACCTCCTTCGAGGATATGGCGCTTCTTTTATTGTAGAGCACTCTTGTCATTTATAAAATGATTCCGCAAGCGCTACGTCTTCAGCACTGCCGATCAACAATGGAACCCGCTGATGCAATGAGGTTGGGACGATATCGAGGATACGCTGCGTCCCATTACTGGCGCGTCCGCCCGCCTGTTCCATAATCATCGCCATAGGAGCGCATTCGTACATCAGGCGTAGTTTCCCCTCTTTGTTCTTCGGATCAGCTGGATACAAGAAGATGCCGCCCTTCATCAACGTGCGATGAAAGTCCGCCACCAATGAGCCGACATAGCGAGCGGAATACGGCCGCCCTGTCGCCTTATCGCTTTGCTGCACATAGTCGATGTACGCGCGCGTCGGCGGATACCACTCGTTGCGTCGTCCTTCATTGATGCTGTAAATATTGCCTTTGCTGGGGACACGGACATTCTCGTGCGTACACATGAACTCACGAATGCGCGGGTCTAAGGTGAAACAACTGACGCCGTGGCCCGTCGTGTAAATCAACTGTGTGCTGGGTCCGTACAGCGCGTAGCCCGCGGCGACTTGCTGAGAGCCGGGGAGGAGCAAAGCTTTAATCAATTCTGCTCCGCGCACGCCAGGGGGACGCCGATGCACCGAGAAGATCGAACCAATAGTGACATTTACGTCGATGTTCGATGAACCATCGAGCGGATCGATGAAGATGACATATTTGCCGCGCTCGGCGTTACCGACGATAGGCTCCGGTTGCGCCAATTCTTCGGACACCAACTCGGACACCAGCTGACCGTATTCAAACGCTTCAAGGAACGCGTCATTGGCGATACGGTCTAACTTCTGCGTCATTTCTCCCTGGACATTGATCTCTCCGGTTCCTCCTAAGATATCTACGATGCCAGCGCGCGTGAGGTCATGGGCGATCGTCTTAATCGCCACTGCGATCTGCGACATTAACAGGGAGAATTCCCCTGTGGCGCCAGGAGACGCCTGTTGTTGCATCAGCAAATGGCGGGTCAGCGTCACTCCTGCTTTCGTCGTTTTCATAATCTCCTCCCTCAAGGAGAAAGTATATTTTCCCTCTACCATAGGTTCTTAGCATTGTCTTGAGGAAACAAAAGAGCGGGGAGGGTGAGAAATTGGGCGGACAAGAAAAGCGACGGTGGGGGTGGTGTGGTGGTGGAGGCGGCGTCGCCCTCCTTGTCCGTGTCCAGTATTAGAGAACGGCAACACGGTGCAAACCTTTAACCTGGACAGTTTTTTTCTCGTGGCCGCGGGAAAAAGCGAAAATCTTACGGTTTTCCATCGCTGCTATAATCGCTGCTATAAAGGTTTTTCCTTGGATGCGACCTGTTCTCGGGGAGGGGCGAAGCTAAATCGAACCATATGACATTGGCGCAGTCCCTGACAGAAATCCCCCCGCGCTGTGCGCTGCCCCCTTTTGCCAAAGGGGGCGAGGGGGGATTTACGCACGTTGAGTGATGCGGTGTACGAATGTTTTGTGGTCTGATTTAGTCTTCGTCCTGAGCGCTTATCCTGATTTTAGCGCACGCAACTGGCGCACCCGTTCTTGCACATTCTGCATGTGCAGGTGTTCACTCAACGCGGTTGCTTGCCGCAGGTATGATTCCGCCTGTCCTGCGGCAGTAGGAGCGCTCTTGCGCAAGAAAAACGCTCCCAGTTCAACTGTCGCATGAGCGAGCAGCGGCAGGCTACGCATCACGGTGGCCAGGTCGCACGCTGCGCGCAAATGTGTCTCAGCCTCATCGCTTTTTTCACTGACGTCGGCGGCGAGCAGTTTGCCAAGTGTGAGATGCGCGGCGCACTGGAACCAGCGACTGCCGCTTGCTTCAGCTTTTTCTACTACGGCCCGCGCGAATTGCTGCGCCTCCGCCATATTTCCCGCGCGCGCTGCCAGCTCCGCGAGCCACACGCCCGCTAATTCACAAAAGGGGCGATGTTCTTGCCACGTTTGGGTTAGTTTGGGGTAATGGGCAGTTATCTGATCAGTTTGCACATCGCGCGGAGCGGAGCTGGAGAAAGCCACGGAGGCGGTGAGATACTCCTGCAGACATCCGACCAGCAATACGCCCGTCGTCGGGCTGACTTCCTCCATGATCGCGAGCGCATGATTGGCTTCCTGTAACGCCATAGCGGAGTCGCCATAGAGATCGCCCTGCAGAGCGATGCCCCAGTGCACCACCGCTTGGGACATGCGATTGCCGTCTCTTTCGGTGAGCGCCGCCGCCTGACGGAGGAATTGTACGCCTTCGTTAAATTTTCCGAGAAATCCCTTGCTGGCGCCGGCAATGGCAAGGCAATGGGCATAGGGGTGGATCACAAATCCCATCTGCTCCTGCGTAAACCCATGCGCCTGCACAAGCGCCAGACCTTCCTCCGTCACGTGCAGGGCCTCTTCAAAAAGCCCTGCAATCCACAGCAAATGCGCCAACGGACCCGCGGTGCTGACTTGGAGTCGTGGAGATTTGATTGCATCCGCGATCTCTTTAGCGGTGCGGGCGTGGACGAGACCTCGCTGCGTACGTCCCCATAACACATAGGCGACCGCCAACGTAGCATGAAGCTCCACCAGCAAAGAGGCGTCATTCAGTCGGCGGCAGATCGCTTCGGCGGCGGTAAACTGCGCGCGAGCTGGTCCATCATCGTTATATTGCCGAGACAAGACGTTGATCAGCTGGAGACGGAGTCGCACCTCGTGACGGTCTCGCTCCGGCGTCTGTGCCTGTGTCGCTAGCAGTCGTAGACATTCCTCCCAGAAATACTGGGCGTCTGTGTCCGCGTAGAGCGCCCAGGCGCGCCGCCCGGCGAGGTGGAGATACTCAATTGCCTTCGCGGTGTCGGCGCTGCGTTGATAATGGTAAGCCAGCAACCCGGCGTATTCGGGTAGTTTATCGGCATAGAGCGTCTCGATCGCGCCTCCGATACGTTCATGCAGCACTGCGCGCTGTTCCTGGAGCAACCCATGATAGGCGACCTCTTGGATCAGGGCGTGTTTGAACGCGTAGGCGCTATCCGGGTAGAGCGTCGCCTCATACAGCAATTCCCGGGCCTGCAGGAGTTGCAGTGATTGCGCAAATTCAGACGCTGTGAGATCTGATACTTTTGCGAGCAAGGCATGGGGAATGTTTTGACCAATCACCGCAGCGGTTTGCAGCAGCCCTTTGGCAAGGGGTGGTAAACGATCGAGGCGACTTGCCAGCACTCCCTGTACGGTTGGCGGCAGCATCCACTCCAGGGGAACAGTAGCCGGCGTCTGCGCGGCTGTCCGCTCAGCCAATGCGCCGGTCTCGCGCAGCGTGTGAATAATTTCTTCAAGAAAGAGCGGATTGCCGCCGCTCCGTTGACAGATGAGGGGAGCGAGGGTGGTGATATGATTGGCTTCTCCTGTCAGCGCGGTGAAGAGCGAAGCTGTGACGTCTGGTGGTAAAGGCTCCAGTTGGACTTTATGAGCAAACGATTGTCCTTCCCAGGGATAGATATGCCCTGGTCGGGAGGCGCCCAGGAGGAGCACTGGCAGGGTCGTCAAGCTCGCGGTAAGCGCATGTAGAAAGGTGATGCTACGCGCATCGAGCCAATGCAAATCTTCGACGAGCAGGGCGACAGGATAAAGACGGCATTGCAAGGCAATGAGTCGTTTGATGCCGTTCAGCACGTGTTGCAGTTTCGCTTCTGCTGACAGTGCAGCGATCGATTGATCCTCGCTCTCCACGCCGAGCAGATCGAGAAAGATGGGGACAAACGACGCAAGCGAAGGGTGCACTGCCCTCAGCGTTGCATGCAGTTTGTCACGATAGATATCCGGCGAGTCCTGAGCGACAACGCCGCAATACCGCTTGAGCATATCAATCAGCGGTAAATAGGCGCGGGTTTTGCCGTAGGCGAACCCTTCTCCCTCGATGAGGAGAAAGCCGCGCTCTCGCAGCAAAGGCTTCAATTCTTCCATGAGGCGTGACTTGCCGACGCCTGCTTCTCCGATCAGGGTCACAACTTGTCCATGTCCAGTCGCAGCTTTAGTCGCGTAGTCCTCCAGCATCGTCAGTTCACGAGCGCGGCCCAAGAAAGGACTCAGCCCGTAAGCAGTGCGCGCTGTAAGCCGGGAAAAGGTTGGGTCTGGACCCAGCAGCTCATAGACGGCAAGCGGTTCCTTGGTGCCTTTGACTTTTGTTGTCCCTCGTTGGACGAAACGAAACGCGTGCTGCGTGAGTCGATAGGTCGCTTCAGTCACAAGGGTTGAACCTGGCGGCGCCAGCGCCTCCAGGCGAGCGGCGAGACCAACAGCATGTCCCACAGGGGTATATTCCATAAAGAGATCGTTGCCGATGGACCCAACTACGACTTCACCGGTGTTGACGCCGACACGAATCTGTAGCTCGATATCATGTTGTTGGCGCAGGTCGTTGGCGTAGCGACGCACTGACTCGTGCATGCGCACCGCCGCGTAGAGTGCGCGATGTGCATGATCCTCAAGGGCGAGCGGAGCCCCGAACAGCGCCATGATGCCGTCCCCGAGCACCCGGCTGACCGTGCCTTCCGCGCGATGTACGGCGTCCATCATGTGCTGAATGCAGGGGTCAAGCAGTTTTTTGCTCTCTTCGGGGTCGAGGCCATCCATGATGTCCATTGACCCTTTGATGTCGGCAAATAAGATCGTAATGAGTTTCCGTTCTCCTTCGAGCGCGGCTTTGCCCGAACGGATGCGTGTTGCGAGGTGTGAAGGAGTATAGCTTGCAGGAGAATCAGCGTGAGTGGAGAAATCCCCTGAATGTCGTGCGTGTGAGTGCAGAGAGGAGAGTTGGGCTGAGGCTAAAGGAAGAGAAAACAGCGAAGCGCCACAGTCGCCGCAGAACTTTTTCCCCACCTGCACGAACGCGCCACATTGTGGGCACGTGAGGGCCAGCGCCGTTCCGCATTCCTCGCAGAAGCGCGCGTGGTTGCGATTGTTCGCGCCGCATTTCGCGCATTGCATGGGAGACCCTGCCTCAATGCTGATCCGATTCGATGCGGGCCGCACCGCGACCAAAGCCGATCAGCAAACGGCCTTCGCTCAGAATATCCAGCATCGCCATTTGCTCAGCGACCCGCACAGGGTCATGCCAGGGAAGGACGATAACGGCCGTGCCCAGCTTGATGCGCGAGGTGCGGCCAGCCATAGACGTGAGAAATTGGCAGACATCCGGCGCCATCGTGTAGTCATCAAAATGGTGCTCGACGGTCCAGAATGAATCAAAGCCAAGGGGCTCAGTCAGATCGGCAAGTCGCCGCTCATGCCAGTAGACCTGATAGTCCGGTTGCTGGCAGTGAGGGTTTTGCATTGCGAGCGCTACGCCAACTTTCATTGCCGGGCCCTCCTTTGCAAGCGTATTACTCCCTTTCTCCTATTAACACCGGGGCTGAGTTGAAGACAAGTTGTGGGTGTTCAGGGCCTGAGATGGAGTGACGCCACAAAGAAAGAGTAGGGCGCACGGTCATGCGCCCCTACGGACCATCAATGATCCCGCTGGTGTCTTGCTGCTATGCCGGCTAGAATCCGCGAACGATCTGAAGACAAGGAGGGAACTACATGAGTCAATTGCCGGCTGATTTATTAGAGTTCATGGAAACCCTGCGTGCCCCAAAGGGAGTCAATCCTGCCGACATGCTCCTACGATACGACGACCTCATGAATGGCGACCCGCCGCCGGTTGGCGCGGTGCACGAAAACGTGCTGCTGCGCGAAGTCGCGGGATGGAGAGTGACTGCTGATATTGCAGTTCCCACAGGGGCGGGACCGCATCCCGTGTTGGTGTATTTCCACGGCGGCGGCTGGACAATGGGTAGCCCGAAAACACACCGACGCCTGGGGAGGGAGTTCGCTGCAGGTGGGTATTTGACCATCAATGTCGACTATCGCCGCGCGCCGAAGCATCGTTTTCCTGCCGCTTTTGATGATTGCTACTTTGCGACGCAATGGGCTGTGGAAAACGCCGCAAAGTACGGGGGAGAGGCGAAGCGGCTGGCGGTCGGCGGCGATTCAGCGGGCGGCAATTTAGCGGCCGGCGTACTGGCGGAAGCCGTGCAAAAAGGCGGACCAGAGATCAGCGTGGGCGTGTTGATCTATGGCGTGTTTGATTATCACAAGGCGTTGAGCGCGCTGGGAACGACCGGACCGAGCACGCAATTGTATCTGCCTGAGGATCAATATGAAGCGCTGCGCGGCGATCATCGCGTGAGTCCGCTCGCCTCGTGCGGCAAATTCCCGCCGTGCTATATCGGCGTGGGAACGAAAGACCCGCTCTTCCCGGAGTCAGTAGAACTGGCCAGGCGGATGAAAGAACTTGGCGTTGACCACGACCTGCATGTCATTGAGGGTGCGCCACACGGCTTTTTCCAGTTGACGCCGTTGCCCGCCTATGCGGAAGGCTACCGACGAGCGCTGGCGTTTATGGACAAGTATCTCAAGTAAAAAAATTACGCACGACGTACGGAGTGCGCAAAACATGGTTGCGCTTTCCACAGCGGCGACATGTCGCCGCACTCCCTATCACTTGCTGACCGCATATTAGCGAAACAAATCCGCCTCGGCGGGACGAATCAACTTCTTGCTGTTGCTCTCGACCGCTGCGTAATGATATCCACGAATCAGCACGGCGGGGATTGCCGCGCCTTTTTCCATTACAAGTCCCGCCGCCGCGGCGAGCTCGTCCGCCA
>DATLYA010000024.1:0-11120 GCA_035575235.1 Candidatus Methylomirabilota bacterium
TCAAATTCGGAATCAAATAGTGAACAGAATCGCCCAGCGCCTCTTTGGAGAGCGACACTTGATCATAATTCTCTGAATTCATGAAGAAGAAATCATCTCCAGACTGATAGAGATATTCCATTTCCAGTTGTTCGAGGGTGACGCGATCAACCTTGTCTTCTGAGCGGAAGCGGTGTTCGGTTTGTAAGCCTGAACGCAAATTACGCAACTTCGTGCGGACAAAGCCGCGCCAGTTTCCTGGGGTGACATGAGTAAGCTCCATGATGCGGTGAAGGTCGTTGTTGTGCATAACGACCATGCCCACACGCAACTGGGTTGCCGGTACGAGCATACGTCTGGTCCTCCTAGATGATGTACAGCTGTCTCGTCACTGTATCATCCGGATCGGGAGAGCGGCAAGCCGATTACTGGAGCCGGTCTTCCCCTAACATTGGAGGCGCAAGGATCGGCGAGGCATGATGGTGAACAATGAACCAACGCCCATCCTTTTTTTCAAACACATTCGTGGCCAGAATTTGTGAACGAGACGGACCATCGTATCCCTGCGCTGCTAAATCTTCGATCAGCACTACCCAGCCAAGGGTAGCGCTGGCTTCTACGCGCACATCGGTCAGCGTGAACTGCATCGAGAGCGTATTATCGAAGATGCGTTCCCAACTCGTCATAATTGGCCCCCAGCCGACGAGAAGCGGCCACCCGGGATGCACACACTTGATATAAGGAGCGCGCAACCACACTTTTTCCATCTCGGTAATATCGAGTGTTTCAAACGCCTGGTAAAAGGTGCGGTTTGCCGCCTCGACTTCTTGCTGTTCGTTCATAGAGCGCCTCCGTTGTTAGGGTTTTGGAGCCATAAAGACGAGCACGGTCAATCGCTCGGGTCCGGGGTTGCGCACGCCATGGTCTGCCCCGGCTGGCGCTAAGGCAATCCCTCCTGGTCCTAGTTCTTTGGTGTCTTGGGCGATGCGTATCCGGGCCGTGCCTTGGAGGACATAATAGACCTTGTCCGAGCCTTTATGGGCATGTGGGGTTTGTTCTTGTCCAGGCTCAAAGCAGTAGACATCGCAGAACATTCGCTCGGTGTCAAACAGATTGACCTTTTGCATCTTCTCGGCGGCAAAACGAAGCTGGGTCGCGATTTCCTTAAACACTTCCATAGTTATGCGCCTCCTCACTGTTGCCTGATCAGCGCCTTCCGTAAGGCGGCCTTCCTTCTTGTAGAGAGATACGGTATCACCCTGACCACTTCTGGCCTACCGTACAATGCTGTGTCATTGCAAGGCCATCGTCACTCGGTACAAACGAGGGGAGGGCGCCGTGCCTGAATTGCCTGAGGTCGAAACTGTGCGCCGCAGTCTGGAGCGCGTACTTGTCGGTCAACATATTGTGGCGGTGACTGTGCGTGAGCCGCGTTTACGGACGCCATTAGCGCCTGACTTTGCCGCCGCGTTAACTGGTCACACGGTGCAGCTTGTCGGTCGTCGCGGCAAATACCTGACCGTGAGACTGCACAATGGATTAATCTGGCTTATCCACCTCGGCATGACAGGCCAACTGATCATAAGGGATCCGCAGGAGCCGTTGCGCACCCATGATCATATTGTGATTGTTTTGGGAAACGGGCAGTGCTTGCGCTACAACGACACACGTCGCTTTGGCCTCATGGCGCTCGGTGAGGAAGCGGAGATTGAGACGCTCATGGCGCTTGGTGTGGAGCCGCTCAGTCCAGCGTTTTCAGTTCGTTATCTCTGGCAGAAGGTGCAACAGACGCGACGCACGATCAAAGACGTGCTGATGGACCAGCGTATCGTTGCCGGCGTTGGCAATATTTACGCAAATGAGTTGCTGTTCCGTGCGGGGGTGCGGCCAGGACGTAAGGCGGCGACGCTCCAGCATCACGAAGTCGAACGAATTGTGAGGGCGACAAAAGCCGTACTGCAAGCCGCTATCAAACATCGGGGCAGTTCCATTTCTGATTATTTGGATGGCGAAGGGCAGCCCGGGAGTTTTCAGACACGGTTTCGTGTCTATGACCAGGCGGGAAAGCCATGCCGATCGTGCGCCTCACCAATTCAAAGGGAGACCCGAGGGGGACGGAGTTCATTTTTTTGTCCAGTCTGTCAGGTGTAAGAACTCGGGGAATGAAAAGACGCCAATCCTTGCCCTTGTCTTCCCTGCCTGTTCCCTGGCATACTAAATACGCAGGGTGGTAGTGTAAATTTCGGCAGAGGAGGCGGTAGGCGTGGATCTTCCCCAATGTCAAAAATGTGGCCGCGGTGTAATGGCGCCGTTATCTGATTTCGGTCCACGCGGGGCATCGCTTGAATACAAGGTGTGGGCGTGTATTAACCCGGCCTGCGGCTTCACCATCCGCATCGATAAAGGCGTCGTTGTCTACGGCATCAAAGTCGGAGAACCGAAACGGCGTCCAGACGAGCCGTAAAACCCTACGCCTGTGTTTCCGCTCTTGCTCTCAAGGCGCTTGTCCTATTTGCCTCTGCGGAAAATTTCTATCAGACCAAAACGCTGCGCCGAGAAAGGACGATTATACACCGTTGTTGCATTCGTAGAAAAAAGCGTCGCGCGTTGCCTGGCGTAATTAATCGCGCTGGCCCCAGAAAGTATGGGAAGGGAGATGTGTTCATTGCCAGGATAATACGCTGGATGGGCGTGCACGACAAGAATAAGTCGAAAGAATTCTCCTGAGGAAGCATAAGTCAGGATCAACAGCGGCGCATAGGTTTGCTGGTCGAGCACGTAGACGCGGCGGCCGAATGGATGTTCGCCCTTGGGAAGGCTTTCGAGCAGGAGCACCTGACGCAATTCCCACGGAACTTCCGGATACCAGCCATTTTTCCCACCGAACGGTAAATCCGCCGTTTTTGCAAAGCCAGGAACGAGCATGAGCCGCGCGCCACGATACGTCCATTGATATGAGTGCAGATAGCCGTGAAAGAAGGATGGCGGGTTTTCCTCTTGTAACACCTCGTAGGCTCCACCAATGGGGGTCAGATAGTTGACATATTCTTTGCGCGTGCGCCGCGTTTGCGGCGAATATCGTAGTTGTTCTGAAGGGCGGTCGTCGTCATCATACACTGTGAGAATGCGCATCACGCCTTCCCGGTCCGAGGGGCTGAGCAGTTCAAAGGAATTTTTGAACAACACGCCCTGGCTTTGCCACTGGACATCGTTATCCGTCGGGTTGGGCCTATACATGCCGAAACGCATGCGCATCGTGCCGCGGTCAAAATGCTCCACCGCGCCTGAAGCGTTGACTTCGCGTGTGGTTGGCCGCGTTTCAAACGTCTCTCCAAGATCGCGATAGCGGAAATTCCAGGCGAGCTTTTCTCCTGCGCGTGGATCAGCTTGATCGAGCAAGGGGAAGGGGAGTCCGCCGTGATAATTCTGGAGAGCGCCTGCGCCGTTCAGAATAACCCCAGAGGCATACTGCAGCGTGGCGTCGATGTATGACTGGCGCAGGGGCAAATCCGTCGTGTCCTGAATGGAAATGGTAAAGTCTCCGGCCGTGAGGAGCTGTATAATTTCTTCCGGCAAGACTTCTTTGGCAAGCTGAACGTTGGCTTGGGTTAGCATGACGCCTGGTTCCAGTCCGGGAACGCACGGCTTGCTGTGACTGTAGGGATGGAACTGCGTCAGAGCTGCTTCCTCTTGAATTGACTCCCCGCTGAGAGAGAGGCTGGGGAGCGTCAGCGTGACGGTTATCCAGGTTACAGTGATGAGAGAACGTGAAAGATTGCCTCCACTCCTGCCTTTATGGAGGCGTAGTCCCCTGTGTTTCACAAACACCCTCCTCCTATGGTAGGGAGATTGTCTGCTCTAAACCAAACGCCACGAGAGTGGCGCACCAGGGTTGTCACCCTGACCGCAGTGAAGGGTCTCGAAGAGCGATTCGTTGCTGCGCTCAGTATGACAGTCCTGCAAAAGCACGGCGGAAAGTGTACGACTGGGATGCACTCCGGTTTAGAAAGAGCCGGCTAGATGTCTGCCTGTAAGTGTTCGTGCCCTGCTTTTGTGTGGTGCTGCTCATGTTCTTTGGCGCTGGTCGGTCGGCTATCTTCGCCAGGATGTTGGCTCAAGCGCATCACGCCTAAGAATTTGACATTAGCGCAGGCGTCCACGCCGCCAATGGCGCACTGGTCCACATCGGGGATAAGGAAGCGGAATGGTCCGCCTTTTTTTGCCGGCAATGGTTCATTCCCCAGGCGATAGACAATGATCGCCTCACGCACCGCTGCGAGCGGCACGCTGGCGGAAAATTTTCCATCACTGGAGATGAGCGTAATATAGACCGCCCTTATGGTGGGGCTCACGGCAGCCAAAATAGACGCAAGGCGTACGCCGCCGCCTTCCCGTCCTGGGACAAGCTGACTCACATCCGGGATCTGGTCTGGCAACGCCGCCAGGTCCGCGAAACTCAATGAATGCGCCCGGTGAACTTCGCCTTCAACTTGTAACAACTCCACTGTGCCCTCCCTTCTTCCGCTTCCTCATTACGGTACAGTATATCGCCGTCGCAACTGCTCCCACAACGTCAAACGGCTCCAGTCTGGTTCTTTCTGCAAACGCTGCTCATCCGTGAGATACGGGTTCGGAAAAAAGACCGTGATCATTTGCTCGCCAAGGCCGTTCCACAATCGCAGCCCCCAGGCGCCGCGGACACAGCCATGAGGACGCTGATCATGGAAAAAGGCGGCTCGCGAGGTCTGCCGTTGCCGGATAATTTCCGGCGAGGGCGCGTCCAGGTGTTTCTCAATACAGAGGTGTAAATGCCACGCGCCGGTGTCCACCGTAAGATAGCCGTCGAGCATGGCGACCTTTCGAGGTGGTTCCGTCAAGCGGATCTCAAACACGGCGCCTTGAATACAGGGACCAAAGACGATCTTTTGCCAGTGCGTCTCAAAGAGCTCACGAAAGAGTTGCTCAAGGCGACCCGGCTCTAGGGGGATATCAGTATACTCAGTAGTGCTGCCGTCGAGGTTGTGGATAATTTGGGACTGAAGCATTTCCACGCCCTCCTTGTTTTTTTGTTATAATTGAAAACCTAAAACTGCGGCCGCCGCGCACCGCCTACGCCGCAGCTAGTGCGGTCACTCTCGTCAGGCTGCGCAACGGTCGCAACGGCCTTGTAACTGCACCACAACATTTTTGGCGTTGAGGGCGCGCGGCGCTCCAGGCGTTGGTGAGATGCGGACACTTACTCCTGGCAGGCACTCCACTTCGCCACAATCTGTACACATGAAATGCGGATGCTCCGTTTGATGTCCGCGCTGTCCCTCACGCTTCAGTTCAAAACGCCAGACATGGTCGCCCACGTCCGTCCGTATCAGGAGCCCCGCTTCGGTGAGGTCTATGAGGTTACGATAAATAGTCGCGCGATCGAACCCTTGATCTGCCAGATGCTCACACAGTTCGGCATGGCTGACGGGAGTGGTGGCGTGTTGCAGATATTGCAAGACGGCCACGCGCGGCGCCGTGCTGCGCAATCCTGACGCTCGAATCTTCGAGCGAAGTTCTCCAGGGGTAGACAATAACCGTGCCTGTTTCATGAGGCACTAGCCTACCGCTTTGTCCGCCTTCTCGCAATATTGACGCTCACTCTGTTTGCTCAAGAGCGCGCCGCCCTAAGACGGCAAAAACGTAGAATCCATACTCCCAGAAGCACTGCACAGAGGCCTGCGGTTGCCGTTTGTCCCGGAGGATAATCGTAGTGATTGGCGAACACAAAGGCGACGACGCCTGTCCCACAAGCAAGCAGTGGAGCAGTAAAGAACAGGGTGTGAACTTCCCGGCCTAGATGTTTTGCCGCCAGTGCTGGAAGCACGAGGCACGCAAAAGCGTAGATGACGCCGGACACTCGAATGGAAAATCCCACAGTGACGCCCAGCCAGACTGAGAACGCCGCATTCCAGCGATCAACGTGCACCCCGACCGCTCGCGCCATCTCGGGATCCATGACAATGAGCAGCGCCTGCCGATGGTACAACGTCAACACCAGGAGAGTGGTCAGCGTCAGGACGAGGAATATCCACACATCCGCCTCTCTGGCGCCGATGATCGTACTCGTCAAAATGCGGTGGACTTCTTCTAGCCCATGTGGACTATGAGTGAGCAAGAGCACGGAAACGCTCAGTGAGAGCAGGAAAATCCAGCCGCTGACCGCTTCCGGGCTTTCTTGGCCGGCGGCCTTCCCGCTGCGCGCCGTAATGAGCGCGGCGAGCACAGAAAAAACGCCGCCCATGAGGGAATGAAACACGCTTGAACGCCACCAACTGTGTTCTTCGAGGGTCATCCAACTTCCCACCACCATGCCTACGGCAATACCGAGCGCTGAGGCTTGGGAGACGGCGGCGCCGATAAAGATCTGATCGCGCGCCACCACAAGCACACCCAGGAGGGAGAGCAGGATAGCAATGAGCCAACCAGAGAGATAGGCGTTATAAAAGAGAGGCCACGAGGTGAGAAATTCTGTGATCACGCTACATCTCCTGTGCGTGATTGAAGAGGTGCGTCCGTCGGGATGAGCGCCAGATGCGGAGCGGCATCCACCCCATAGATGCGGGTCAGATTATGCGTGGTGAGCACATGCGCACGTGGGCCAGCTAACACCCTGCCTGAGTACAGCAACGCCACGTGCGTAGCATAACGAGCGGCGATGCCTACATTATGCGTGACAAAGAGGATGGTGAGCCCTTCCTGCTTGTTCAACGCCGCGAGCAGTTGCAGCAGCGTATCTTCCGTCGGTAAATCTAAGTTGTTTGTCGGTTCATCGAGGACCAGCAGGGTGGGCCGCCGCACCAGCGCACGCGCGACTAACGCCCGCTGTCGTTGGCCGCCGGATAACGACCAGTAGTTTTGCTTCTCCAGCGCGGAAAGCCCCATTTTTTCTAACGCCCACGCCAGGCGCTCGGAGCGCTCTGTCCGGCTCCCTGCAATACCTACCAGTCCGAGGAGTACGAATTCGCGCACGGTGGTGGGCAAGGTAGGGTTCAGGTCACAGCGTTGCGGGACGAAACCGATGCGTTCGCGATTGGTGAAGGCGGGATGCAGCCACAACTGACCCGCTTGCGGCGGTAACAGACCAATAATAGCCTTCATCAGCGTCGTTTTCCCACCGCCATTTTGACCAAGAAAAAACCAGAATTCTCCGCAATGAATTTCAAAGTTGACGTCATGCAGGACAGTGTGAGCGCCGTATCCCAACGACAAGTCCGACGCGCGCAGTACGGTGTGCGAGTGGCTCATAATTCCCTCATCATTACAGAGTGTACAGAGGGGATAATAGGGCTCACGCTCCGCCTCCCAAAGCCGCGACAATTTGCCGGACGTTGTAATCGATTTGCGCCAGATACTCATCCGTGCCTGGACGCGCTCCGGCTTGATGGGCCATGTTGACGACTTTGGCGCCCGTATTTTCCGACACAAATTGTGCGTAGCGGGGATCATAGTATGCAGCGGCGAGCACGAGTTTCACGCTGTCGCGCTTCATATGGTTCACCACCTCGCTCAGATGCGCTGTCGTCGGAGGAATACCCGGCTTCGGTTCAAGGTAATCCACCACCGCCAGGCCAAACCGCCGCGCGAAATAAGGCCACATATTGTGATCAACCACCACTTGCGCGCCAAAATACGGGCGCATCAGGCCGAGCCACCCTGCCAGTTGCTTGTCTTCTCCCTGCGCTTTTAAGAAGTCTATCAATTTGCCGCGCTCGAACAGAATCGCCAGCTTGTCAAATTCATATTTTGAGGCCAAGGTTTCCCCAACCATGGCGGCGCCGAGCCGCTGGCGGAAGGCCTCGTACCGTTGGGCAAAATACTGCGCATTGGCGGGTTGGAGATTACTGAAACGCGCACGGATCAGCGCCGCGACTTTCAGTCCGTTAAGCGGATCCAACAAGTAGTGAGGGTTGCCAAAAGGGTGGAGGTCGCCCATGGAACGATCTACAGGAGTAGCAGGCGCTTCCAACGGCGTAATGGCGACGGAAGCGTCGATATAGCCCTTGCCGCCAGGCAAGACGTTGCCGTTTCCCGCCTCGCGCAGCAGCACCGGCGCCCAGCCGACCTCTAATTCCATGCCAATCTGCACATACACATCGCAGCTGCTGAGCGCCTTAATAAAGCTGGGTTTGGCTTCGACAAAGTGGGGGTCCTCCGTGCCTTTGGCGAAGACGATGACCTTGACATAATCGCCGCCGACTTCACGCGCGAGACTCCCGAGTTCAGGCACGGTGGCGCAGACCTGCAAAGGCTGCCCCAGCGCGGCGGGCGTGAACCCAGAGGCCGCGAGCAGAAAAAAAAGAAAAATTGCTCTCGTTGTATTCTGGCCATTCGTGAACATTGCCTTCCCCCTTTGTCGCTATGCGGGACGAGTCCCTGGCCGCTTTTTCTAGTACTCATGCGGCGGATGCATGCCGTACAGCCATTGAAAAGCCAGCCACACAGAATGTGCGTTTTTGTCGGTGAACAAGTGATTCGCATGGTCATAGTTGTATTGCAGGCGAACCCGCGTGAACTCGGAGGGTTGCCAGACCAACAGAGGAGAGAGGCGGTGACGGTCAGCGCGGAAGGGATCATGCTGACGTCCACCGAGGCTCTGACCGCTGCCGCCGGCATACTCATACCGGACTCCTGCCGCCCAGCCGTACGAAAAGCCGTACAAAAGCTGGGAATAGAGTCCCCAGTCATGCAGTGTTCTCCCGGGCAAGGTGATCACATCAACATTGTGCTCATGGGTGGGAGTAAACTGGTCGGCACGGTAATCGCGCTGCATCAGTTCCGTTTGCCATGTGAGGAAGGGCCAACCGCGGAAATGGTTGAGCGGACGCCATTTCCATTTCATGTCGAGCCCATAGATCCAGGTCTCACCCCCTGGACCGGTGGCATTAGGACCATACACACCAGAAGAGCCGATATTCGTGTCGAGCCCATGGCCGAAGTTCCAATAGTTCTCCCAACGCGCGAGATAGACGAAATCTTTCAGGGCTTTCGTGTCGCGATTGATGCGCGGACGACGGCCAATAGACTCCTCATTCACCCCTGCCTCTTCTGCACCGCCGCCATGAGTTTGCCTGCCGCCAAGAAAGCTGGTCATGGTTTCACCATTGGCGTTCTGCATGCCGAAGTGGAAAGTAGAGGACGCCCTCTCTGAAACCCACGGCGCAGGCACGCCAATGGAGGCGCGGAACCCTGGGGCCCGCATGCCATCGGCCCCAAAGAGACGGGTATTGATAAGGGGTTGATCGATCCAGTCCCACTGGTGCGGATGCTGCGGATTGATCCGCCCAAACCTGGTAAAGAAGTGACCGACTTCGAGCTGGAAACCGTAGGGATTGCTTAAGCCAAACGGTAACTGTTGCGTCGTCAGATACGCCTCTTCCAGCTCAACGCCTGTTTCTCCGCTGAGGGCGTCGATAAAGGTTGAAACATAGGCTTGGGCGCGGAAATAGGGATCCACAACGCCGCCGAGTCCCAGTTCGCCTTCCGCTAAAGTGAAGCCTCGCTTGTGTGGATCATGTCCGCCTCCTTGCAGCGTTTGCAAGGTCTCATCTTTTTCTGTGGAGGAGCCGGCAAAGAACGAAGGAATAAAAGAGATATCGATCAGTCGCTGGTTGGCTGCGCCGGATTGCTGCATGACAGGCTCGCGTGAGAAAACTGGTTGCTTTTCTTCCGTTCCTCCGCTTTCCTTCAGCGCCTGATCCAGCGGTGTTTCCATGCGGCTTTGCAACACCGCGTTCTGTTGCTTTCGTACAGCTTCTTCGATGCGTCGCTGCAGTTGTTCCTCTCGCGCTGCTGAGCCTTGTTGTATGGTCTGGAGAGTACGTTGCAACTGTTCAACTGTACGTTGTAACTCCCGCACTTGTTGCCTCAGGTTTTTTACTTCGGCTGGTTCCGCCGCATGGACAACCAGGCTGGCTGCTGGGAGAAATACAGCAACGAACGAACACAGGATGACGACAATGATTCTCCACATGACATCCTCCTCCGCGAAGAAGACCATGGCAAAAGAAGTCAGCGCAGGCCGCCAAGGATGCAGAGCCGCGCGTACGGTGACTGAACAACCACAGAAAACGTCAGGAGACTAGGACCGTGGAGGAGGGGCGCGTGGAGGCAAGCAACGCTGAGAGCGCTGAACAGGGCATTGCTCAGGAAGCGCAGCAGCGGGAAGCAAGGTTCGTAGAACGGCAGGCGCGCTCGGCGTCGCCGTAGTGAACACTTTACCGGTCTCGCTTGCGACACACAGATGGCACTCTTGCCGTACGCTGCCTTGTGCTGCCGCACTGTGGATGTGGGCGGCGGCAGTGAGCCAGAAACAGAACGCGCTGATGAGACCTGCCGCCGTGACGACCTGCTTCCACCACGGAAAGCGTCGAGCATTCCTCATGCAGTGTGCACATAGCGGGAGAGTAAGTGCAAATCAAGTGCAATAGCAGTAGGGGTGCTTGCTCCTGAGTGTAGAGATCCCTATGGTAAGCGACTCGTATGACAGCCCTCTGGATCTCTGGCGCCACCTGTATCATGACGCTGAGCGGCGGCTATGTCGCTTTACGGCTACAAGCTTATCGTGGACTTGTTCTCGCCTTCTGCGCCGGCGCTTTGGTGGCGGGCGCTCTCATGGATGTGATTCCCGACGCGCTCCAGTTGCTCGAACAGTCGCAGACGCGCTTTCATCACCATCATTTGTTGTTTAGTTGCAGCCTTGGGTTCCTATGCTTCTACCTCTTTGAGCATGCGGCGCATCACAGTGACTCGCGTGATCATCCCTCTCACTATAATCATACGTGTCAGGCGGGCGCCTGGGGCGCGGCGGGCATTGGAGTTCATAGCTTCTTTGACGGCGTTGCAATCGGCGGCGCCTTTGAGGCAGGGAGCGAAATTGGCTGGGTCGTTGCACTTGCGGTGATGCTACATAAAGTCGCCGACGGCGCGAGCACAGTAGGCGTCATGTTGGGAACCAATCATAGCTCAAGCGTTACTGCAGCGGTGTTGTCGGCCACCGCTCTGGCCCCGCTGGCTGGCGCGTTGGCGCAGTCTGCTTTTTCTATCCCTAAACCTCTGCTTGCACTCACACTAGGATGGTTTGCCGGTATTTTTCTCTACCTGGG